>NZ_JBFBCF010000012.1:64810-159420 GCF_040683035.1 Streptosporangium sp. NPDC051022 | reverse complement strand
TTTTTTAAATTCTCCGCCGACCACCTATAAAAACAAAATCCGGGCAACACTCTCCCCCTCCCCGACCGGCGGGAGGCCTCAGGACGGACGTCTCAGGAGCGGCGGAGACCGGCGGACGTCAGGAGCCGACCGCGTGCACGCCGCCGTCGACGTGCACGATCTCACCGGTCGTGGCGGGGAACCAGTCCGACATCAGCGCCAGGCACGCCTTGGCGGCGGGCACGGTGTCGTTCAGGTCCCAGCCGAGCGGCGCCTTCTCGGGCCAGCTGTCCTCGAACTCGGCGAAGCCCGGAATGCTCTTGGCCGCCATGGTGCGCAGCGGCCCCGCGGCCACCAGGTTGACGCGGATCCCGTGCTTGCCGAGGTCGCGGGCCAGGTAGCGGGAGCAGGACTCGAGACCGGCCTTGGCCACGCCCATCCAGTCGTAGACGGGCCAGGCCCTGCTCGCGTCGAAGTCGAGCCCGACGACCGAGCCGCCCTCCTTCATCAGGGGCAGGCAGGCGACGGCCAGGGACTTGAACGAGTAGGTCGAGATGTGCAGGGCGGTCGACACGTCCTCCCACGAGGTGTTGAGGAAGTTTCCGCCGAGGCAGCTCTGCGGGGCGAAGCCGATGGAGTGCACCACGCCGTCGAGGCCCTCCAGGTGCTCACCGACCCGGTCGGCCAGCGAGTCGAGGTGCTCGGTGTTCTGCACGTCCAGCTCGATCACCGGCGGCGGCTCCGGCAGCCGCTTGGCGATGCGCTCGACCAGGCTGAGCCTGCCGAACCCGGTCAGCACGACGCGCGCGCCCTCCTGCTGGGCCAGCTTGGCCACGGAGAAGGCGATGGAGGCGTCGGTCAGGACGCCGGTGACCAGGATGCGCTTGCCTTCGAGGATTCCCATTGTCAGTGCCCCATTCCCAGGCCGCCGTCGACGGGGATCACGGCCCCGGTGATGTAGGCGGCGTCCTCACCCGCCAGGAACCTGACCACGCGCGCGATCTCCTCCGTGCTCGCGTAGCGGCCCAGCGGGATGCTCTTGCGGATCTGCTCCTGGTAGGCCTCGTCGAGCTCGGCCGTCATGTCGGTCTCCACGAAGCCCGGGGCGACCACGTTGACCGTGATGCCCCGCGAGCCCAGCTCCCGGGCCACCGACCTGGCGAAGCCGATCAGTCCCGCCTTGGAGGCGGCGTAGTTGCTCTGCCCCGCAGAGCCGAGCATGCCCACCACCGAGGAGATCAGCACGATCCTGCCGCGCTTGAGCTTGAGCATGCCGCGCGTGGCGCGCTTGGCCACCCGGTAGGCGCCGGTCAGGTTGGTGTCGATGACGTCGGTGAAGGTCTCCTCCTTCATCATCGGCAGCAGCGTGTCCTTGGTGATGCCCGCGTTGGCGACGAGCACCTCGACCGGGCCGTGCTCGGCCTCGACCTTCCCGAACGCCGCGTCGACGTCGGCCGTGCTGGTCACATCGCACCGCACGCCGAACAGTCCCTCAGGGGGCTGTCCGGAACGGTAGGTCACGGCGACGGCGTCACCGGCCTTGGCGAGTTCGCGGGCGATCGCGAGGCCGATGCCGCGATTGCCGCCGGTTACGAGAACAGATCGAGCCATGAACCCGACGGTATCGGCTACCCGGGGGTAAACCTCTTGTCCGTGAGGGACAAGATCACAGGGCTAGGATCGTTGACATGCGCCAGATCGATCCCGACTTCCTCGCCCTGCCCATGAGGCGGCTGGCGGACGCGGCCCTGCAGCGCGCCCGTGACCTCGGCGCCGAGCATGCCGACTTCCGGTTCGAGCGCATCCGGGCGGAGACTCTGCGCCTGTCGGACGCCCGTCTCGAGGGCTCCAGCGACGCCGACGACCTGGGCTACGCCGTACGGGTCGTCAAGGACGGCACGTGGGGGTTCGCGGCCGGCGTCGAGCTCACCGCCGAGGCGGCCGTGCGGGTCGCCGAGCAGGCGATCGAGGTGGCCGTCGTCTCCGCGCCGGTCAACCGCGAGCCCGTCGAGCTGGCCCCCGAGCCGGTCCACTCCGGGGTCACCTGGGTCTCCGCCTACGACGTCGACCCGTTCGAGGTCCCGATGCGCGACAAGGTCGCCCTGCTCGCCGACTGGTCGGAGGGGCTGCTGAGGGACGCGCGGGTCGACCACGTCCAGGCCTCGCTGATGCAGGTCAAGGAGCAGAAGTTCTACGCCGACACGGCGGGCACCTCGACCGTCCAGCAGCGGGTGCGCGTGCATCCCCAGCTGGAGGCGATGAAGGCCGAGGGCGACCGCTTCGAGTCGATGCGCACGCTCGCCCCGCCGGCCGGCCGGGGCTACGAGTATCTCACCGGCACCGCCTGGGACTTCCCCGGCGAGCTGGCCCGCATCCCCGAGCACCTCGCGGAGAAGCTCGGGGCCCCCTCGGTCGAGGCCGGACGCTACGACCTGGTCGTCGACCCGTCGAACCTGTGGCTGACGATCCACGAGTCCATCGGGCACGCCACCGAACTGGACCGTGCCCTCGGCTACGAGGCGGCCTACGCCGGGACCAGCTTCGCCACCTTCGACCTGCTCGGCACGCTGGTGTACGGCTCGCCGCTGATGAACGTCGTCGGCGACCGCACGACGGAGCACGGCCTGGCGACGATCGGCTACGACGACGAGGGCGTCGCGACCAGACGGTTCGACATCGTCTCCGGCGGCCTCCTGGTGGGCTACCAGCTCGACCGGAGGATGGCGCTGCTGAAGGGGCTCGGCGCCTCCAACGGCTGCGCCTTCGCCGACTCCCCGGGCCACACGCCGATCCAGCGCATGGCCAACGTCTCGCTGCTGCCCGCCCCCGGCGGCCCGTCCACCTCGGACCTCATCTCCGGTGTGGAGCGCGGCATCTACGTCGTGGGCGACAAGAGCTGGTCCATCGACATGCAGAGGTCGAACTTCCAGTTCACCGCGCAACGGTTTTACAAGATTGAGAACGGCAGGCTCGCCGGCCAGCTCCGCGACGTCGCCTACCAGGCCACGACCACCGACTTCTGGCGGTCGATGACGGCCGTCGGCGGCCCGCAGACCTATGTGCTGGGCGGTGCGTTCAACTGCGGCAAGGGCCAGCCCGGCCAGGTCGCCCCGGTCAGCCACGGCTGCCCGTCGGCGCTCTTCCGCGACGTGCGCGTTCTCAACACCCTGCAGGAGAGTGGCAAGTGAGCGAACGAGGCGGCAGCGGGATGAGTCCCCAGGAAATCATCGAAAGAGCCCTGGAGCTGTCCACGGCCGACGACACCGTCGTGATCGTGGACGAGAGCTCCAGCGCCAACCTGCGGTTCGCGGGCAACACGCTCACCACCAACGGCGTGACCCGCTCGGCGCAGCTCACCGTGATCTCGATCGCGGGGCGCGGGGTCGGCGTGGTCTCACGGGCGGCGGTCCGCCCCGAGCAGCTCGCCGACATCGTCGCGGCGGCCGACCACGCGGCCGAGGACGCGCAGCCGTCCGAGGACGCCAGGCCGATGGTCGAGGGCACCGGCTGCGCGGACTGGGACCTGCCCGCCGAGCCCACCTCCATCGGGGTGTTCGGCACGTTCGCCCCGGCGCTCGGAGAGGCGTTCGCCGCCGCCGAGGCGGGAGGGCGCAGGCTGTACGGCTTCGCCGAGCAGATCGTGACCACCACCTTCGTCGGCACCTCGGCGGGCGTCCGGCTCCGCCACACCCAGCCGACGGGACGCCTGGAGCTCAACGCCAAGTCGTCCGACATGAGGCGCTCCGCGTGGGCGGGCGTGGCCACCCGGGACTTCTCCGACGTGGACGTGGCGGCGCTGGACTCCTCGCTGGCCCGGCGCCTGGAGTGGGCCAGGAGGCGCGTCGACCTGCCCGCGGGCCGATACGAGACGCTGCTGCCGCCGACGGCCGTGGCCGATCTGATGATCTACCTGTACTGGACGGCCGGGGCCAGGGACGCGCTGGAGGGCCGCACGGTCTTCTCCAGGCCCGGGGGCGGCACCCGCGCCGGGGAGAGCCTCTCCCCCCTTCCGGTCCGCCTGCACAGCGATCCCGCGGCGCCGGGCGTCGAGTGCGCGCCGTTCGTGGTCGCGCACGCCTCCAGCAGGCAGAGCTCGGTGTTCGACAACGGCATGCCGCTGGCGCCGACCGACTGGATCTCCGGGGGGACGCTGACGCACCTGCTGCAGACCAGGCACACGGCGGAGCTGACCGGTCTGCCGGTGACCCCGGCGATAGACAACCTGATCATGTCGGGGCCCGAGGGCGGCCGATCCCTGGAGGAGATGATCGCCTCGACCGAGCGGGGCCTGCTGCTCACCTGCCTGTGGTACATCCGCGAGGTGGACCCGCAGAGCCTGCTGCTGACCGGGCTCACCCGCGACGGCGTCTACCTGGTGGAGAACGGCGAGGTCGTGGGCGAGGTGAACAACTTCCGCTTCAACGAGAGCCCGGTCGACCTGCTCGGCCGCCTCACCGAGATCGGGGCGGCCGAGCAGACCCTGCCCCGCGAATGGAACGACTACTTCACCCGCGCCGTCATGCCCCCGATCAGGGTGCCCGACTTCAACATGTCGACGGTCAGCCAGGCCAGTTAGGCAGGTCAGACCTGCCGGATAGGTCAATCGGGCCTGTCCGGCACCGTGCGGCACCGTGCGGCGGCCCGACGTCCCGGTCAGGTGTCCTCGAGGCGGAAGCCGACCTTCATGCCGACCTGGAAGTGCCCGATCTCGCCGTCGACGATGTGCCCTCTGACCTCGGTCACCTCGAACCAGTCGAGGTGACGCAGGGTCTGCGAGGCGCGCCGGACACCGTTGCGAACAGCCGCCTCGATGCTCTCCCCCGACGTGCCCACTATCTCGGTCACCCGGTACGTACGATCCGTCATCGCGTCCTCCTTGCCGAGGAGGCCATGGTCGCACGCACTTTCACACCCGCCGGAGGCGAGGTCTAGGTTGGAGGTGTGAAGAGATGGCGCAGACGGCACACGGTCCACCAGGTGACCGACGCGCAACCGTCGCTGAGCGAGGACATCGGTAAGCGCGAGAAAAACTATCTCATCAAGATGGGCATCCGGCTGGTATGCCTGATTCTCGCCTTCACCGTGCCCGCTCCGCTGCCCGTGCGGCTGCTGCTCTTCGCCGGGGCGATCTTTTTGCCATACGTTGCCGTAATCGGGGCCAACGCCCCGCAACGTGGAGCTCCGAGTGCGTTTGACGTTACAGACAGCAGCCAGAACGAGATTCCACGCCACCGACGCGAGATCGGGTCGTGACTAACTCTTGACGCATCTCAGGGGTTGGAGGTGTACGCTTTAAGCAAGTGCCCTGGTCCCCCGTCGGGGCACTGGTGCCGGCGTTCCGGGCCCCCGTCGGAACGCCGATGAAGCGACGCCGGGTGGTTTGCCCCCGTAACCACCCGGCGTCGCCCTTTCTCCGGGCTTACGCCGATCACCCAGGATACCGTCGGCCCTACTCGCCGGCTCCGGCAGTCCTCTCCCACTCCTGCGCCAGCGCGACCACCCGCTCGAGCGCGTCCTGCGGCGCCGAGCCCGCCCCCTGGGCCAGGCCCAGCACGTACGCCGTCAGCGGCGCCGCCGGGCGGGCCACCCCGTGGGCGACTTCCTTGGTCAGGTCGAGCAGGGCGTCCCGGTCGACGGTCGCGGGGTCGACTCCCAGTTCCCGGCAGACCAGCTCGATCCACTCCGCCAGCACGTTCACCGTTCGCTCCTCGTCTGTGATCACGGCCGCCGGAGGTCTCTCCGCCGGCGTTCACTCCTGTGCCCGCGCGCCGGGCTCGCCGTCCCTGGCGCGCCGCAGGTCCTCCTGCGTGTCGCAATCGAACCACGGCGCCCCGGGAAGATGGAGCCCGGCGGGGTTCAGCGGGGCGAGCAGCCCGTGCAACGACCGTCCCTCGTAGCCCGCCAGCGCCCGGACGAGCTCCGCCGTACGCCAGACTCCGGCGAGCCACTGCTCCCGGCCGCCGTCGTCGACGAGCACCGCCCCCGCCCCCGGCGAGGCGGCCTCCAGCAGCGCCGCCACGTGCCCGGCGGCCAGGAAGGGCAGGTCCCCGGCGAGCAGCGCCACCCACGGGGCGCCCACCCCGGTCATGCCCGCCCGCAGCGCGGGCACCGGTCCTCCGCCGGGCGGGTCCTCCCGCACGAAGACGGCCCGGGGCAGCCCGGGCCGGGGCGGCCCGACGACGATCAGCCTCTCCGCGCCGGGTACGGCCGCCGCCACCCGCTCGACCAGCGGGCGCCCGCCGACCTCCAGGCCGGGCTTGTCCCGCCCGCCGAGTCTCCTGGCGAGGCCGCCCGCCAGGATGCACGCGTCGTGGCGGGCGGTCATCCGCCGATGGCGGACATCGGGCGGGACGGCTGCAGGAAGGACGGGTCGTCGATGCCGTGCCCGGCCTTCTTGGTCCGTACCGCGGCCAGCCAGCGCTCGGCGAGCTCGTCGTCGCCCGCCCCCGAACGCATCGCGGTCCGCAGGTCCGACTCGTCGGTGGCGAACAGGCAGTTGCGGACCTGGCCGTCCGCGGTGAGCCGCACCCGGTCGCAGGCGCCACAGAAGGGCCGGGTCACCGAGCCGATCACCCCGACCCGGGCCGGGCCGCCCCCGACCAGGAACAGCTCGGCCGGGGCGCTGCCACGTTCCACGGGGTCGTCTCCGGTCAGGTCGAAGTCCTCCCGCAGCCGAGCGAGGATCTCGTCGGCCGTGATCATGTTCTCCCTGCGCCAGCCGTGCTGGGCGTCCAGTGGCATCTGCTCGATGAAGCGGAGCTCGTATCCCCGCTCCAGGCAGTAGCGCAGCAGCGGCACGGCCTCGTTGTCGTTGATCCCGCGCATCAGCACCGCGTTGACCTTGACCGGGCGCAGGCCCGCGGCGTCGGCGGCGGCCAGGCCCTCGAGCACGTCGGCCAGCCGGTCGCGGTGGGCGAGCGCGACGAATGTCTCCCGGTCGAGGGTGTCGAGGGAGACGTTCACCCGGTACAGGCCCGCCTCCGCGAGGGGCGCGGCGAGCCGGGCCAATCCGATGCCGTTGGTGGTGAGCGAGACCTGGGGCACGGGCCGCAGCGCCGCGGTACGGGCCACGATGTCCACCAGCTCGCGGCGGAGCAGCGGCTCGCCGCCGGTGTAGCGGACCTCGGTGACGCCCAGCCGCTCCACGGCGACGGTCACCAGCCGGACGATCTCGTCGGCGGTCAGCAGGTCGGGCTTGGGGAGCCAGTCGAGGCCCTCGGGCGGCATGCAGTACGAACACCGCAGGTTGCAGCGGTCCGTGAGGGACACCCGCAGATCAGTCGCCACCCGGCCGAACGAGTCTCGCAGCATGGGGCGTCACCTCCTCACATCCGTCGTGGCAGGGAGCCAGCCTAAGGCCGTCCTTCGCCGGACCCGAAAACCAGGCTCCCCTTCGGCGACAACATCATCACCGGGAGGTTGATTCCTGAAAGACACCGCCCGTCCCGTTCCGTGCCGTTCCGGGTCCGCCTCCCGTCCCCTCGGGGTGACCTCGGCGCGCGGGAGCGAGTGCTCCGGATCGCCATCGGCCCGGCGAAAACGCATATAAATCCCAGAAACCACGTAGGTGATTCATGGATATATGTCTAATTATCGCATAACGCTTTGGTGCCAAGATCCGCCGTGTCATGGAAAGCATGGGGAGCACGCTCATAATCCGTATCGACAACCTCCGCAGCGTGAAGGGAGCCGGACCCGCATGAGCCTGGTACCGGACAAACGCATACGCGGGCTTATCCTCGCGGCGCCCCTGCTCATGATCATTCCCTGCGCGCCCGTCCACGCGGCCGGTCACCCTTCCGGCCTGCTCACGGGGCCGTCCTCCGTGGCGGACGGCGAGCACATCCCGGGTCTCCGGCGCGGGCCCGGGCTCGCGAAGAGCACCGCGGACACGATCCCGCAAACACGCTCTCCGGAAACGGCAAATGAATCACGCACTAAACCCCTGAGGCGGTTCGCCCTTTTTCCCGGGGAACCGGAGAGGGCGCACACTTTTTCGGTGAATCGGGCATCCGTGAGGGCCGCCGTATCGGCCACGGACGGCACGGCCGCGGACGGCACGGCCGAAACCGGCGGCCGGAACCGCGGGGACGCCGCGCCGGGACGCTTCGCGACGGTGACGGCGAGCGCCTGGGCGCGCTCGGGCACGCGGCACGGCCCCCCGGGCGCCCCCGCGCGAGGCGCCGGGAGCGACGAGGACGCCATCCAGACGGTGCCGTTCCTCGTCGGCTCGTCGGTGATCCTCCTGGCCGTCGTCCTGGTGTTCCGCGGGACACTGGACGCCGACCGGCGGCTGGAGAGATCCAGAAGGTACCGCCTGCGCCAGCGGCTGGAACGTTCGACGGACGGGCGGGTCCAGCCGGCCCGCGGCGGTGAGGAGCGGCCCGGCCTCGACACACCGGAGCACGAGGCCGGCCCCGGGACCTGCCCGGATCCCACGACCTGACGTCGGCCCGGCACCCACGCCCCCGAGGCCGGGGAGGACCCGGGGACGCCTTCCGGAACACCGCGCGCCACAACCGCCGCACAGCCACCGCACAGCCACCGCACAGCCACCGCACGGCGCACCGTTGCCGCCGCGCCCGGGGCGCTCCGCCCCGGGCGCGCGAGACCGGTCCGGCCCGCCTCAGCCCTTGACGCAGACGAGCTGCCGCAGGTGGGCCACCACCTCCACCAGGTCGGTCTGCGCCGCCATGACCGACCGGATGTCCTTGTAGGCTCCCGGGATCTCGTCGATCACCCCGCTGTCCTTGCGGCACTCGACGCCGTCGGTCTGCGCCCTGAAGTCCTCCAGCGTGAAGGTCTTCTTGGCCTTGTTGCGGCTCATCCGGCGGCCGGCCCCGTGCGAGGCCGAGTTGAACGCCTCCGCGTTCCCCAGGCCCTTCACGATGTAGGTGCCGGTCGCCATCGAGCCGGGGATGATGCCGAACTCGCCGGATCCCGCGCGGATCGCGCCCTTGCGGGTGACGAGGACGTCCACGCCGTCGTAGCTCTCCTCGGCGACGTAGTTGTGGTGGCAGGAGATCGGCGTCTCGAAGGCGATCCCCCGCAGGTGCCGCCGCAGGACGTCGCACACCAGGGCCATCATGATCGACCGGTTGCGCCGCGCGTAGTCCTGCGCCCAGAACAGGTCCCTGCGGTAGGCGTCCATCTGCGGCGTGCCGCCGACGAACACCGCGAGGTCGCGGTCGGGCAGGTCCTGGTTGTGCGGCAGCCGCTGGGCCTGCCCGATGTGGAACTCGGCCAGTTCCTTGCCGATGTTGCGCGACCCGGAGTGCAGCACGACCCAGACCGCGCCCTCGTCGTCGGCGCAGATCTCCAGGAAGTGGTTGCCGCCGCCCAGGGTGCCCATCTGGACCTCGGCACGCTCCCTCCTGGCGTGCACCGCCGGGGCCAGGGTCTCGAAGTCCTTCCAGAAGCCCGCCCAGTCGGCGGTCTTGAACCCGTGCAGCCTGGCCGGATCGACCGGCGTCTTGTGGTGCCCGAATCCGACGGGGACGGCCTGCTCCAGCTTCGAGCGCAGGTACCCCAGGTTGTCGGGCAGGTTCTCCGCCCTGAAGGAGGTCTTCACCGCGGTCATCCCGCACCCGATGTCGACGCCGACCGCCGCGGGTGAGACCGCGTCGCGCATCGCGATGACCGAACCGACCGTCGCGCCCTTTCCGTGGTGCACGTCCGGCATCACCGCGACACCGTGCACCCACGGCAGGTTGGCGACGTTGCGCAGCTGCTGCATCACGTTCGGCTCGACTTCGGCGGGATCGGCCCACATGCGGATTGGCGCGCGGCCCCCCACCACCTCGTTGTACGTCATCGCCGCTTCGCCTCCCTCCAACCGGGCCTGAGCCGGATCTCCGCCGGCCCAGGTGGCCGGCGACGTCAATGACGCCAGAACCCACTGCCGCCCCGCAACCGAATTAAGATCGCCGGCGCGCCCCGGCCGGGCGGGGCGGGCCGCTTCCCGAGGCACCTTCCCGGTCCCGCCCCGGATCACTCCCCCGGATCACGCCCGCGGATCACGCCCGCGGATCACGGCGTGAGACGCGGCGGGCGCACGGCGGCCACGTCGTGGCCGAAGGCGACCAGCAGGACGCCTCCCGGGGCCCAGGCGAGCGCGTGGACCCGCTCGGGGAAGAGCGCAGGGAGCCCCAGCGGCCCGCGGGTGCGCAGGTCCCAGAGCCGTACCTGCCCGTATGCCCCCTTGTTGGAACCGGTGGCGAGGACGGGCAGCCCGTCCAGCTCGGTCGCCGCGAGCGCGCACACCTCCTCCGCCTCGACCGGCGGGTGCAGCTGCCGCCGGGTGCGCAGCTCCCAGATCCGCACTGGGCCGCCGCCCGCGCCGGCCACGGCGACCTGCTCGCCGTCCAGCGCCGCGATCGTCACCGCGCCGATCTCTCCGACCCCGCCGGCCGGGCGCTCGGGCGCCGGGCACAGCCGCTCGCCGGCCCGCACGTCCCACAGACCGACCGATCCGGCGCGGTCGCCGGTGAAGGCGACCAGAACGCCGTCCAGCTCGGTGACGGCCACCTCGGGGGTGCCCGCGAAGGGACCGAGGGGAGGGCCCAGCGGCGGGCCGCCGTGGAGAGCGTGCAGGGTCATCCTCCGGTCCTCGCCCACCAGGACGCGGACGCTCCGCTCCCCCCGCACCGGATCCACCGGCTCCAACAGGTCCAGCGGGTCCAGCGGCTGCCCGGTCAGCGCGTCACGGGTCCGCACGCCACCCCGCTCGTCCCTGCTCACCACCGCCGTACGGCCGCCGCCCACCACCACCGCCAGCTCGCGCGCCTGGGCGGTGTGGCCGGGGAGCGGGCTGCCGGGCAGCCGGTCCGCCTCGACGTCCCACACCCGGATCCGGCCGTCGGAACCGCCGGTGACGACGACCGCCCTGCCGTCGCACACCGCCGGGTGGACGCCCCAGGACAGAGCGGCGTACGGGATCGGCGGCCCCGACGGCTCGCCGGTGCCGGGACCGTACAGTCGCAGGCCCCCCTCGCACTCGGCGGCGACCCCGCACCAGGCGGGCGGCGGGACCGGCCCCTCGGCGGGGATGAACGGACCGCCCGCGCGCAGCCACCAGATCCGCCTGCCGCCCTTGCCGTGGGTGGTGACGACGACCGCCCGGCCGTTGCGGACGGCCGTGGCGGCGTGCACCGCGTCGGTGCCGAGCAGCGGGGGGCAGATCTCGTCACCGGTGAGGAGGTCGCGTGCCTCGACCACACGGTCCCAGCCGGTGGTGACGACCACCGCGCGCCCGTCGACGACCGCGGTGGCCACGCCGGTCAGGCCCGCGGCGTGGCCGGTCGGGATCGAGCCCACGTGCTCCCCCGTCTCCGCGTCCCACATCTCGACCCTGGGCGTGCCCGCTCCGGGGTCCCGGCCGTCCGCGACCACGACGGGGCGCCCCGCCGGCCGGGCCACGGCCACGGAGGTGAGGCAGGGGGGCGGGCCCGGCGGTACGAGCCGCCTGCCGACGCGTTCACCGGTGCGGATGTCGCGCAACGACGCCGTGTCCCTGCCTCCGGCCACCACGAGCGTCCGGCCGCCCGCCGTGACCACCGCCTCGGCCGAGGCTCCCCACGAGGTCTCCGGCCACGCCAGCCGCAGGCGGCCGTCCACCCGCGCCCCCGTCGCCCACAGCGGGTGCCATCCCGGCCGGTCCGGGGCCAGGGCGGCCAGCAGGCCGGTGGCCCCCCATCGGGCGGAGTCCAGGCTGAGCAGCCACCTGCGCTCGCCGGGGCGGGTCGCGTGCGCGTCGAGGGAGGTGCGGTAGACGGCCGCCTCAAGCCTGGCCTGCGGGCTGCCCGCCCGGTCCAGCAGGGGGGCCAGGGTGCGCGGGTCGGCGTGCAGCAGCGTGTCCAGATCCCACGGTCGGGCGTCGGGCATGGGCTCCCTGATCGGTCTTTCTGACGGGTACGGCGGATCGGCGGCGGACGCCGGTGCGGGCACGTGCGAGTTCATGCGAGTGCGTGCGCCTCCGTGTGGACGTGGGCGGGCCGGTGGACGTGCGCGTGACTCCACCCGGAGGTGGGGTGGGATCCGTGAGATCCTGCCCTGCCCGTCGTTCCCCGGCAAGGACGAACAATGCCCGCGACCGCGAAAGGCGGTGCGCCCGGCGCGGCTCCCCCGCTCAGGGGCCCGCGACGGGCGCCGTGATCGCGCCTCCCCTGGCGAGCAGCAGCACGACGGCGACCCCGGCGACGGCGACGGCCGCGGCGAAGGGCATCCGCGGCGACCGGCCGCCCAGCAGCAGGCCGGCCGAGGCGAGCGCGGCCGCCGAGGCGAGCGCGGCCCATCCCCACGGCCCCGGCGGCGCGGGCGGCCCGAAGACGAGCAGCCCGGTCGCCAGGAGCAGCGGCAGCGGGACCAGCGCGCGCACGCGGGCGGCGCCGAGCCGTTGCGGCCAGCCCCTGACCCCGGTGGCGAGATCGGCGGGGATGTCGGGCAGCACGTTGGCCAGATGCGCCCCGCAGCCGAGCAGAGCTGCCGCCAGGACCGCCCACCAGGCGGGCAGCGGCGCGCCCGGCAGGCCGAGGGTCACGAACGGCGGCAGGACGCCGAATCCCACGACGTACGGCAGCCACGACCAGACGGTGGCCTTCAGCCCGAGGTCGTAGGCCCAGGCCGCGGCGACGCCGGCCAGGTGGACGGTCCCCGCCGCGAGCCCGGAGGCCAGGGAGAGCGGCACGCAGAGCGCGAGGGCCGCGAAGGCCGCGCCCCACACCGTCCCGGCGTCCAGCGTGCCGTCGGCGACCGGCTTGCCGGTACGGCCCGCCGCGGCGTCCCTGCCCGCGTCGACCGCGTCGTTGCACCAGCCGATCGAGAGCTGCCCCGTCAGCACGGCGGCGGCCACCAGGGCGCACCCGGCCGCGTCGCGCCCGCAGGCCACGGCCAGGGCCGTCACCATGACGGTGACCGCCGCGGTCGGCTCCGGATGGCAGGCCCGCGCCAGCGCGACGGCGACGTTCCCGGCTCCCCGGCTCCGGCCCCGCGCCGCCTCCCGTGTCCGCCCCCGCCCCCGCTGTCGGCTCGTCACGGAACCGATGCTAAGGCCTGTTCGCGGATCTTCGCCGTGACGAGGGCCGGCCGGATGGATGCGCCGCGAGGCGGATGGGCTAGCGGCGGAGTCACGGGCGGCCCGGCCCCGGGTCCCCGCGGCGAGCGCGGAGCTCGCACGGCGTTTTCGCGGGGTGGGCGGCAACGCGGCGGAGCACCGTCCGGGCGACCGCGACAAGAATCCACAAAACAGGCCATAAGCAGAACAGGGGTTCCGGGGAGCTTCTCAGGGGGCTCTCAGGAAGCATGCCCTACGCTCAGGCGGGCAAAAGGCAGGTGTCCGTGCCTTCCTCTGTCCGGGGGTAATCGCCACATGACGCGAATCGCCGCTGTCCGCGGCGCGCTTCCCCGCAACCGTCACCCCCAGGCAGAGATCACCGACGCGCTCGCGCGGCTCTGCCTGCCGGAGGGCGCCGACCGGCGGCTGCTCGACCGGCTGCACGTGAGCTCCCGGGTCGGGTCCCGCCACCTGGCGCTGCCGCTCGACCGGTACGCCAAGCTCGACGGTTTCGGGGCGGCCAACGACGCCTTCGTCGAGGTCGCCGTCGAGCTCGGCGCCGAGGCGGTCGGCGGCGCGCTGGAGGCGGCCGGATTCGCCCCCGAGGACGTGGACATGATCCTGTTCACGTCGGTGACCGGGATCGCCGCGCCGTCGATCGACGCCAGGCTGGCGGGGCGTCTGGGGTTGCGCCCGGACGTCAAGCGGGTGCCGATGTTCGGGCTCGGCTGCGTGGCGGGGGCCGCCGGGATCTCCCGCCTGCACGACTACCTGCGCGGCTGGCCCGGCCACGTGGCCGTGCTGCTGTCGGTCGAGCTGTGCTCCCTCACCCTGCAGCGCGACGACGCCTCGATCGCCAACCTGGTCGCGAGCGCGCTGTTCGGCGACGGCGCCGCCGCCGTCGTGGCCTGCGGCGACGGGCGGCGTCCCGGTGCCGGCACGGGCGACGGCCGGAAGGAGTCCCCCGGGCCGGTGGTCGTGGCCACCCGCGGCCACCTGTACCCCGGCTCCGAGCACGTGATGGGCTGGGACGTGAGCGACACCGGCTTCCGGGTGGTGCTCGACGCGAGTGTTCCCGACGTGGTGCGGACCTATCTGGCCGACGACGTCGACGGCTTCCTGTCCGACCACGGGCTGACAAGACGGGACGTGACGGCCTGGGTGTGCCATCCCGGCGGCCCGCGGGTGCTCGACGCCGTCGCCGAGACGCTCCGGCTGCCCGAGGGCGCGCTGGACCTCACCTGGCGCTCGCTGGCCGAGATCGGCAACCTGTCCTCCGCCTCGGTGCTGCACGTCCTGCGGGACACCCTCGCGCTGCGTCCGCCTCCCCCCAGCACTCCGGGGCTGCTCATCGCGATGGGACCCGGTTTCTGTTCCGAACTCGTCCTGCTGCGCTGGTAGCGGAGCCGGCGGAGGGGTGGTGGGAGAACGGTGTACTGGTACGCGTCGCTGATCGCGCTGATCGGGGCCGAACGGCTCGCCGAGCTGGTGGTCGCGCGCCGTAACGCGCGCTGGAGCCTGGCCCGCGGCGGAGTGGTCCACGGTCGCGGCCACTACCCGTGGATGGTCGCCCTGCACACCGGGCTGCTGGCCGGGTGCCTGCTGGAGGCGGGCCTGGCGGGCCGCCCCTTCGTCCCGGCGCTGGGCTGGCCGATGCTGGCCCTGGTCGTCGCCGCCCAGGGGTTGCGCTGGTGGTGCGTCGCCGCGCTGGGCAGGCAGTGGAACACCGAGGTGATCGTGGTTCCCGGCCTGTCCCCCGTGAGGCGCGGCCCCTACCGGCTGCGCCGGCTGCGGCACCCCAACTACGTGGCGGTCGCCGTGGAGGGGGCGGCGTTGCCGCTGGTGCACGGCGCCTGGGTCACCGCGTTGACCTTCACCGTGCTGAACGCGGCGCTCATGGTCGTGCGGATCCGCTGCGAGGAGACCGCCCTCACCACGCTCGTCCCCGCGCCGTCTCCCGGCAGGGCTCCGGCGTGATCGACGTCCTGGTCGCGGGCGGGGGACCCGCGGGCCTGGCCACCGCCATCCACGCGGCGCTGGCCGGGATGGAGGCCGTCGTGGTCGAGCCTCGGCCGGGCCCGGTCGACAAGGCGTGCGGCGAGGGGCTGATGCCCAGCGGGGCCGCCGCGCTGCGGGCCCTGGGCGTGCGGGTCGAGGGCCGGACGCTGGCGGGGATCCGCTACCTGGACGGCAGGCATCAGGCGCAGGCGGCCTTCCGCGGGGGGCGGGGGCTCGGGGTGCGGCGCACCGCGCTGCACGCCGCGCTGTCGCGGCGCGCGGCCGAGCTGGGAGTGCGGGTCGTACGGGGCAAGGTCGAGGAGGTACGGCAGAGCCACGACGGCGTCGAGGCGGCGGGGCTGCGGGCCCGGTGGCTGGTGGCCGCGGACGGCCTGCACTCCCCGCTGCGCGCGCTGCTGGGGCTTCAGCTGCCCGACCGGCGGCCGCGGCGGTACGGCCTGCGGCGGCACTACCCCGTCCCGCCCTGGACGGACTTCGTCGAGGTCCACTGGGCGCCGGACGGGGAGGCGTACGTGACGCCGGTGGGCGAGAACCTGGTCGGGGTGGCCGTGCTGAGTTCCAGGCGCCGCGGCTACCACGAGCACCTGGCGGACTTCCCCGCCCTGGCGGCCCGCCTCGGCGGGCCCGCCGCGACCTCGGTCAGGGGCGCGGGGCCACTGCGGCAGCGGGCGCGCTCCCGGGTCGCGGGACGGGTGCTGCTGGTCGGCGACGCGGCGGGCTACACCGACGCCCTCACCGGCGAGGGCGTGTCGCTCGCGCTGCTGTCCGCGCGGACGCTGGTCGGCTGCCTGCGGGCGGGCACCCCCCACGCCTACGAGAGCGCCTGGCTGCGGCTGTCGCGCAGGCACCGGCTGCTCACCGGGGCCCTCCTGGAGACCCGGCGGCATCCGGCGGCGGCGCGGCTGATCGTCCCGGCGGCCCGGCGGCTGCCCGCCCTGTTCGGGGCGGCGGTGCACGCGCTGGCGTGAGGCCGCAGCGGCGGCCGGACGGCGACAGGACCGCGACGGGACCACGGCGGGACCACGAGACGGGGCTGCGACACGACAGCCGCTGGGCGGCGCTCAGGCAGCACTCGGCCAGCGCCCGGACAGTGCCCGGACAGTGCCCGGAGAGTGCCCGGCCAGCGCTCAGGTGGTGGCCCGCGAGGCCGGCCGGTGGACGGCGCTCAGTCTGGCGGCGTAGTGGCCGCTCCCGGAGAAGCGGATCCGCCACTCGCCGTCCCCGCGTCCCGTCACGGTGCGCGTGAAACAGCCCTGCTCGTCGGTGGTGACCGTGGCCACGTGCTCCCAGGACTCCTCCCCCGCCCGCCGGTAGAGGATGTCCACCGGCCTGCCGGGGAACGGCGCGTAGTCCAGGTATCCCTGCGGATCCACCCGGTTCAGGACGCCCTTGACCCTCACCCCGGACGCCCCGGAGCCCCCGCCGGTCACCTGGACCGCGCTGAACCTGGTCTCGCGGCGCAGCCAGAACGCGGCGTGCTCGACGGTCACCGCGCCGCCCGCTCCCCTGGCGGTCACGACGACGGTCCACCGTCCGGCGGGATACCGGCGGGTCAGCCCCCTGCCCGGGGTGAACCGCCAGGTCTCCCACCCCTGCTCGGCGCGCGGCCCGGCATCCGGGACGACGACCCCGCCCTCGGCCCCCGCCTCGGTCGCCGCCTCGGTCCGCGGCGAAACCGGGCCGCCGGTCGGGGAGACCCCCGGGACCCGGTCCCGCTCTCCGGAATCCCCTCCGACCGCCTGGGCCGGGCCGGGAAGGGGGACGGACCCGCTTCCGGGCCGCTCCGGGACGCCTGGTTCGACCTGGACGGTCACCCCGCCGGGTTCGGCGACCCCGCGGGCGACCACCTCGATCACCAGCCGCACCGCGCCGGTCGGCCCGACGACGAGGTCGTCGGGGCTCAGGGTCACCGAGCGGATCACCGGCTCCTCCGCGGCCGCCGCCCCGGCCGGTACGGGCAGGACGGCGGCGCCCGCCGCCAGCAACGCGATAAGGACTCTCATGAAGCAGGACGCTAGGAAGCGCCCGGTAATGGCCGAGGGGAGGACACGCTTCCGGTTGGGCAAAACGCCGCCCGGGAGACGCGACCCCGCGCGGCGGTCAGCCCTGGTACAGGGCGTCGATGACCTCCGCGTACTTGGCGTGGACGACGCGGCGTTTGAGCTTCAGGCTCGGCGTGAGCTCCTGGGTCTCCGGCGTCCACTCGACCGGCAGCAGGCGCCAGCGCTTGACCTGCTGGACACGGGCGAGCCTCTCGTTGGCCGCGGCGACCGCGCCCCGCACCTCCTCCAGGACGCCGGGGTGCTCGGCGAGCCCGGCCAGGGTGGTGAACTCGATGCCCCGCTCCAGCGCCCAGCCGGGCGCCGTCTCGCCGTCGAGGGTGAGGATCGCCACCGGGTACGGCCTGCCGTCGCCGTAGGCGAGGGCCTGGCCGATGAGGGGGTGCTCCGTGAGGAGGCACTCGATGTTGGCCGGGGAGATGTTCTCCCCGCCCGCGGTGATGATGAGCTCCTTCTTCCGGTCGACGATGCTGACGAAGCCGTCCTCGTCGACGGAGCCCACGTCGCCGGTGTGCAGCCAGCCGTCCTCGTCCAGGAGCTCGGCGGTCGCCTCCGGGCGGTTGAGGTAGCCGCGGGTGTTGGCCGGGCTGCGGGTGAGGATCTCCCCGTCCTCGGCGATGCGGATCTCGACGCCGGGACCCGCCTGGCCGACCGTGCCGAGTTTGAAGCGGCCGGGGGCGTTGGCGGTGAAGGCGCCCGTGGTCTCGGTCATGCCGTACACGTCGAGCACGCACAGGCCGAGGCCCGCGAAGAAGCGCTGGACCTCGATCGGCATCGGCGCGGCTGCGGTGGCCAGCCAGCCCGCGTTGTCGAGGCCGATCAGCGAGCGAATCGTCGACAGCAGCGCGGCGTCGGCCCGCTCGTAGGCCGCCCGGACCTCGGATGAGGGGGTGCGCCCGTACTGGCGGGCCTCGATGTAGGCGAGGCCCGCGGCCATGGCCTGGCGCACGCTCTCCCGCCGCTCCGGCGGCTGGGTGGCCAGCAGCGCCCGCAGCCGGGCCGTCATCTTCTCCCAGACGCGCGGGACACCGAAGAACAGGGCGGGCCTGACCTGGGCGAGGACTGCACCTAGCCGGGCGAGGTCGACGCAGAAATGGGTGTGGGAGATCTTGAAGAGCGGCAGGTAGAGGCTGAGCACGCGCTCGGCGATGTGCGCGTAGGTGAGGTAGGAGATCTGGGTGCACCCGTCCGGCAGGCCGACCATCCGGCTGGTGGCCACGACCTCGAAGAACACGTTGGCGTGGGTCAGCGGCACGCCTTTGGGGTTGCCGGTCGTGCCGGAGGTGTAGAGCACCGTCAGGACGTCGTCGGCGGTCACCGCGCGCCAGCGGGCGTCGACCGAGGCGGGGTCCTCGGCGAGCCGCCGGCGGCCCAGGGCGAGGAAGTCGTCCCAGCCGATGAAGCGGTCACCGGGCGGGGCGCCCTCCAGCACGACGATCCTGTGCAGCCGGGGAAGGTCCTCGAGCACCGGCTCCCACCTGGCCAGGTCGGCGGGGCCGCCCAGCACGGCGATCCGCGCGCCGACGTCGCCGGCGACGAAGGCCACCTGCTCCGGGGCGAAGGTGGAGTAGACCGAGCACGAGACGCCGCCCGCGTGCACCGCCCCCAGGTCCGCCAGGACGTGTTCGCTGCGGTTGACCATCATCAGCGCGACCGCCTCGCCGGGGCGCAGCCCGAGGGCCGCGAAACCCGCGGCGATCTCCAGGATCCGCCGCCTGGCCTCGGCGTAGGTGAGGGTGACCCAGCCCTCCCCGGTGTCCTCCCCGGCCGGGTCGGAGTAGGCCGGGGCATCGGGGTTGAGCCGGGCCGCCTCCTCCAGCTGGGCGCAGACGGTACGGCCCGCGATCTCCCGCTCGATCGCCGCACGCTCTTCAAGGACACCGGTCATGGACGCGCCTCCCGAAAGTGGTCACTTGCATGCGTGGCATGCATCGCACCACACGGGATACGGAGGAACAAGACCCTGCGGCGAGCAGAGGGACCCCGGCGCACGGCGGCTCCCGGCCCGCTTCCGCCGGAACGCGCACGTAGGGTTGTCGTGCGGTCACAGTGTGACTTCGGGAGGTGGCATGACCGATATGACATCGGGGACAGGCGCTCACGAGAAGACCTTCTTCGGACATCCGCGCGGTCTCGCCACGCTGTTCGGCACCGAGATGTGGGAACGCTTCAGCTGGTACGGCCTGCGCGCCATCCTGGCCACCTTCATGGCCGCCTCCCCCGCCATCGGCGGCCTGGGGCTGAGCAGGGGAACCGCCCAGGCGATCGTCGGCGTCTACGGCGCCCTCATCTACCTGGTCGCCCTGCCCGGAGGCTGGATCGCCGACCGGATCCTCGGTGCCCGCAGGGCGGTGCTGTGGGGCGGCCTCGTCATCATGTGCGGGCACATCAGCATGGCCGTACCCGTCAGGACGGGCGTCTTCGTGGCCCTGGGGCTGCTGCTCATCATCGCCGGGACGGGGCTGCTGAAGCCGAACATCTCCGCGATGGTCGGCAAGCTCTATCCCGAGGACGACGACGCGCGCAGGGACGCGGGGTTCTCCATCTTCTATCTCGGCATCAACCTCGGCGCCTTCATCGCCCCCATCGTGGTCGGCTGGCTCGCCGACGGCGACCGCTGGCACCTGGGCTTCGGGGCGGCGGCGGTCGGCATGGCCCTGGGCCTGGTGCAGTACGTGGTGGGCCGCCCCAGCCTCCGGGGCGCCGGCGACGAGCCCGGGCACCGGCCGGCCCCCGGCGAGCGCAGGCGCTTCGGCCTCGTCTCGGCCGCCGCCGTCGCCGTGGTGGCCGCCGCCCTGGCGCTCTGGGCGGCCTCGGGCACCTTCACCCTCGACGCCTTCGCGCTGGCGACGACGGTGGTGATCGTGATCGTCCCGGTGGCCTACTTCGGCTACATCCTGCTCGGCAGCCACGACCTGACCGCGGAGGAGCGCGCCGGGATGCGGGCCTACATCTGGCTGTTCGCCGCGGCCGCCGTCTTCTGGATGGTCTACGACCTGGCCCCGACCGTGCTGCTGTTCTTCGCCGAGGACCACACCGACCTGTCGTTGTCCGGCGTCCGGATCACCGCGGCGGCCACGCAGTCGTTCAACCCGCTGTTCATCATGCTCTTCGTGCCGGTCTTCGCGGCTTTGTGGGTCAGGCTGGGCAACCGGGTGACCGCCCCCCAGAAGTTCGCCTTCGCGCTGCTCATGGTCGGCCTGAGCTTCGTGATCATGGCTCTGGCCTCCAGGCTGGCCGGCACCGGGCGGGTCTCCGTGTGGTGGCTGGTGCTGGTCTATCTCGTCCAGGTCTTCGGGGAACTCGCGCTGAGCCCGGTCGGGCTCTCGGTCACCACCAAGCTCGCCCCCCAGGCGTTCAAGAGCCAGATGCTCGGCGTCTGGTTCATCGCCACCTCGGTCGGCGACGCGGTGGGCGGGCAGACGGGCAGGCTGAAGAACTACATGTCCGAACCGGCGTACTTCCTCACCCTGGCGGCGATCGCCGTGGCCTCGGGCGTGCTGTTGTTCCTGTTCGTGCCCAGGCTCCGCACCCTGATGCGGGAGCACGACCACGTGCCGCCGGGGCCCGCGCCGCCGTAACGACGAACGCATAGAGCGGGTCATGGGATGATTCACCGGTGACCCAGCTGCTCGACCTCGTCGGAATCTTCGTCTTCGCGCTCTCCGGAGCGCTCGTGGGCGTCCGCAAGCGGCTGGACGTGGTCGGCATGGCCGTGCTGGCGGCGATGACCGCGCTGGGCGGCGGGATCCTGCGCGACCTGATCCTCAACGTACGGCCGGCCGCCTTCTCCAGCACGGGCTACGTGCTCGTCCCCCTCGCAGCCACGGCGATCGTGTTCTTCTGGCACCCGCACGTGCAGCGGGTGATGCCCGCGGTCAACGTGCTCGACGCGGCGGGGCTCGGCCTGTTCTCCGTGGTGGGCACGGAGAAGGCGATGAGCTACGGCCTCAGCCCTCTGCACGCCACCCTGCTCGGGGTCACCACGGGCGTCGGCGGCGGCGTGCTGCGCGACGTCCTCGCCGGGCAGATCCCCAACCTGCTCTACGACCGCCAGCTCTACGCGGTGCCCGCCACGCTCGGCTCCGCGGTCATGGCCACGCTCTACACCTTCGACCTGCACGGCTGGCCCGCCACGCTGGCCGCCGCCGTGCTCGCCTTCGGACTGCGCATCGCCGCCATGCGACTGCGCTGGCGCGCCCCGCTGGCCAGGGGCGTCACCCCGGAGTGACCCGAAGACGGCGCCGAAAGCCCCGGTCAAGTCGTGTTACACGGATCGTTTCGCGGGCACGGTCGCGATGCGCGATCGATTCGGGGAGGCGGTCATGGCCGGGAAGAACGCCGGAAAGAACGCCGGGAAGAACGCTGCGAGGCACACCGCGAACACCGTCTCCGGCCGGGGCGGCGAAGAGCGGAGGCCGGAGGTCGACCTGCCACTGATCGGGCCGGTGAGGATACCCCCGCCCGGCCAGCTGGTCTTCTACGCGGTGCTGGGCGCGCTGGGCGCCCTGGAGATCATCGAGTGGCCCGTGGCCGTCGTCGTCGGGATCGGCCACCTGCTCGCCACCCAGCATCGCTCCCACACCCTTCAGGAGGCAGGACAGGCGGCGGAGGCGGCGTAGCCGGGACGTCTCGGGAGCCTCTCCACGGCGTCTCCGGAGCGTCCCCCGCTGCCCGGTCAGAGCGCCGGGGTGAGCGGCAGGGCGGGGCGGCTGCCGTACGGTCCCCTGAGCCTGGCCTCGGCGATGCGGCCGACCGCCTCGACGATGACCTGCGGGGGCTGGGTGAAGGGCAGCCGGATCCTGCCCTCCAGGGTGCCGTCGACGCCGAACCAGGTGCCGGGGGCCAGCCGTACGCCGTGACAGGCCGCCGCGTCGGCCAGCGCGGTTCCCGACGGGCCGGGCAGCCGCACCCACAGCGATCCCCCGCCCCGGGGCACGGTGAAGCTCCAGTCGGGCATGTGCTCGGTCAGCGCGGCCACCAGGGCGGCCCTGGAGGCGCCGAGGGTCCGGCGGCGCTCGGCCCTGGTCTCCTCGATGTCCTCGAACAGCCTGGTGACGACCAGCTGCTCGAACAGGGAGCTGGCGATGTCCACGGCGGCGCGGAGCGCGGCCAGGCGGCGGATCGTGGCGGCGCCGGTCCGGATCCAGCCGATGCGCAGGCCGCCCCACCACAGTTTGGAGGCCGACCCGATGCTGATCACCCGGCCGTCGGTGTCGAAGGCGGCCAGCGGCGCGGTCCTGGGCACCTCGTCGATGGCCAGCTCGTTCCAGGTCTCGTCCACGATCAGCGTGGTGTCGTGCTTCCTGGCCGCGCTCACCAGCCCGGCACGGGTGGCGTCGTCCATCAGGTGCCCGGTCGGGTTGTGGAAGTCGGGGACGACGTAGGCGAGGCGGGCGGCCGACTGGCGCATCGCGCTGGTGAGGAGGTCGAGGTGCCAGCCGTCGTCGGGAATGCCGACGGGGACGATCCTGGCGCCGCGCAGCCTGGCCACGTCGATCGCGTGCGGGTAGGTGGGCGACTCCAGCAGCACCGGGTCGCCCGGTGCCAGCAGCATCGTGGTCAGCAGGTAGAGCGCGTGCTGGGCGCCCGCGGTGACCAGGATCTGCTCGGGCCTGGTGGCCAGCCCCCGCTCGGTGTAGCGGGCGGCGATCGCCCGGCGCAGCGGTGCCAGCCCGACCGGGTCGTAGCCTATGCCGAGGGCGTGGCGGGGGTACTGCTCGCCCGCGGAGGCGATCGCCGCCGGGAGGGCCCCGATCGCCAGCGGGGCCGCGCAGTGCAGCGGCAGAAGCCCGTCGTCCTCGGCGGCTATCCAGGGGTTCTCGGTGCCCAGCGCGCCGGCGTCCGGCAGCGCCGTCCAGCTTCCCGCGCCCTGCCTGCTGTCCAGGTATCCCTGCTCGCGGAGCCGGTCGTAGGCGGCGGTGACGGTGGTGCGGCTGACGCCCAGCGCCTCCGCGAGATGCCGCTCGGCGGGGAGCCGCACCCGCACGGGCAGCCTCCCGTCGAGGATCAGCGAGCGCACGGTCTCGGCCAGCGCCCGGTAGTACGGCCGGGCGCCGGGGTCGATCGCCAGCAGGCGGGCGAGCTGGACACCGCTCAGATACCGGTCCACCTTGACCACTATAAGGCCAATTATCGTGATTGGCCCTTTTAATGGAGAGCGGTGGCCTGAACGATTGGCGCCACCATGAGTGAGCTATCCCTTCCCAACCTCGGCTCGTTCCCGGGCCGTCTCGCACGTCTGTACTCGGGCCTGGCCCTCTACGGAGCGGGCGTCGCCCTCCAGATCGAGTCCCACCTCGGCGGCAGTCCCTGGGACGTCTTCCACCAGGGCCTGTCCATCCACCTCGGCCTGTCGGTCGGCACCTGGATCATCCTGGTCGGCGCCCTGGTCATGCTGCTGTGGATCCCGCTCAGACAGCGGCCGGGCATCGGCACCATCAGCAACGTTCTCCTCCTCGGGGTGTTCGCCGACGCCGCCATGTGGCTGATCCCCACCCCGGAACCGCCGGTCGCGCGCTGGGCCTACCTGCTGCTCGGCGTCGTCACCACCGGCGCGGCCACCGCCCTCTACATCGGCGCCGGTCTCGGCCCCGGGCCGCGGGACGGCCTGATGACCGGGCTCAACCGCCTGGGCCTGTCCATCCGCGCCGCCAGGACGCTCATCGAGATCACGGTGCTGGCCGCGGGCTGGCTGCTCGGCGGTACGGTGGGGCTCGGCACCGCGGTGTTCGCCCTGGCCATCGGGCCGCTGAGCCAGTTCTTCATGCCCCTGATGCGACCCAGGGGCTGATCCGGGCGCCACCGAGGCGTTAGCGTCGAGCACATGCGGATCGAGGACTACGCTCTCGTTGGCGACATGCAGTCGGCGGCCCTGATCGGCCGCAACGGCTCCATCGACTGGCTCTGCCTGCCCCAGTTCGACTCACCCGCGTGCTTCGCGGCGCTGCTCGGCGACAAACACCACGGGCAGTGGTGGCTCGGCCCGGCCGACGCCCAGAGGACCGACGCCACCCGGCGGCGCTACAAGGGCGAGTCCCTGGTGCTGGAGAGCGAGTGGGACACCCCCGGCGGCACGGTCCGCGTCACGGACTTCATGCCCGCCCGGCACGTCAACCCCGACCTGGTCAGGATCGTGGAGGGCGTGTCGGGAACGGTCGAGATGGCCACCGAGATCCGTGTCCGCTTCGACTACGGCCGGATCGTGCCGTGGGTGCGCCGTACCGACGGCCTGCTCCAGGCCGTCGGCGGACCCGACTCGGTGTGGCTGCACTCCCCCGTCCCGCTGCAGGGCGGCGACTACGCCCACAAGGCGAGGTTCCGCGTCGCCGAGGGCGAGCGCCTGGCCTTCGTCTTCACCTGGCACCCCTCCCACGAGCCCAAGCCGGTCGAGATCGACCCCTTCGAACAGCTGACGGAGACCGAGTCGCTGTGGGAGGAGTGGGTGGCCCAGTGCACCTACCAGGGCCCGTGGCGCGAGGCCGTGGTCCGTTCGCTGATCACGCTCAAGGCGCTCACCTACGCGCCCACCGGCGGCATCGTCGCCGCCCCCACCACCTCGCTGCCCGAGGACCTCGGCGGGGTCCGCAACTGGGACTACCGCTACTGCTGGCTGCGCGACGCCACCATGACGCTGGAGGCCCTCATCGGCGGCGGCTACCTGGAGGAGGCCCGTTCCTGGCGCGCGTGGCTGCTGCGCGTGATCGCGGGCCGCGCGCAGGACCTGCAGATCATGTACAGCGTGACCGGCGAGCGCAGGCTGACGGAGCTGGAGCTGTCCTGGCTGCCCGGATACGAGGGCTCTCGGCCCGTCAGGATCGGCAACGGCGCGGTCACCCAGCTCCAGCTCGACGTCTACGGGGAGGTGATGAACTCCCTGTACCTGTCCCGGGCCTCGGGCATGGAGCCGGACCAACGGGCGTGGACCATCCAGCGCGAGCTCATGGGATACGTGGAGAGCCACTGGGACGAGCCCGACGAGGGCCTGTGGGAGGTCCGCGGCCCGCGCAGGCACTTCACCCACTCCAAGGTGATGTGCTGGGTCGCCCTGGACCGGGCCATCAAGCAGGTGGAGGAATTCGGCCGGACCGGCCCGGTCGAGCGCTGGCGCGAGCTGCGCGAGCGGATCCACGCCGAGGTCTGCCACAAGGCGTTCGACGCCGAGCGCGGCACCTTCACCCAGTCGTACGGCTCCACCGAGCTGGACGCCTCGCTGCTGCTGATCCCGATGGTCGGCTTCCTGCCGCCGGAGGACCCCCGGGTGATCGGCACCGTCGAGGCGATCCAGCGCGAGCTGATGGTCGACGGCTTCGTGCTGCGCTACCCCGTGGACGAGGAAAACGACGTGGACGGCCTGCCGGGGGGCGAGGGCGCGTTCCTGGCCTGCAGTTTCTGGCTGGCCGAGGCGCTGGCGATGATCGGCCGCAAGGACGAGGCGGTCGAGCTGTTCGAGCGCCTGCTGTCGCTGCGCAACGACCTCGGCCTGCTCTCCGAGGAGTACGACCCCCGCTACGGCCGCATGGTCGGCAACTTCCCGCAGGCCTTCAGCCACGTCCCGCTGATCCACACCGCTCGCGCACTGGGCTGAGGGCTCGCGCACCGGGCGAAGCCCGGCCCGCACCGCCGGGCCGCCCGGCCGGGCTCGCCGCCCGGCCGCCGGGTGAGGGCCCGCGCGCCGGCGGTGCGGGCGCGCTGAGCTGCGCGTTCGCACCCCGGTGGCGGAACGGGGAACAGGTCTGCCCACAAGTCCAGAAAAGTCGCAAAAAAATTTCCCCGTCGGGTGCAACAAATCGCCTCGGGCGCCACTCTCATCTGTTGAACGCAACCCGAAAGGAACAACCATGAGCGACTTCGTTACCTCCGACCTCGTCGACTTCGACGGCGACGGCAGCACCGACGCCCAGCTGATCGACACCGACGGCGACGGCTACGCCAACGAGGAGCGCTACGACACCGACGGCGACGGCGTGACCGACGTCGTCTACCTCGACAACGACGGCGACGGCTACATCGACGAGATGCGGGTCGACACCGACGGCGACGGAGTCTCCGACTACACCCAGACCGCGGGCCCCTTCCCGACCTCCTGATCACACCCTGGCACGCGCCCGTGTGATCTTCACGTGTGACTTCACCAGGGGGGAACCCGGGCTCCGGTCACACGGGCCGCCGACGAGGAAGACGACCGATGAGAGACCGACGCGTACTCCTGCCTCTGCTGCTGCTGGTCGGCCTGACGCTGACCGGCTGCGGCCTGACGGCGGGAGGGGCCGGCGGGCGGGCGGCGGACACCGCCGCGTCATCGGAGCACGACCGGGCAGGCGCCGTCGACGGGAAACCCGTCCGGCCCGTGCTCGGAGAGGGGCGAGGGATCGCGACCGGCGCTGCGCGGCAGCCGGACGATCCGAGCCCGTTGCCGATCCCGCTGCCGCTGGCGCTCGCGCTCGCGGCGGGTGCCGTCGTCGCGGCCGGGGCGGCGGCCTACCTGTGGTGGCAGAGGCGGGGAACGGCCGCCGCGGCGGCCGGGTGGCAGGGCTCCCCGGGAGCGGCGGGACCCGCCGGTCCCCCGGTCTCACCGCTCGTTCCGGGGGCAGCCGCCTCCCACGCGCCGCCGCCGGGGGAATCGTTCGCAGGGGCGTCCGGGGGGGCGCCTCCGCCGTACCCACCGCAGCCCGCCGCCCCGACGGCACCGTACGCCGTGCCGTCGGGACCGCCGGGATCATCCGGCTCCCAGCAGGCCCCGTCCGCGCCCTCCGGCGTGCCGGGGCCGTCGGCGTCGCCCGGCGGAGGGCAGGTCCCGCTCCAGGGCGATCCGCTGGCGGACGCCCTGGCGGAGGTCGCGGGCAGCGGTATCAGCCAGGCGCTCACCCAGCAGGTGGAGCGCCTCTTCGCGGGCGGCCACCCGGGACGGGGCGCCCTGGTCGAGGCCTGCATCGGCTACCGGGACCAGATCGCCGAACGCCATCCCCGCCTGGCGGACACGCTCATGGAGGGGCTGAGCCGGGCCGGGGTCCAGGAGATCGTCGCGGACGGGCGGCGCTTCGACCCGCGCCTGCACGAGGCCTTCGGCACCGAACCGACCGGGCGGCCCGAGCTGCACGACATCGTGGCGGAGACCGTCAAGCGGGGATACGCCGACGGCGACCGGGTGATCCGGGTGCCGCAGGTGGCCGTCTACCGTCACGAAGCGCCCGGGAGCGAGACGGCGCAGTGAGGGACTCAGCCACCGGCGAGACCGGCCTGAAGCCGTCTCCTGGCCCGGTGGATCCAGGCTCTCACCGTGTTGAGCGGCACCTCGAGCGAGGCCGCCACCTGCTCGTAGGTGAGCCCGCCCGCCCACAGCAGCAGCGCCTCGCGCTGGGATTCGGGCAGCTCGGCCAGCGCCCTGCGCAAGTCGGCCAGCCCGGCGACGGAGTCCTCGAAGGGGTCGGCGACCAGGGACTCCTCCGCCACCTGGGCCAGGAGCACCCCGGCCGGAGGGCGGCGCCGGATCACCGCGTGGGCGGCGTTGCGCGCGACCACCAGGATCCAGGCCCGGAAGGGCGCCCTGCCCTGGAAGGTCGCCAGGCCGCGCCAGGCGGCGAGCTGCGTCTCCTGCAACGCGTCGAGCGCGTCGGCGCGGTTTCCGGTCAGGTGGTAGCAGACGCCGAAAGCCTGGCGCCGCACCGCCGACCACAGCTCGGCGAACGCGATCTCGTCACCTGCCCTCGCCGCGGCGATGAGAACACTCTCGTCCTCAACGGCGGTGCTCAGCGACCCGCTCGTCATCGGTCACCCATCCTCGTGGGGTGGAAAAAATCAGCCAATGACATCACGTCGCACGATCACCCGGTATGAGGTAGTCCGCCATGATATTGGACCGTGATAATCCGGGGTTCGGGCCGACCGGGGAGGAGTCAGACGACCTGACCGGCCTACGTCGGCTCCTCTTCGAGAGGCTCCCGGAACCGACCGAGGAGGAGACCCTGTACATGCTGGCGCTGACGTTCTCGTCGGACGACGCCGACCTCCGCCTGCTGCCCGATCCGGCCGTCTTCGCCCCCGGCGGGCGGCCCGCGCCGGGCGGTGACGCGTGACGGCCGGCCCCGCCGACCTGCTGCGCCGTCTCTGTGAGACCACCTCGGCCAAGCTCGCCGGGGCCGAGCTGCGCGAGCGGGTGGCGCAGGTGCGCGCGGATCTCGACGCCCCGCTGCGGGTCGCGGTCGCGGGCGCGGTGAGCAGCGGGAAGTCGACCCTGGTGAACGCGCTGCTCGGGCTGCCCGTCGCCCCGGTGGACGCGGGCGAGTGCACCTTCGTGGTCACCCAGTACGAGTACGGCGAGGACGACGGCCGCATCACGATCGAGCTGACGGACGGCGGCGTGGCCCACTCCCGCCTGCTGCCCGGCCACCGGCTCCCCGCCGACCTGGGCGTGGACGTGGCCCGGGTCCGGCGGCTGCGGGTCGCGCTGGACCTGCCGTCGCTGCGCACGGTCACCATCGTCGACACCCCCGGCATGAACACCGTGACGGCCGCCAACGAGCGCGCCGCCCGGAACATGCTGTTCGGCTCCGAGGACGAGGACGACCGCGCCCAGGCGATGATCTACGTGCTGCGCTACGTCCAGAAGTTCGACGACACCACCCTCTCCGAGTTCCGCGGCCTCACCGACGCGTGCGGCATGAGCTGCGTCAACACCCTCGCCGTGCTCGGCCAGGTCGACCGGCGCGGCGACGAGGACGACCCCTGGCCGACCGCCCGCAGGCTGGCGGCCAAGGGCTATCAGGATCTGCGGACCTCCGTCTTCGACGTGGTCCCGGTGATCGGCCTGCTGGCGGAGACCGCGCGGGCGTGCCCGCCGGGTGCCGGCGAGTTCGAGGCCCTGTCCACGCTGGCCGGACTCGACGAGGACGACCTGGAGGACTACCTCCTCGACCTGGACGACTTCCGTACCGCCTCCGACCTGCCCGTCCCGGCCGGGACACGGCGGCTGCTGGTCGAGCGGCTGCACCGTTACGGCATCGCGACCGCGGTCGGCGCGCTGCGGCGGGGCGAGGTCTCCGACGCCGCCGGGCTCGCGGCCCACCTGCTGGAACGGTCGGGATACTCCTCGGCGGGGCGGGCGGCGACCGGCTCGGTCGCCGCGGGCATCGCGCACTTCGCCCGCCGCGCCGACCATCTGAAGGCGCTCGACGCCCTGACCCGGCTGCGCCGCATCGCCCGCTCCCCCGCGCTGGGCTCGGATCGTTCCACCCTGGACGCGCTGGCGGCCCAGCTCGACGAGAACAAGCCGATCGCCACCGCCCTGGGCGGCCTGCGGATCTTCGCCGCCGCCGAGGCGCTCGGCCGGGGGACGCTGGTCCTGAACGAGGAGATGACCGCCGAGCTCCTGCGCATGGCCCGGCACGACGATCCGGCGGAACAGCTCGGCCTGCCCGCCGGGGCCGCGGCGGCGGACATCGCCGCCGCCGCCACGGCGGCCTCGATGCGCTGGCGCACCCTCGCCATGATGAACGAGGGCCGCGCGGGCGGGCACCGGGCCAGAGACGTGCTGACCGTCCTGGAGGACGTCGTCATCGCGGCCCTGGCGGACGGCTCCGGGCCCGCCGCCGCGGGCGGCACCCCGCTGCCCCCGGTCCGCGTGGACCGGGCGGCGGTCGAGGCGCTGCGCCTGTCCCCGATGGTCCCCGCCGACGACCGGCGCGCCCTGGAACTCCTGCTGTCCGGCACCGAGCTCGCGACCCAGCTCGGCGCGCCGCCCTCGGCCCCGCGCGCCGAGGTCGCCGGGTACGCCGCCGGGCTGGCCGCCCGCTTCCGCGTGCTGACCCACCGGCCGCTCCCCATCCGGCAGCGGCGGGCCGCCGAGACCCTCTGCGAGGCCTACGAGACCATCTGGTCACAGTGCCACCCGGACGGTTCCTGATGCCGTGACCGAGAACGTTCACCGGGCCGTGCACCGCTCGCCGGCGCCGGCCCGCCCCGCTTCACCACCCGCCCTACCGGCGCCCGGACGGACCCGGACCCGGCTCGGGTGAACGGCCGCCGACACGGTGAGGGCGGGTGGTCACCGTACCGGCCGCCGGTGCCGCCGGGACGGTTCCCCGGAAGGACCGCACCGCCGTCAGGGCGGCTTTCCGGCACACGTGTCACCAGCAGATCCCCGACAGGAGAGAAAAGCACATGACGACCCCCGACCAGGCCGGACCGGTGGCCCGGCTGCTGCGCTACGCCAACGAGGTCCACGCGCTGGCCGGCCGGTGCGGCAGACCGGACCTGGCCGAGGTGCTGGCCGCGAGCGCGGCCCGGTGGAAGGACGAGTGCACCGACATCGTCGTCGCCGGGGCGCAGAAGCGCGGCAAGAGCCGCCTGCTCAACACGCTGGTCGGCCACCCCGACCTGCTCCCGGTCGACGCCGACGTCGCCACCAACTGCTTCCTGTCCCTGCGGCGCGGTCCCACCCTGACCGCCGTGGTGCATCGCAGCACCGACAAGGGACTCGTCCAGACCCCGATCACCGTCGAGTCGATCCCGGACTACGCCTCGATGCGCGGCGACGCCGGCAAGCGGCGCGACGTCGTCAGCGTGGACATCACCCTCGACAACCCGCTGCTCGACGGCCTGCGGCTGCTCGACACCCCCGGCGTCGACAGTCTGACCGTGGGGCACCGGCAGGTGACCGTGGCCATGCTCCAGCGGGCCGACGCCCTGCTGTTCACGCTCAGCGCGCAGGACCAGCCGGTGCTCAAGCACGAGCTGGAGTTCCTCGCCGAGGCCGCCGAGCGGGTCCAGGCGATCGCGTTCGTGCTGACCAAGGTCGAGGACTCGGCCAACTGGCAGAGCCTGCAGGAGGAGAACAAGGCCCGGCTGAGGACCTTCGTCACCGAGGCGATCGCCGCCGACCCCGGCAGGGCCGCGACACTGGCCCCGCTGCTGGAGGCCCCCTGGTTCCCGGTGAGCGCCAAGCTCGCCGAGGCCGCCCGGGTCAAGCTGCGGGAGGGTCGCGCCGAGCGCGCGGGCGCGCTGCGGGCCCGCAGCGGCATGGACGCGCTGGAACGGCACCTGCGCGGGTTCGCCGAGGGCAGGGAGTCGGCGCGCGGCGCGACCGTGGTCGCCGCCGCGCTGTCGGTGCTGGGCTCGCTGGCCACCGGGGCGAAGGACGACGTCGCGGCGGGCTCGGACGACGAGAGCGACCTCACCACCCGGCTCGCCGAGGTCGACGCCGATCTGGAGGCCCTCTCCGAGCTGGCGGCCCGCCGCAGGGCGGGCATGGTGGCCAACACCTTCCTCGGGCGTGAGGTGGGCGGGATCGTGTCCGCGCGGGTGGCCGAGATCCGCCAGCCGTACGAGAACGTGATCGCCACGCTGAAGAAGCAGGCGCAGATCGACCAGTACATGGCGGACCTGCCGGAGAGCGTGCAGCGCTCGCTGGAGGCCGTCTGGTCGCAGATCGTCTACGACGTGGAGGTCCTGGCCCGGACCACGCTGGACGCCTTCGCCCGCGACCTCGGCCTCGACCCGGTGGAGCTCACCACCGACGGGCGGGCGATGCCCAACCTGTCGCAGGTCCAGGTCAAGGGGGACCAGTCGGCGAACGAGCCGGTGAACGTCGACATGGTGCGGGACGTGCTGCCGTCGATCTCGATGGCCGCGTCCTTCGGCGGCCTCGCCGCGGCCATGCTCGGCCCCATCGGGTTCCTCCTGGTCGCCCCGGCCATCGGGGCCTCCATCTTCCTGGGCCGGCGCTCGCTGGAGAAGGTGCAGCGCAGCCAGGCGGCGATCAGGGGGGCGCTGCGCGACCAGTTCGCGGTGGTCGCCAGGGAGATGACCCTCGACCTGGAGCGGATGGTCGCCACCTGGCGGGTGAGCGTCGAGCAGAGCGCGGACGACAGCCTGCTGAAGCGGCGCAAGGAACTGGAGAGCAGGCGCGCCGAGCTGAAGTCCGCCTCGGCCCGCTCCGCCGCCGACCGCCAGAAGGCCCGGCAGTCGGGCGAGAGCCGCATCGCGGCGATCGGCACCCTCACCGCGCGCGGCCAGGAGCTGCGCAGCGAGCTCGCCACCGCGGTGGCCGCCCTGGGCGCGGGTCCCGCCGCACAGCCGGGGGCCTGAGCGCCCCCGTCCGCGTACGGCCCGCGGGGCAGGAGCGGTTCGGGGCGGCCGTGCGGGACGGGCCGCCCCGGAACGGGCGTCAGAGCGGGAGATGCACCAGGGCCGCGGGCTGGTCGCGGGTGGTCCCGACCGGGTCGCCGGGGCGGTGCAGGCAGAGCAGGCCCGTGGCAACCCGGGCGACGGGCTCGAACATCCCCGTCGTGCGGTGCACCTCTCGCGCCCCGCCCGGGGTGACGTGCACGAGCCTGCTGCGGCCCGCGTCCAGCATGGTCATCCACATCGAGTCGCCGTCGGCGACCAGACGCGGGCGCTCCCAGCGGTAGCGGGAGGTGAGGTGACCGGCCAGGGTCGCCGACTGCTTGCCCATCAGGAACTCCAGCTGCTGTGACCGCTGGTCGAAGATCCCGACCGACCAGCCCCGGGCGGGGCTCACCTGGTCGGCGCCGATCGCGTAGATCTGACCGCCCGCGGGGAACCAGCGCAGGGCGCCCGCCCTGGGGCGCGGCATGACGAGCCTGGTCCGGCCGTCGGCGCCGTCGGCCTCAAGGCCCGCCGAGCTGGAGGTGAACCACCTGCCGCGGTGCAGGACCACCTGGTGCAGCCAGCTCCGCCCGGGTTCGCGCACCGTGGGGCGCACGACGCCGCCGGGATCGACCAGGCACAACACCTGCCAGGGTCTGAAGTCGTGGTGCCTGTTCTGGAACATCGGCTTGTTGCTGTTGAACTGCCCGAGCACCACGGTGCAGCCCGGCGCGCCCACCGAGGGCGCCGGCTCGTTGCCGCCGGGCCCCTCCTGGTCGATCAGCCGCCGCAGCCGGTTGTCCTCGTTGAGGAACCACTGGGCGTACGGTCCCAGGTCGCGGGGCTGAGGCGCCTGGAACACGAAACCGCCCCCCAGGTCCAGCTCGATCATCGCCAGGTGCCCCGTCTCCCCCCAGGGCAGGCCGACCATGGTGTCGACCGGGACGGGCTGGCGGGGCTGGAAGAAGACCCACGCCGTACGGCCGTGGGCGATCACGGTGGGGTTGCCCCAGATCTGGAGCGGATGGGTGCCGCGGATGGCCAGGTCGGGGGTGAGCGTGCGGACCAGCACCTGCGCGGGCCCGACCTGCTCGACCGCCGCGACGCCCTCGTTCGACGCGGCCCACTCGACCAGCCTGCCGAAGCCGAGCTCGCGGTCGTATCTGCCCTCGATCCCGTCGAGCCTGCGCAGCAGGTGCCCGGTCTCGAAGGCCTGGTGGACGAAGACCCTGCCGCCCTCCGCGCGCGCCTCCAGCACGCCGTCCATCACCTTCTCGATCCCCTTGACCGTCGGCCCGCCGACGGGTCCCGCCGAACCCTGGGCGCCCTGGGCGCCCTCCCCCGCGCCGGCGGCCCGCCGTCCCGCGCCGCCGCCTCCCCGGCCGTCCGGGGATGCGCCGAAGGCCCGGTGGCCCCCCGTGTGGCCTCCCTCGGGCCCGGTGAAGGCCCGCGGGTCCTGGGCCGGGGCACCCTGCGTCCCGGTGAGGGCCTGCTGGACGCCGGTGGCGGCGCCCGGCGCGCCGCCGAGGGCCTGCTGGGCGGTGACCGGACCGGCGGGCTGCCTCCCGCTCCGTCCGGTCGTGCCCGTCACCGGCCCCGGGCCCTGCTCGGCGTCGCGGTGCTCGACCTTGAGCTTCCAGGCGAGCTGGGAGGCGCCGTAGGCGACGACGATCTTCGGGTCGTCGTAGGTCCGCACCCGGTCCCCGAGCCGGTCGCGCACGGCCTGCTGGACCAGCGGCATCCGGCTGGCGCCGCCGGTCATGAACACCGCGGCCAGCTCGTCCCGCGTGATCCCGGCCCGGCGGATCGTCTCCTCCAGGATGTCGACCGTCTTGACGATCTCCGTCCCGATGAGGTCCTCCAGGTCGGTCTTGGCGATGTGCACGTCCTCGTTGATGCCGACCACGTAGTGGGAGGAGGTGTCGAACTTCGACAGGGCCTCCTTCGCCTCCCTGGCCATCTTGAGCAGGTCCGCGGCGTAGCTCACGTAACGACGTTCCGGGTTGGTGGTCACCTGCTCCCACCACTCGGCGTCCAGGCGCTCGATCTGCGTGCCCAGGAAACCGAACACCTGCTCGTCGAACACCTCCCCGCCGATCTCGTCGCTGCCGCCGGGCTCGCCGACGACCTTGAAGTCACTGCCGTCGACGGTGAGCACGGCGGCGTCGAACGTGCCGCCGCCGAGGTCGTAGACGGCCAGGTGCGACCCGCCGGTCGCGCGCCCCGCGGAGGCGAAGTAGCGGGCCGAGGCGACGGGCTCGTCGATGAGCACGATCCGCACCCCGCGCACGACCTGCTTGGCGGCCTCGACCAGTACGGCCTTGCGGTCCTCGCCCCAGGCGACGGGGTGGGTCAGCGCGATGCAGTCGGGCGCGGCCCCGTCGAAGCGCCGCCTGCCCTCGCTCACGAACAGCTCCAGCAGTGCCGCCATGGCGTCGGCCACGCTCACCGGGACCCCGCCGAGCAGCATCCGGCCCCGGCCGACGTAGCGCTTGGGGTTGCGCTCGACGCGCTCGGGGCTGATCGCGATCCCCCGCTGGGCGATCCGGCCCGCCACCAGCGTCCCGCGCTCGTCGAGCATGACGGCGGAGGGGATGCGCCGCTCCCCCTCGACCTCCAGAATGTCGAAGCGCCCTTCGGCGGCTATGACCCCGGCGGAGAAACTCGTCCCGAGATCGACACCGAGGCACCACTGCGCCATTTGCCACTCCTCGTAGATGCGAACCCGATCATCCCGCATTCGCAGACCGTGTCCCGATCGCGACGGGCACACCAGGAACGATCCAGGGCGCGCGGGAGGATCATCGAGGTGAGCGCGGGGCTGGAAGGCACCATATTACGGTTCACGGGGGATTCATGATGGTGCCGACCGTTCCCGCCCCCTGTCAGCTTCCGGAATCTCCGGGCTCCGGACGGACTGCCAGTGCCGCGAGCACCCGGGCGAACTCCTGGGGCGGGGCCACGACCAGGCGGGTCTGGCCGTCCTGGCTGACGAGGTCGGCCCGGATGAGGGTGAGCCTGCCGTCGTGCCACCAGTAGACCTGCGGGCTGAGCGCGTCGGCCCGCAGGTCGTACTCGCGCTGGGCGAACAGCCGCAGCCGCTCGATCGCGCGGACGACGCCGATGCCCTCGACCGGATGGACGAGCATCGTCGTGGAGCCGGGCAGCGCGACGAGCGCGCCGTCGGCGGGCACCGGCAGGCAGGCGTCCAGGTGGCGCAGGTGGGCCGCGACGCTCGCGGTCGTGCCGCTCAGCCGTTTGACCGTCACGCCGCCGAGGTCGGCCTCGGTGACCGACGGCCGCTCGTCGCGGCGGGCGTTGCCCACGGCCGCCTCGAGTGCCTTGGCCGCGCTGATCGGCCAGCAGCCGAGTTCCTCGGGGCGGACCGGCCTGGCCGCCTCGCCGTACCCGACGGTGAGCACCTCGACCAGGTCGGCGGTCAGGTGACGGCCGACCACCCGGGCGGCCCCCAGGTCGTCGTCGAGGTGGAGCCGGGTGCGCAGCAGCGGGCGGGCCTGGGCCAGGTCGCAGGCGTCGAACGGCTCGCCGGCCGTGGCCAGGACGTGGGAGAGGTACTCCGAGACGATCACCGGCCAGTCCTCCCGGGAGCGCCTGCGCGCCTCGGCCCGCAGCCCGGCCAGCCGTACCGCGAGCCGCCGGGGGCCCGACAGGGTCAGCGTGCCGCCGTCGGAGGCGAAGGCGCAGGTGTAGCCGAGGGTGTCGGCCACCAGCGCGAGCAGGGAGTCGAGGTCGACCTCCTCGACCGGGCGCGCGGCTCTCCTGGTCTGCCGGTCACGATGCCGCCGGAACAGCCTCACGCGCCCATCCTCTCTGCCGCTTTCCCCCTAGGTCCGCACCTAGACTGCCTCCATGGGGACGGTGATTGAGCCGGTCAGAGAGCACGATTGTGCATCAATAGCACCAAGTGCCCCCAACAGCACACTGAGCTGTGGTGTCCCGTGCCCCACGGGCAGGCCGGCGATCACCGGCACACCGAGCGGCGCGAGCCGCTCCTCCAGTGTCGGGTACGGATCGCCACAACTCACCCAGGAGCCCAGCGCGAAACCGGCGGCTCCGTCCAGCGCCCCCGATTCGAGCAGCTGGGTGAGCATCCTGTCGATCCGGTAGGGCGCCTCTCCGACGTCCTCCAGCAGGACGATCGCACCACGCGCCCGCAGCCGGTACGGCGTGCCGCACAGCGCGGCCAGCAGGGTGAGGTTGCCCCCGACGACCGGGGCGACGACCCGGTCACCGGAGACGATCACCCGGTCGCCGGTGACCGGCTCCGGAGTGCCGAACAGGGCGGCGGTGAAGTGCTCGAAGGTACGGGGCTCCGGGCCGCCGGGGTCGCTGACCGTCGAGCAGGCGGGCATCGGCCCGAACCACGAGGCGACGCCCAGCTCCACGGCGAACGCCCGGTGCAGCGCCGTGACGTCGCTGGAGCCCGCCAGCGTCTTCGGGCCCGCCGCCCGCATGGCGTCCCAGTCGAGCAGGCCGACGATCCGGGTCGCGCCGTAGCCGCCCCTGGCGCACAGCACCGCGGCCACGGCGGGGTCGCACCACGCCTCCTGCAGGTCGGCCGCCCGCGCGGCGTCGGATCCGGCCAGATAGCGGTCACGGTCGAACACGTGCGGGCCGGTGACGACCTCCAGCCCCATGTCCCGCAGAACCCGCACGCCGCGCGCCAGGCGCACCTCGTCGGGAGGACCGCAGGGGGCGACGACCGCCACCACGTCGCCTGGGCGGAGCCGGGGCGGGACGACCAGGCCGCCGGGCGGGACGGGAATGGACGTGGCCGGTTCGCTCACTCCCCAAACGGTGCCACACTGGGCTCACATATGCGACCTCCGACCCACATCCTCGTGGTCAACGGCATCAAGGTCCGCCAGCCGGTGTTCGTGCTCGCCGCCCCTCACTCCGGCTCGGACCTCCTTGCCCGCGCCCTGAAGCGCTCCCCCGGCTTCCACGTCACAATGGGACGCGCGTCGGTGGCCCATGTCGTCTACGCCTTCGCTCGGCGCCCGTCCATCACGGGCCGCGGCCAGGGCGCCACGCGTGTGCTGCGCGACGCCCTGGCCGAGTCCTGGCAGCTCGTTCCCGGCGCGTGCCTGGAGTGCCCCGCGTCCTGCCGGGAGGCGGGCGGGGTCACCGGGGCGGGACCGTGCGCGGCCTCGGGCTCGATCGCCCGGTTCGGCGACGCCAGCCCCGACCTGATCTACAGCGCCTCGGTGCTGCTGCAGGCCTTCCCCGACGCCCGCTTCGTCCAGCTCATCCGGGACGGCCGCGACGTGGCCGCCGACATGATGGCCGACCCGGTGGCGCTGTCGTGGTTCAAACCGGCCATGCTGAGCGAGGAGACCGAGTTCCCCAACCCCTTCCTGGGCGTCAACTCCGGCTCGCACGGCGAGCGCTGGAAGGCCATGCCCACGGCGGGCAAGTGCGCGCTGCGCTGGCGCAGCGCGGTCCGTCTCTCCGCCGGGCTGCACCGGGAGCTTCCCCGCGAGCAGCTGCTGACCCTGCGCTACGAGGACCTGGCCGCCTCCCCCTCCGAGGCGGCCGAGGGGCTGTCGGCCTTTCTGGGGACGCGGGTGTCCAGGGTCGCGCTGTACGGCGAGAACGCGCCGAAGGTCGGCGTCTGGCGCACCCGGCTGCGCGGCGCCGACGCCGAGCTCGTGGAGAAGGTCGCCCGCCAGGAGCTGACCCGGCTGGGCTATCAGTGAGCCCGGCGTGCCCCGCCGCGCGGGGCACGCGTGGCCCGCGGGCTCAGGCCCCGGCGTCGAGCTGGGTGCTGAACTGGGTGCGGTACAGCTCGGCGTAGACGGCGCCCCTGGCCAGCAGCTCCTCGTGACGGCCCCGCTCGACGACACGGCCGTCCTGGACCACCAGGATCTGGTCGGCCTCGCGGATGGTGGACAGCCGGTGCGCGATGACCAGTGAGGTCCGCCCGGCCAGCGCGGTCTTGAGGGCGCGCTGGACCGCGGCCTCCGACTCGGAGTCCAGGTGCGCGGTCGCCTCGTCGAGCACGACCACCCTGGGCGCCTTCAGCAGCAGCCGGGCCAGCGCCAGCCGCTGCTTCTCGCCGCCGGACAGCCGGTATCCCCGGTCTCCGACCACGGTCTCCAGCCCCTCGGGCAGGCTCTCGACCAGGTCGGCGATCTGCGCGGCGCGCAGGGCCTCCCAGATCTCCTCCTCGGTGGCGCCGGGCCTGGCGTAGGCGAGGTTGGACCCGATGGTCTCGTGGAACAGGTGCGCGTCCTGCATGACCACGCCCACGGTCTCGCGGAGGGAGTCGAAGGTGGCCTCGCGCACGTCCAGGCCGTTGATCCGGACCGTGCCCTCGTTGACGTCGTAGAGCCGGGAGACCAGGCTCGTGATGGTCGTCTTGCCCGCGCCAGAGGGACCGACCAGCGCGATCATCTCACCCGGGCGGGCGGTGAAGGAGATCCCGCGCAGCACCTCCTGTCCCGGCCCGGTCTCGGGGCGGGCGACCACCTCCAGCGAGGCCAGCGACACCTCCGAGGCCGCCGGATATCCGAACCGGACGTCCTCGAACTCCACGGCGGCGGGGCCGGGCGGGACGGCCACCGCCTCCGGCCGCTGGGCGACCATCGGCTTGAGGTCGAGCACCTCGAAGACCCGGTCGAAGCTCACCAGCGCGGTCATCACGTCCACGTGCACGTTGGACAGGCTGGTCAGCGGGCCGTACAGGCGCATCAGGAGGGCGGCGAGCGCGACCAGGGTGCCGAGCTCGAAGGCGCCGCCGACGGCCAGCACGCCGCCCACGCCGTAGACCAGGGCGGTGGCCAGCGCGGCGACCAGGCCGAGCGCGACCCGGAACACCGTCCCGTACATGGCGACGGTGACGCCGACGTCGCGCACCCGTCCCGCCCTGTCCCCGAAGGCGGCGGCCTCCTCGTCCGGCCTGCCGTACAGCTTGGCGACCGTCGCGCCCGCGACGTTGAACCGCTCGGTCATCATGGAGCTCATCTCGGCGTCGAGCTGCATCTGCTCGCGGGTGAGCCCGGACATCTTCCCGCCCACCCACTTGGCGGGGAGGAGGAAGACCGGCAGCAGCACGAGCGCGACGAGCGTGATCTGCCAGGACAGCGCCAGCATGGCGCCGAGCACGAGCACGAGCATGACCACGTTGGACACGACCGAGGACAGCGTGCTCGTCAGCGCCCGCTGCGCGCCGATCACGTCGCTGTTGAGCCGGGAGACCAGGGCCCCGGTCTGCGTGCGCATGAAGAAGGCCACGGGCATTCGCTGCACGTGGTCGAAGACCTCGGTGCGCAGGTTGTAGATCAGGCCCTCGCCGACCCGGGCGGAGAACCAGCGCTGGGCCAGCGTCAGCGCGGCGTCGGCGACCGCCAGGGCCGCGATGACCACCGCGAGGGTGATCACGACGTCCGTCCGCTTCGGGATGATGCCGTCGTCGATGATCGCCTTCATCAGCAGCGGGTTGACGATCACGATGACGGAGCCGAGCACCACCAGGGCCAGGAAGGCGGAGATGTGCCGCGCGAACGGCCGCGCGTAGCGCGCGATGCGCCGCACCGTGCCGGGGGTGAGGCGCTCCTTGGTCACCGAACTGTCGCGCCGCAGCGAACGCATTGCCTGGGGGCCGAAACCCCCGCCCATCATTGCCATCTGGCCTCCTTCGCCGGTGCGAGCACCGGGAGAGGCCTCCTCATTCCCTCGTCAGCTTCCGGCGAACAGCGCCTTGACCCGGGCGACCTGCTCGCGGCGTTCGGCCGCGCTCTGTTCTTCCAGCGTGCGGTTCCGGGCCCCTTGAAGCAACCGCTTGGTCGCTGTCGCGGCGTCCCTGTCGGCCGTCAGCAGCGCGGCGGTCAGATCGCCTACGGCCCCCGCCAGATCCTCGGGGGCGACGACCAGTTCGGCCAGCCCGATCACGGCCGCCTCCCGCGCCCCCACGACGCGGGCGGTAAGGCAGATCTCGATGGCCCTGGACGGTCCGACCAGGTCGACCAGCGGCTTGGTGCCGGTCAGGTCGGGGACCAGGCCGAGTGCGGGCTCTTTCATGCACAACTTGGCGTCGTCGGCGAGGACCCTCAGGTCACAGGCCAGCGCCAACTGGAATCCCGCGCCGATCGCATGCCCCTGGACGGCGGCGACGGAGACGATGTCGGGACGTCGCAGCCACAGGAACCCCTGCTGGGCCTGGGCTATCCGCTGCTCGAAGGCCGATTCGCCGAGCAGCGCGAAGTCCGCGAGCGACTCCTGTCCCGGAATTCCCTCGGGGGTGAACATACGCAGGTCCATGCCTGCCGAGAAGGACGGCCCCTCACCTCGGACCACGACGACCCTCACCTGCTGCGGCAGGGTTTCACCGATGTGAGCCAGCGCAGACCATGTGGCGAACGTCTGTGCGTTGCGCCGGTCCGGCCGGTCCAGTGTGATCGTCGCGATCTCGCCGTCCACCTCGAAGCGCAGACCGACCTCCTCGTGAGAGGTCCGCCCCGCGCTCCCCCCGATCGCCGATTCCGCCATCGCTCGTTCCCGCTCCTTCGTCTGTGCGTCTCGCCCGAGCCTATCGATTCTCTAGAATGAGGTTCTACAGGCCCGAGCGGGACGTCTCAGCGTGGAGGACGAGCGGCTGCGGTCGCGCGTTCCGAGGCGGGGTCAGCGCTTCGACTTACCTCGGGTGGCGCCGCCGCGCCCGCGCAGAGTCACACCGGACTCGCTCAGGATGCGGTGGATGAAGCCGTACGACCGGCCGGTCGAAGCTGCCAGGGCGCGGATGCTCTCACCCGCGCTGTAGCGCTTCTTCAGATCGGCGGCCAGCTTTTCACGGTCGGCCCCGGTTACCCGGGTGCCCTTCTTGAGAGTCTCGGCCACGAGTACCTCCTGTAGTGCCAGACTTCCGCAGCGTTACTCACGCCATGATCAGTCATTTCAGCGAGATCGGCTACCTACTCCATGGGAAAAGATCCGTACCCGCTCAAATTAAGATCAGGCAAGTGCCACAAGATCGGAAAATTCATCGCTCCAAGCGTCTTCCACTCCGTCCGGTAGCAAGATCACCCTATCGGGTCGGAGAGCCTCTACTGCACCCTCATCATGCGTGACGAGCACAATCGCCCCAGAATAGGACCTTAGCGCCGAAAGTACCTGCTCCCGGCTGGCCGGATCGAGGTTGTTCGTGGGCTCGTCGAGCAGCAGGACGTTGGCCGCCGAAAGCACCAGCGTGGCCAGGGCCAGCCGCGTCTTCTCCCCTCCGGAGAGCACCCCGGCGGGCTTGTCCACGTCGTCCCCGGTGAACAGGAACGAGCCCAGGACCTTGCGCAGTTCGACGTCGGCGAGCTCCCCGCCGGCCGAGCGCATGTTCTCCAGCACGGTCCGGTCCGGGTCGATCGTCTCGTGCTCCTGGGCGTAGTAGCCCAGCTTGAGCCCGTGGCCGGGCTTGACGGAACCGGTGTCCGGCTCCTCGATGCCGCCCAGGATGCGCAGCAGGGTGGTCTTGCCCGCGCCGTTCAGGCCCAGGATGACGACCCTGCTGCCCTTGTCGACGGCCGCGGCGACGTCGGTGAAGACCTCGAGCGAGCCGTAGGACTTCGACAGCCCCTCCGCACTGATCGGCGTGCGGCCGCAGGGCGCCGGGTCGGGGAAGCGCAGCTTGGCGACCCGGTCGCTGCGCCGCTCGACCTCCAGGCCCGCCAGCAGGCGCTCGGCCCTGCGCTGCATGTCCTGTGCCGCCTTGGCCTTGGTGGCCTTGGCCCGCATCTTGTCGGCCTGCGACATCAGCGCGGAGGCCTGCTTCTCCGCGTTGGCGCGCTCGCGCCTCCTGCGCTTCTCGTCGGTCTCCCGCTGGGCGAGATAGGCCTTCCAGCCGACGTTGTAGGTGTCGATCACCGCACGGTTGGCGTCCAGGTGCAGGACCTTGTTTACCGTCGCTTCAAGAAGCCCGACGTCGTGGCTGATAATGATCAAGCCGCCCTGATGCGATCGTAAAAAATCACGAAGCCACCCGATTGAGTCTGCATCGAGGTGGTTTGTCGGCTCGTCAAGAAGGAGAGTCTCCGCTCCGCTGAAGAGGATGCGGGCCAGCTCGACCCGCCTGCGCTGACCGCCGGACAGCGTCTCCAGCGGCTGGCCCAGCACCCGGTCCGGCAGTCCCAGGCTGGAGGCGATGGAGGCCGCCTCCGACTCCGCGGAGTATCCGCCCAGGACGTGCAGCCGGTCCTCCAGACGCCCGTAGGCGCGCACCGCGCGGTCCCTCGTCCGCCGGTCCTCCGACGCCATGCCCTGCTCGGCCGCGCGCAGCTCACGGAGAACCTCGTCCAGCCCGCGCGCCGACAGGATCCGGTCGCGGGCCAGCACCTGCAGGTCGCCGGTGCGCGGATCCTGCGGCAGGTAGCCGACGGCGCCGGTGGTGCTGACCGTGCCCGCGGCCGGGATGCCCTCGCCCGCCAGCACCCTGGTCAGGGTGGTCTTGCCGGCGCCGTTGCGGCCGACGAGACCGATCTTGTCACCCGCATTCACCCGGAACGACGCGCCCTCGATGAGCAGCCGGGCTCCGGCGCGAAGTTCGATGTCAGAAGCTACGATCATGGTTGGAGAACACTCCCAGACTGGACATACACAGGCTCACCTCGCTGGCCGAACCCGCCGCCGCCCTGTGTCTTTCCGGCTCTCGGCTCGGCTGTCTCGCCTCATCCGGGCGGCGTCAATCGGAAGTGCGCATACCGATCAGTGTACGGCGCGCGAACGGCCGAGCCACCCCTGATCAGCCCGTGACCGGCCGTGACCGGAGCCCGGTGATCGGCCACGACACCCGGCGCCCCCGGCGCTCAGCAGGGATCGGTGACCCTGATGCGGACCGCGCGGAACTCCGCGGGAGTGCCCGCCAGCACGACCAGCCGGGGATCGGGGACCGTCAGGAAGGGCCCGCTCTCCAGCGCGAAGACCGGCGCGAGCCTGCGGTCGGACCGCAGCGCGTCCACCGCGCGCCTGTCACCGCCGAGGACCACCGCCTCCAGCTCGGCCACGTGCGGGCCGAGGACGCGCAGCGCCACCTCCGCCGCCGCGTCGTGCGCCTGGTCCACCTGCTTCTCCCTGCGCCGCGCGAACCTCCGCTGGGACCAGCCGCCCGCCGCGCTGCGGCCGTGGACCTGCCTCGACCCCACCTTCGAGGCCAGCAGCTCGTCGCCCTGGAAGATCCCGGCCGCGTGGCCGCCGAGCCGTACCAGCAGGACCCCGATCCTGCGCTCGGTGCGCGCGTGGGTGATGAGACGGGCCAGCGGCCCTCCTCCCGAGGGGGTCAGCGGCGGGAACGGCACCTGGCACTCGGCCACCGCGCCGTCGGCGCCCCGCAGCCGCACGACGTCGTCGCCGGCCGTCACGCTCGGCGCCCCGTGCCGCTCGACGAAGCCGTCGACCCAGCGGCCGAGGCGTGCCGGGCCGACCGAGACCCAGCGACCGCCTCCCTTCGCGGGGCGTGACGTCATGGAACGGGACACTACCGGTTGATCGCCTCCGCGTCCCGGTCCCCGTTGACGATCAGCTTCAACGAACAGCGAAATATCGGTGAACATCGCTGAACGTGACTTATGCGGCTGCTGAAGATGGTTCATTCTCTGTACGTGTCGAGTAGAACGCATCTCCTCCCGCCGGCCTCCGCAGCGGCCACCGTGGACATCACCCCGATCGTCGACCTCGACACCGGGGGCGTCATCGCCCTCCACGCGCCCGGTGACGGTCACGGCAACATCTCCACCGCCATCCGGACGGTCCTGCAGGTCTCCAGGAGCGAGGCGCTCCTGCCCCTGGTGCTGCCGGTGCCGTCGTCGGCGGTGATCGGCGGCTCGGCCGCGCTGGCCCCCCTCCACGAGGCCCTGCGCACCGCCGGCCGACGGCCGCGCGAGGTCATCCTCATGATCCGGGGCGACTTCGCCCAGGTCGAGCGGCAGTCCCTGCTCACCGGGCTCGACGGGTTGCGGGCCATCGGCTACCTGATCGCGGTCGGCGACCTGGGCACCGCGCACATCCCGCTGGACCTGCTCACCGACGCGGCGCCGTACCTCGCGGTGATCTCTCCCGACCTGATCGCCCGGATGCCCCGCGACCCGCGCCGCGCGGCGCTCGCCGAGTCGCTGGCCGCGCTCGCCCGCGGGGTCGGGGCCCACGTGCTGGCGCCGGGCGTGGCCGAGGAGGCGCAGCTGGCCTCGGTGCGCAACTGGGGCGTACGGCTCGCCCAGGGCCCGCTGCTGGTCCCCGGCCCCTCGGGACGGGTCCACGTGCCGCTCGCGGTCACCCAGCAGGAGCCGTCCCAGGCACTGCTCGGCCCCCGTGTCCAGGAGTTCCTGCTGCCGGCGGTGACCCTCCCCGCGGAGGCCACCGCGGAGGAGGCGGTCGACGCCTTCGGCACCGAGCCGTCCATCACCAGCGTGATCCTGGTCGACGAGTACCAGCGCCCCAAGGGCAGCCTCGACCGCAGCCGCTTCCTGCTGTCCATCGCCAGCCGGTTCGGCCACGCCCTGCACGCCAAGAAACCCGCCCTGCGCCTGGCCGACCCGCCCCGCACCGCCCCCAAGACCACCCCGGCCATCGCCGCCATGCAGGTGGCGGGACGCGACGCCGAGCGCGTCTACGACGACCTGGTCGTCATCGACGAGTTCGGCCGCTGCATGGGGATCGTCCGGGTGGCCGACCTGATCCGTCAGGTCGCGGCCATGCAGCGCTGACCGGGCACCGGCCGCGCGGCGACGCCCGCGACCGCCCCGCGGAGACGGCACGCGACCCTCTGTGACGGCCCTGGACGGCCCTGTGGCGGCCCTGGGAGCCGCGTGCGGCCCGTCCGCCCATTCCGGCTACCCCCGAGGCCTCCCGGCCTGCCAGTCGGCCATATCACTCAAATCACCGTATGCTACGACTTAGGTGCACCTAACTTGATCAGCATCAGGAGTGATGATGGCAGAGGGCAAACGAGCGCGGAAGGCCATCCGCGGCGAGGTGAAACGGGTCGAACGACTCACCCCGCACATGATCCGGGTAGTGCTCGGCGGCGACGGCCTCGCGGGGTTCGGCGCGGGCGAGTTCACCGACCACTACGTGAAGCTCCTTTTCGCCCCGGAGGGAGTGACCTATCCCGAGCCGTTCGACCTTGAGCGGATCCAGCGGGACCTGCCCCGCGAGCAGTGGCCGACCACCAGGACCTACACCGTCCGCACGTGGGACTCCGAGAAGCTGGAGCTGACCCTGGACTTCGTCCACCACGGGGACAGCGGCATCGCGGGTCCCTGGGCGGCGGCCGCACAGCCGGGTGAGGAGATCTACTTCTTCGGCCCCGGCGGCGCCTACGCACCCGACCAGGAGGCGGGCTGGCACCTGATGGTCGGCGACGAGAGCGCCCTGCCCGCCATCGCCGCCTCCCTGGAGCGGCTGCCCGCCGGGGTCCCGGCCCACGTGTTCGTCGAGGTGGCGGGGCCGGAGGAGGAGCAGCCGCTGGACTCCCCCGGCGACACGAAGATCGTGTGGCTGCACCGGGGCGACGCGCCGGTCGGCGACTCGCTGGTCGCGGCCGTACGCGAGCTCGACTTCCCCGAGGGACCCCTGCACGCCTTCGTCCACGGCGAGGCCGGCTTCGTCAGGACGCTCCGCCGTCACCTGCGGGCCGAGCGCGGGATCCCGCTGTCGCAGCTGTCCATCTCCGGCTACTGGCGTCTCGGCCGCGACGACGAGACCTGGCGCGCCTCCAAGCAGGAGTGGAACAAGCAGATCGAGGAGGAAGAGTCCAGAGCCCTGTCGTCCTGAGGACTCCGAGAGGATTCTGAGAGAACTCTGAGAGGACTTCCGGGCCCTTTCCGGCCCTTCCTGTCCTCCTCGGGCCCCTCCCCGGTCCTTTTCCGGCTCCCTCCCAGCCCCGGAGCCGGATCAGAGCCACCCCTGCGCCTGGGCGCGCTGCACGGCCTCGATGCGGTTGCGTGCCCGGGTCTTCTGGATGGCCGAGGACAGGTAGTTGCGGACCGTTCCCTCGGACAGGTGCAGGCGCAGGGCGATGTCGCCCACCGTGGAGCCGTCCACCGCGGCGGCCAGGACGTCGCACTCCCGGGGAGAGAGCGGGTTCGGGCCCGCGCTGAGCGCGGCGGCGGCCAGGCCCGGATCGATGACCCGTTCACCGCCGCGGACCCGGCGGATGGCGGCAGCGAGCTCGCGGGCGGGACTGTCCTTGACCAGGAAGGCCACCGCACCCGCCTCCATCGCCCGCCGCAGATAACCGGGACGGCCGAAGGTCGTCAGGATCATGACCTGGCACGCGGGCAGGGCCGCGCGGATCCGCGCCCCCGCGGCGATGCCGTCCTCACCGGGCATCTCGATGTCCAGCAGCGCGACGTCCGGACCGGTCTCCAGCGCCACGCGGAACGCCTCCTGGCCCGAGGCCGCCTCCCCGACCACCTCGATGTCGGGCTCCAGGCTCAGCAGCGAGGCCAGCGCGCCCCGGACCATCGCCTGGTCCTCCACCAGCAGGACCCGGATCACCCGCACGCCCCTCCCGCCGGAACCGCGACCCTGAGCGCGAATCCCTTCTCACGGCCCTTCTCACGCGGCCCGGCGCACACCGTCCCTCCGGCCGCCTCGATGCGCTCGGTCAGCCCGGCCAGCCCGTTGCCGGGGCCGTACGGCGTGGCCGCCCCGCACCCGTCGTCCACGATCTCCAGGACCGTGGTCCTTCCGTCGTAGCGCACGTCGATCTCGCACCGGGCCGCCCGCGCGTGCCGGATGACGTTGGTCACGCCCTCGCGCACCGCCCAGCCGAGCAGCCCGTCCAGTTCCTCGGGCAGCGGGGTTCCCGCCATCCTGACCTTCACCCTCGTCCCCGCCGCCTCCAGCGCCGCACGGGCGCCGTCCAGCTCACCGGTCAGGCCGCGCTGCCGGTAGCCGGTGACGACGTCGCGCACCTCGACCAGCGCCTGCCTGGCCACCGACTCGATGTCGCGGATCTCCGGCAGGGCCCGTTCCGAGCCGTTCTCGGCCAGCCGGCCGGCCAGCTCGCTCTTCAGCACGATCAGCGACAGGCTGTGGCCGAGCAGGTCGTGCAGGTCGCGGGCGATGCGCAGGCGCTCCTCGCTCGCGGCCAGCCTCGCCACCTCGTCCCGCGCCTGGCGCAGCTGGACCAGCAACATCCTGGTCTTGCGCACGCGGATGAACAGGACCGCGAGCGTGAGGACCTGGAGGACGAGCACGACGGTGCTGCCGAGGTCGTGGTCCTTCAGCAGGCCGATCAGCAGGACGACGACCCCCATCACGACGGCGCCGGCCATCGACAGGCGCGGGGGCAGCGCCATGCTGTAGATCACGGTCGTGTAGATCGGCAGGGTCAGCCAGCCGCCGCCGAAGGCCACCGGCAGCACGACGGCCAGGACCGTGGTGGCCGCCAGCAGCCCGTAGGTCAGGGGGGCCGGCCTGTCGTCGTTCCAGTGGCTCAGCGCGGTCCCGAGATAGCTCGCGACGAAGGCGGCCAGGCCGAGGACTCCCCACACGGCCCGGGCGCCTTGCAGCTCGCCCGTGACGATCTCCATCGCCGGGAAGAACAGGTAGACCAGGCCGATGGAGATCCAGATCAGCCTGCGCCACCGGGGCCGGCCGTCGTCCGCCCAGCCCGAGGTGTCGTCCGCTCCGCCGAAGGCGATCGTCACGGCCCGTCTCATGCCCGCGCGGTCGCCCTGTGGTAGGCGAACAGCGCGGCGCCCCCGAGCGTGACCGCCCACGCCAGGATCGTCACCACGTCCTGCGACGGGGGCGCCTGGCCCGCGATGATGTGCCAGCCGATGTCGGCGTAGGAGTAGGAGGGCAGCACGTGAGCGATGGTCCTCATGGTCTCGGGCATGCTGTCCAGAGGAAACCACAGACCGCCCAGGATCGCCAGACCGAACATGCCGATCATCGCGGCCGGCTGGGCGGTGTCGGGGGGCAGCAGCGAGCCGACGATCAGGCCGAGCGCGGCGAACGGCACGGTGCCGATCCACATGGTCAGCAGCAGCGAAACCCACTGGCCCGGCGGCAGTGAGACCCCCTGGGTGACGACCGCGCACAGGAAGACCAGCAGCAGCGACGGCAGCACCAGCAGCAGCGCGGCGATCAGCTTGGTCAGGATGATCGACCAGTTCGGCAGCGGGGTGATCTGCAGCTGGCGGAGCCAGCCCGACTGCCGCTCCTGCGCCCACGGTACGGCGGTGCTCATGATGGAGGCCGCCAGCGCGCCGTAGGCGCCCATGGACACCATCAGGAAGACACTGGCCCTGACCCCGTCGGAGCCCGTCTGGTTGCCGAAGAGGTTGGAGAAGAGCAGGTAGAAGACCACCGGGAAGGCCATGACGAAGACGATGTAGCGCTTGTTGCGCAGCATCCTCAGCGCCTCGATCCTGATGTAGTTCGGCATCATGACTCCCGGGTGAGGGCGAGGAAGGCGTCTTCGAGGTCGGCGCCGGTGATCCGGAGGTCGCGGATCTCCAGCGAGGTGCCCCGGTAGAGGGCGGCCACGGTGGCGTCGAGGTCGGAGGTGCGGAGCGTGGCGTCGCCCGCGGAGACCTCGACGGCGGAGACACCGGGCAGGGCGTCCAGCCCGGCCGTGGGCTGCCCGTCTAGGGCGAAGCGCACGGTGTGACCGCCGACCCCCGCCTTGATCTGCGCGGCGGTGCCGTCGGCCACCACCCGCCCCCTGGCGACCACGATCACCCGGTCGGAGTTCTCGTCGGCCTCCTCCAGATAGTGGGTGGCGAACAGGACCGTACGGCCCCCGGCCGCGTACTCACGCATACTGGACCAGAACCGCTGCCGCGACTCCACGTCCATGGCCGCGGTCGGCTCGTCCAGGACCAGCAGCTTGGGCGCCCCCGCGATGGCCAGGGCGAACCTGACCCGCTGGGTCTGGCCTCCGGACAGCTTGTCGGCCCGCCTTCTCACCAGGTCGGTGAGGTCGGCCATCTTCAGGATCTCGTCCAGGCCGAGCGGCCGGGGGTAGAGCCTGCGGACGAAGTCCACGAGCTCCCTGACGGTGAGTTCGGGGATGAGCTCGCCGCTCTGCAGCATGGCCCCGACCTCGCCCCTGGCGACCGCCTCGTCGGGGAGGTGCCCGAAGACCTCGATCCGGCCCCCGCTCGGACGGATCAGACCCAGCAGCATGTTGATCGATGTGGACTTGCCCGCCCCGTTGGGGCCGAGGAGCGCGACGGTCCTGCCCGCCTCTACTGTGAGGTTCAGGCCGTCGACGGCGAGCACGTTCCCGTAGCTCTTACGCACGTCGGTGAAGGCGATGGCGTTCATGCCGTCAACGCTAGGAGCGGGCGGCCGGGATCATCAGTGCCGACGATCCGGGATCGACCATGACATTTGTCAGACGCCCGGCCGTCAGAGGCCCGGCTCCGCGCGGCCCGCGGCATCGCGGCCCCGGCGGGCGGCGCCCGCCGGAAGGTCCGCGCCGGGGTCAGATGCGGCAGGCGAAGATGGCGGTGACCAGGATGGCCTTGGCGCCGATCTCCCACAGCTGGTCCATCACCTGCTGGTGGCCGTTGCGCGGCACCATCGCGCGGACCGCCACCCAGCCCTCCCGGTGCAGCGGGGAGACCGTGGGGCCCTCCATGCCGGGGGTGAGGGCGATGGCCTCCTCGATCCGCTCGGCCCTGATGTCGTAGTCCATCATCACGTAGTCGCGCGCCATCAGCACGCCCTGCAGGCGGCGGACGAGCTGCCGCAGCCCCGGGGTCTCCTCCGCGCCGATCCGCTTGATCAGCACGCCCTCCGAACGGGCGATCGGCTCGCCGAAGACCTCGAGCCCGATGTTGCGCAGCGTGGTGCCGGTCTCCACGACGTCGGCGACCGCGTCGGCCACTCCCAGCCGGATGGCGGTCTCGACGGCGCCGTCCAGCTTGATCACCCTGGCCTCGACGCTCTGCTCGGCGAGGTAGGACTCCAGCAGGCCGGCGTAGGAGGTGGCGACGCGCTTGCCCTTGAGGTCGGTGACGGAGGAGAAGTCGCCAGGGTTGGCCGCGAAGCGGAAGGTCGACCGGCCGAAGCCGAGCGGCATGATCTCCTCGACCTGCGCGCCGGAGTCGCGGAGCATGTCACGGCCGGTGATGCCCGCGTCGAGGGTGCCCTCGCCGACGTAGACGGCGATGTCCTTGGGGCGCAGGAAGAACAGCTCGCAGGAGTTGTCCGGGTCGACGACCACGAGCTCCTTGCTGTCCTTGCGGGGACGGTATCCGGCTTCCTTGAGGATGGTCTGGGCTGCCTCGGTGAGGGCGCCCTTGTTGGGAACGGCGAGACGGAGCATGACGTGGCTTCCTTACCTGGATGGCGGTCTGAGGACTGGAGCCGGGCGCACCGGCTCACAGATGCTTGTAGACCTCGTCCAGCCCGATCCCTTTCGCGATCATGAGGACCTGCACGTGGTAGAGGAGCTGGGAGATCTCCTCGGCCGCGCGATCGTTCGACTCGTGCTCGGCCGCCATCCAGCTCTCGGCGGCCTCCTCGACGACCTTCTTGCCGATGGCATGGACTCCGGCGTCCAGCGCGGCCACGGTTCCCGAGCCCTCGGGCCGGGTGCGCGCCTTGTCTGACAGCTCGGCGTACAGCTCTTCGAAGGTCTTCATGGTCTCTCTCGGCGTCGTGGGATGTCGTTGCCAAGCCTAACGGGCCCGCGGACCTGCCAGGGTGCGCGTCCACGCTCTGGACACGTTCCGGTTCCGTCCCGGGATCCGTCTCCGCCCTCCCCCGGCCGGCCGCTCCGGGACGGACGGCACAGGGCCGGTACGGCGTCGCCGTACCGGCCCTGGCGGTCGAGGTCACGCGTCACGAGAACGCGCGGCGATCAGCGGCCGTAGTGGCCACCGCGCCTGCCGCGCCCCTCCGGACGGCCCCCGGCGCGGAACTCGCCGCCGCGGAAGCCGCCGTTGCCGGCCCGGTCGCCGCGGAACGGCTCGCGCCGCTCGCCGCCCCGGAAGGCCTCGCGGTCGCCCGCGGGACGCTCGGAGCGGAAACCGCCGTTGCTCGGACGGTCCGTACGGAAGCCGCCGTTGCTCGGACGGTCGCCACGGAACGGCTCACGGCGCTCGCCACCGCGGTAGCCCGCGCCGCGGCCGTCCTGGCGGCCGTCGAAGCGGCGCTCGGGACGCTCGGAGCGGTACTGCCCGCGAAGGTCGCTGACGCCGCCGCCGCCGTTGCCGTTGCCGTTGCCGCGCTCGCCGCCGCGGTACTCACCGCGCTCGCCGCCGCGGTATTCGCCACGGTGCTCACCGCGCTCACCGCCACGGTACTCACCGCGCTCACCACCGCGGCCGCCGTCGGCGGAGCGCTCGCGGGGCTGGTAGCCCTCGCCGCCGTGACCGGGACGGTCGCGGAAACGACGCGGGCCGCGGCCGCCGCCGCCGAAACCGCCGCGCCGCTCACGCTGCTTGGCGGCCGGCGCCGGGGGCTCCCAGACCGGGATCGACTCGCCGCTGGGCTGACGCGCCCCGGCGACCTCCTCCAGCCGCGGGTGACCCGGGGTGGCCTTGAGGCGGAAGGGCTTGATGCCCGCGCGGCGGGTCATCGCGTCGGTCGAGCGGCGCTCGTTGGGGAGCACCAGCGTCATGACGGTGCCCTTCTCCCCGGCGCGGGCGGTACGGCCGCCGCGGTGCAGGTAGCTCTTGTGGTCCTGCGGCGGGTCGACGTGCAGCACGAGGCTGATGTTGTCGACGTGGATGCCGCGGGCGGCGACATCGGTGCAGACCAGGACGTTGATCTCGCCTTCCTTGAACTCGGCGAGGATGCGGGTCCGCTGGTTCTGGCGCTTGCCGCCGTGCAGGCCGCCGGCCTTGACGCCGACCTGGGCGAGCTGCTTGCACAGCCGGTCGACCCCGTGCTGGGTGCGCACGAAGATGATGGTCTTGCCCTCGCGGTTGGCGATCTCGGCGGTCACCGGGAACTTGTCGTCGCGGTGGACCTCCACCACGTGGTGCTCCATGGTGTCGACCGAGGAGGCGGCCGGGGCCATCGAGTGGGTGATGGGGTCGGTGAGGAAGCGCCGCACCAGCTTGTCCACGTCGCCGTCGAGGGTGGCGGAGAACAGCAGACGCTGGCTGTCGGCCGGGGTCTGCTGCAGGATCGCGCTGACGACCGGGAAGAAGCCGAGGTCGCACATGTGGTCGGCCTCGTCCAGGATGGTGACCTGGACCTCGTCCAGCGCGCACTCACCCTGCTGGATCAGGTCGGTCAGCCGGCCGGGGGTGGCGACGACGACCTCGACGCCCCGGCGCAGCGCCTCGATCTGGCGGCCCATGGACATGCCGCCGACGACGGTCTTCATCCGCAGCGACAGGCCCCTGCCCAGCGGTTCGAGCGCGTCGGTGACCTGCATGGCCAGCTCGCGGGTCGGCACCAGGACGACGGCGAGCGGGTGGCCGGGACGGGCCTTGACGCCGGCGACACGGGCCATCATGGGCAGGCCGAAGGCCAGGGTCTTGCCGGAGCCGGTCTGGCCGCGCCCGAGGACGTCGTTACCGGCCAGGATGTCGGGGATGGTGGCGCGCTGAATGGGGAAGGGGCTGTCGATGCCCTGACGGGAGAGCCCGTTCACCAGAGGCTTGGGCAGACCGAGGAGGGTGAACTCGGAGGTGCCGGAGGAGGCCTCGGGGATGTCGGTGATTTCGGGCAGGACAGCGTCAAGCATGGTCACGAAGATTCGTGCCTTTCGATAGAAGAACGGGGCACGTCACTCCTGCGAAAGGACGAGCCTGGGACGCACGGCCTGAGGCCGCGCTCGATCAACGCCCACTGTGGGGGCGGTGGTGCGGTGCAAGTCGAGGCGCACCGCACGGGGCGGGTGAAGCTTACCCGCACGCAGTCAAACCACGATCAAGCATACCCGGCGTTCGCAGTGCCGGGTTCATCCGGGGCGTCCTGCACGTGGCGAACGCTTGTCCGTTGGCGGAGACAACGCTCCGCACCGGGCGTTTCTTCCCGGCGTCGGGCATTCTCTCACACAATCCGCTACGGCCCGCACCCTTTTCGGGCGCGGGCCGTAGCGGGAGATGGGTCGGACGATGGATCAGACGTTGAAACCGAGCATGCGCAGCTGCTCGCGCCCCTCATCGGTGATCTTGTCCGGCCCCCACGGCGGGAGCCAGACCCAGTTGATCTTCACGTCGGAGACCATGCCCTCCAGGGCCGAGTGCGCCTGGTCCTCGATGACGTCGGTCAGCGGGCAGGCCGCGCTGGTCAGCGTCATGTCGATGGTGGCGATCGGCGGCGTCCCCGCCCCGGCCTCGTCCAGGTTGATCCCGTAGATCAGGCCGAGGTCCACGACGTTGATGCCGAGCTCGGGGTCGACGACGTCCTTGAGGGCCTCCATGACCTCGTCGAGGGTCGTCTCCCCGTCGTAGGCCGTGGTCGGCGTCTCAACAGGCTTGCTCATTCAGAACTCCTCACGACCGCGTCCTTGTAGGCCATCCAGGCCAGAAGCGCGCACTTCACCCGGGCGGGATACTTGGCGACCCCGGCGAACGCCACGGCGTCGCCGAGCACCTCCTCGTCCGCCTCGATCTGTCCCCTGCTCTGCATGAGCCGGGTGAACTCCTCCACCACCGCGAGGCTGTCGTGCACCGTCGAACCGGCCGCCAGCTCGTACAGCACCGAGGCGGCGGCCTGGCTGATGGAGCAGCCCTGACCGTCGTAGGAGACGTCCTCGACCTTGCCGCCGTCGCCCAGTTTCACGCGCATGGTGATCTCGTCGCCGCACGTCGGGTTCACGTGGTGCACCTCGGCGTCGTACGGGTCGCGCAGACCTCGCCCCTGAGGGTGCTTGTAGTGCTCCAGGATCAGCTCCTGGTACATGGACTCGGCGATCATCTGGGCTGCTCCGGCATGGCTAGGCGAACACCTTCTGCACGTGGTGGAGGCCGCGGACCAGGGCGTCGATCTCGGCCGGGGTGTTGTAAAGATAGAACGACGCCCGCGTGGTCGCGGGAATCCCGAACCTCAGGTGCAGCGGCCGGGCGCAGTGGTGCCCCACCCGTACGGCCACCCCGAAGTTGTCATCGAGGATCTGCCCGACGTCGTGTGGATGAATCCCCTCAAGGGTGAAAGAGACCGTACCACCACGCTCGTCCAGATTCTCCGGGCCGATCACCCGCAGCCCGGGGATCTCCCGCAGCGCCTCCAGGGCGTAGCCGGTGAGCTCGTGCTCGTGCTCGGCGATGGCGTTCATACCGATCCCGGACAGGTAGTCCAGTGCGGCGCCGAGGCCGACGGCCTCGACGATCGGCGGCGTTCCCGCCTCGAACTTGTGGGGCGCGGGCGCGTAAGTCGAACGGTCCATCCAGACCGCCTCGATCATCTCCCCGCCCCCCAGGAACGGCGGCATGGCCTCGAGCAGCTCACCCCGGGCCCACAGCACGCCGATCCCGGAGGGGCCGACGGCCTTGTGCCCGGTGAAGGCCAGGAAGTCCACCCCGAGCGCGGCGACGTCCACCGGCCGGTGGGGCACCGACTGCGAGCCGTCGAGCATGGTCAGCGCGCCGACCTGGCGGGCCCTGGCGAGCACCTGGGCGACCGGGTTGACGGTGCCGAGCACGTTCGACTGGTGCGCGATCGAAACGATCTTCGTGCGCTCGGTGACGAGCTCCTCGAGGTTCGACAGGTCGAGCCTGCCCTCGTCGGTGACGGAGAACCACTTCAGCGTGACACCGGTGCGCTGCGCGAGCAGCTGCCACGGCACGATGTTGGAGTGGTGCTCCATCTCGGAGATGACGATCTCGTCACCGGGCTCGATCCGGAACCGGGGGTCCTCGCCCATCGGGTTGCCGAAGGCGTAGGCCACCAGGTTGAGCGCCTCCGAGGCGTTCTTGGTGAAGACGATCTCGTCACGGCTCGGCGCGCCGATGAAGGCGGCGACCTTGTCGCGGGCGTTCTCGTAGGCCTCGGTCGACTCGGCGCCCAGCACGTGCATGGCGCGGCCGACGTTGGCGTAGTGCACGGCCAGGTGCTCACGCATGGCCTCGATGACCTGCGTGGGCTTCTGCGAGGAGTTGCCCGAGTCGAGGTAGACCAGCGGCCTGCCTCCGGGCAGCTCGCGGGAGAGGACCGGGAAGTCCTTCCTGATCCGTTCCACATCGAAGCCGGTGTTCATCAGGCGATTGCCTTCGTGTAGGCCTCGTAGCCCTCGGCCTCCAGCTTCTCGGCGAGCTCGGGGCCGCCCTGCTCGACGATCCGGCCGCCGGCGAAGACGTGGACGAAGTCCGGCTTCACGTAGCGCAGGATGCGGGTGTAGTGGGTGATGAGCAGCACCCCGGTCTCGCCGGAGGAGCGGAAGCGGTTGATGCCCTCGGAGACCACCCGCAGCGCGTCCACGTCGAGTCCCGAGTCGGTCTCGTCGAGAACGGCGATCTTCGGCTTGAGCAGCTCCAGCTGGAGGATCTCGTGGCGCTTCTTCTCGCCGCCGGAGAAGCCCTCGTTCAGGTTGCGCTGGGCGAAGGCGGCGTCGATGGACAGCGCGTCCATGCCGGCCTTCAGGTCCTTGGCGAACTGGCGGAGCTTGGGCGCCTCGCCGCGCACGGAGGTGACCGCGGAGCGCAGGAAGTTGGAGACGCTGACGCCGGGGACCTCGACGGGGTACTGCATGGCGAGGAAGAGGCCGGCGCGGGCACGCTCGTCGACCGACATGTCCAGCAGGTCGGCGCCGTCCAGCAGCACCTGGCCGCCCGTGACGGTGTACTTGGGGTGACCGGCGATCGCGTAGGCGAGCGTGGACTTGCCCGAGCCGTTGGGGCCCATGATGGCGTGGGTCTCGCCGGCCCGCACGGTGAGATTGACCCCGCGCAGGATCTCCTTGTCCGCGACGGAGACCTGCAGGTCACGGATCTCAAGGGTGGACCCGGGGTGGACTCGGCTCGAATCAGACACTGTTACGACTCCTTCGAGAGCGAGACGAGAACGTCATCGCCGTCGATCTTGACTTGGTAGACGGGGACGGGCTTGGTCGCGGGCGGCCCGGTGGGCTTGCCCGAGCGCAGGTCGAAACACGAGCCGTGCAGCCAGCACTCCAGGCTGCCGTCGTAGACCTCGCCCTCGCTGAGCTTGACCTCGGCGTGGGAGCACACGTCGTGCAGGGCGTAGACCTCGGTGCCCCGGCGGACCAGGGCGACCGGCGTCTCCTCGACCTCGACGCCGATCACGCCGTCGTCGGGGATGTCGGTGAGCTTGCAGACCTTCTCGAATGTCACTTCTCGAGCTCCGCCTCAACCTTGGCGAACACCCGCTCGCGCAGCTCGTCCAGTTCGATCTTCTCCAGGAGCTGTGCGAAGAAGCCCCGGATGACCAGGCGGCGGGCCTCCTCGAACGGGATGCCGCGGGCCTGGAGGTAGAAGATGTGCTCGTCGTCCAGGCGGCCCGAGGCGCTGGCGTGGCCGGCTCCCGCGACCTCTCCGGTGAGGATCTCCAGGTTCGGCACCGAGTCGGCGCGCGCGCCGTCGGTGAGCAGGAGGTTCCGGTTGAGCTCGTAGGTGTCGGTGCCCTCGGCCTCGACCCGGATGATGACGTCGCCGATCCACACGGCGTGCGCGTCGTCGCCCTGCAGCGCGCCCTTGTAGACGACGTTGCTCTTGCAGTTGGGCGTGGAGTGGTCGACCAGCAGGCGGTGCTCCAGGTGCTGGCCGGCGTCCACGAAGTACAGGCCGGTCAGGTCGGCGTCTCCGCCGGGCCCGGTGTAGGAGACCGACGGCGAAAGGCGCACCAGGTCGCCGCCCAGGGTGACCACGAAGCTGCGGAAGGTCGCGTCCTTGCCGAGCAGGGCGTGGTGGTGGGAGACGTGCACGGCGTCGTCGGCCCAGTCCTGCAGGCTGACGACCTTGAGCGTGGCGCCCTCGCCGACGACGAACTCGACGTTGTCGGCGTAGACGGCGCTGCCCTGGTGCTCCAGGACGACGACGGCCTCGGCCATCGCCTCGAGCTTGACCAGGGTGTGGCCGTAGGCCGCGCCCTCGCCGGAGCCGGTCACGGTGATCACGGTCGGCTTGGAGGCGACCGCCTCGCGCGGGACCGTGATGACGGTGGCCTTCTCGAAGGATCCGTAGGCCTGGGCGCTGACCCGGTCGGCGGGCACGTACGCCTTGCCCAGCCGCAGGTCGTCGCGGCCGACGGTCTCCACGGTGACCTCGGGGGCGGCGTCCACCTGGACCACGACGCCGCCGGAGGCGGCGGCGCCGGTGTGCAGGCCCTTCAGACGGGACAGCGGGGTGAAGCGCCACTCCTCCTCGCGCCCCGTGGGCACCGGGAAGTCGGCCAGGTCGAAGGAGGCCTTCTCATGAAGGGTCGACACGGGTTTGGTTTCGAGACCCATCAGCCGACGGCCCCTTCCATCTGCAGCTCGATCAGGCGGTTCAGCTCGAGGGCGTACTCCATCGGCAGCTCACGCGCGATCGGCTCGACGAAGCCGCGCACGATCATCGCCATGGCCTCGTCCTCGTTCAGGCCGCGGCTCATCAGGTAGAACAGCTGGTCCTCGGAGACCTTGGAGACGGTGGCCTCGTGCCCCATGGAGACGTCGTCCTCGCGGACGTCGACGTAGGGGTAGGTGTCGGAGCGGCTGATCTGGTCGACCAGCAGCGCGTCGCACTTGACCGTGCTGGCGCTGCCGTGCGCGCCCTCCTCGATCTGGACCAGGCCGCGGTAGGAGGTGCGGCCGCCGCCCCGGGCGACGGACTTGGAGATCACGGTCGAGCTGGTGTTCGGCGCCAGGTGCACCATCTTGGATCCGGCGTCCTGGTGCTGCCCCTCGCCGGCGAAGGCGACGCTCAGCGTCTCGCCCTTGGCGTACTGGCCCATCAGGTAGACGGCGGGGTACTTCATCGTGACCTTGGAGCCGATGTTGCCGTCGATCCACTCCATGGTCGCGCCCTCGTACGCCACGGCGCGCTTGGTGACCAGGTTGTAGACGTTGTTCGACCAGTTCTGGATGGTCGTGTAACGGCAGCGGGCGCCCTTCTTCACGATGATCTCCACGACCGCGCTGTGCAGCGAGTCGGAGGAGTAGATCGGCGCGGTGCAGCCCTCGACGTAGTGGACGTAGGAGTTCTCGTCCACGACGATCAGGGTGCGCTCGAACTGGCCCATGTTCTCGGTGTTGATCCGGAAGTAGGCCTGCAGAGGGATCTCGACGTTGACGTTCGGCGGCACGTAGATGAAGCTGCCGCCGCTCCACACGGCCGTGTTCAGCGCGGCGAACTTGTTGTCGCCGACCGGGATCACGGTGCCGAAGTACTCCTTGAAGATCTCCTCGTGCTCCTTGAGCGCGGTGTCGGTGTCGACGAAGATGACACCCTTCTCCTCGAGGTCCTCACGGATCTTGTGGTAGACGACCTCGGATTCGTACTGGGCGGCGACGCCGGCGATCAGGCGCTGCTTCTCCGCCTCCGGGATGCCGAGCTTGTCGTAGGTGTTCCTGATGTCAGCGGGCAGCTCCTCCCAGGAGGCCGCCTGCTTCTCGGTCGAGCGCACGAAGTACTTGATGTTGTCGAAGTCGATCCCGCTGAGATCGGAGCCCCAGGTCGGCATGGGCTTCTTGCCGAACAGGCGCAGACCCTTCAGGCGGAGGTCCAGCATCCACTCCGGCTCGTTCTTGAGCGCGGAGATGTTGCGGACGACCTCCTCGGACAGGCCACGGCGGGCCGCGGCTCCGGCGACATCGGAGTCGGCCCAGCCGAACTTGTAATTCCCGAGGCCTTCCAGCTCCGGGCGGTCGGTGACAGTCACCTTCCGGTCTCCTTGCTCGTTTCGTCGATCGATTCTTGGGTCGCCGAGGGCGATGCCCCGGATGCCTGCCGTCGCGCCTGCCGCGCCACCGCACCGGGCTCGGCCGTCCCTCGGTGAGGGCTCACGTGGGTGGTGCACACCCCGTCGCCATGGGCTATGGTCGCCAGCCTCTGCACCGGTGTGCCGAGGATCTGCGCGAACGCCTCCGTCTCCGCCTCGCAGAGCTGCGGGAACTCCGCGGCCACGTGCGCCACCGGGCAGTGGTGCTGGCACAGCTGCTCACCGCCGAGGCTCGCCCTGCTGGCCGAGGCGGCGTAGCCGTCGGCCGACAGGGCCTCGGCCAGCACGCGCACGCGCTGGTCGGCGGGGACCTCGCGCATCTTGTGCCGCAGGCGCGTGACGAGTCCGGAGACCTGTGACCGGGCGAACTCGGCCACGGCCTGCTCGCCGGCCCGCTCGGCCAGGAAACGCAGCGCGCTTCCCGCGAGCCCGTCGTAGGCGTGCTCGAAGGCGCTTCGGCCGGCGTCGGTTATCGCGAACAGCTTGGCGGGACGTCCCCGGCCACGCTGGCCGCGAGGGCGGGCCGTACGGGGCTCGATCATCCCGTCGGCGAGCAGCGCGTCCAGATGGCGGCGGACGGCGGCCGGGGTGAGCCCGAGCCGCTCGCCAAGGGCGGGGGCCGTGATCGGTCCGTGTTCCAGGATGAGCCGGGCGACACGCGCGCGCGTGCTCCGCTCGGCGGACACGCCGGAGAGCCGCACGGCGGCGGCCTCCTCCGTGTCCGGCATCTCGGTCACGTATTTCACAACATCAGTGTGCCTTAATTGCTTCCCCGCTTACAAACCATCGCCCGACTTGCGGAGAATGCGATTAATCACGCAGGCAAGGCTTACCTAAGCTGCGGAAACGTCGGCCGATGATCTGCGCAGACCCGCGAACGCGACGACGGAGCCGAGGGTGAGCCCGGCCAGGACGAGGGCCATCGGCAGCGCCGAACTCTGGTCGCCCAGGCCGACCAGCGGGGCCGCGGCCGCGCCGATCGCGAACTGCAGCACCCCCGTCAGCCCGGAGGCGCTGCCCGCGACCTGCCGCGGCTGGCCCGCCAGGGCCAGCGCGCCGACGCTCGGCAGGGCCAGGCCCAGCCCGCACAGCATCACGAGCAGCCCGGCGACCAGCGCCGCGAGGGGCAGGTGGAGGAGCCCGACGACGACCAGCGCCCCCGCCCCGGCGACCGAGAGGAGCAGGCCGATCACGACGAGCCGCGCGGGGGTCGTCACGCGCCCGGTGAGCCGGCCGCCGATCTGCGAGACGAGGGTCATGCCGATCGCGTTCAGGCCGAACACCAGGGAGAAGGTCTGGGGCGAGGCGCCGTAGACCTCCTGGAGCACGAAGGGCGAGCCGGAGATGTAGGCGAACATGGCGCCGAAGCCCAGACCGGCGGCCAGCGCGCAGGCCATGAAGGACCGGTCGCGCAGCAGGTGCCCGAAGGTGACGAGGGTGTGCCGCAGGCCGCCCCCCTCGCGCCGGTCGGCGGGAAGCGTCTCGCCGACGGTGCGCAGCGAGGCCGCCAGCAGCAGGAGCCCGGCCACGCTCAGCGAGACGAACACCCCGCGCCAGGAGGTGTGGGCGAGCAGCTGCGCCCCCGCGATCGGGGCCAGGACCGGCGCCAGGCCGCTGACGAGCATGAGCGTGGCGAAGATGCGGGCGATGGCGGCGCCCTCGTAGAGGTCCCTGACGACCGCGCGGACGATCACCAGCGCGGCGCCGCCCGCGACCCCCTGCAGCAGGCGGAACCCGACCAGCCCGTACACCGAGGGGGAGAACGCGCACAACAGCGAGGCGATCGCGTAGGCGGCGATACCGGCCAGCAGCGGCCCGCGCCGCCCGCGCGTGTCGCTGATCGGGCCCGCGAGGACCTGGCCGATCGACAGGCCGACGAGGCAGGCGGTCAGGGTGAGCTGCACCTGGGCCTGGCCGGTGCCCATCTCCCCGGCGATGGCCGGCAGCGCGGGCAGGTACATGTCGATCGAGAGCGGGCCGATGGCGGACAGCGCCCCCAGGACGAGCAGCAGCACTCTTCTGCGCCGCGCGGCGGGGGCGACCCCGGCCTCGGCCTCGGTGACGGCCGCGGTCATATCCGATCCCCCTCATCCCTCACGGGCCACGACGGGCCCATGGGGGCCAGGGGTTCCCAACCAGGATCAGGTCGACCGAATTCCCGAACATGGAAAATTTCCGCAAGGAAGATTTACCACCCCGAGTAATCCTCGGCGTGGTCAACCGGTCCGCTCAGACCTCTCACAGGGCCCTCACAGGGCCTCTCACGGACCCCTCACGGACCCCTCACGGACCCCTCACGGACATGGACGGCCGTGCGCGGTCACGGAGGGCCCGCGGCGCCCTCACCCGCGGCCCGCTGTTTCCGGACATCCCTAACTCCCCCGGCGACTCCCCCGGCGCCCGTGACGGACACGGCGCCTCCGGCCCGGAGAGGCCGGTGCGGGCGGACGGGCCCGGTCCGCCTCGTCACGGCGCGCCTCCCGGCTCGATCAGCCCGAACACCGCGAACTGCGGATCGGCGACCACCGCCCGCCGCCCCGCGGGCGTCGGCGCGGGCGGCACGAGCACGGCACCGCCCAGATCCCGGACCCGCTCCACCGCCGCCGCCGCGTCGCCGACGGCGAAGCAGGCCCTCCAGTGCGACGGCGTGTCCGGCGGGAGGGAGGCCTCCGGCCTCACCGCCCCCGCGACGGGACGGCCGTGCAGGTGCCACCGGGCGTACGGCGCGCCCGGCAGGCCGTCGTCCTTGAGGCTCCAGTCGAAGACGGCCCGGTAGAAGGCCTCGCCCACACCGGCCTCCCGGGTCACCAGCTCGCTCCAGGCCGGCCTGCCGGGACCGACGGCGTCCCTGATCCCCGTGCTCCCTGTGATCCCCGTGATCGTCGCGGCGGGCCGCCCCGCCTGCCAGGCCATGAGGAAGGCCCCCGAGGGGTCCTGGAAGGCGGTCACGACTCCCTCGCCGAACGCCCGCGCGGGCTCCAGCTCGACCCCGCCCCCGGCCGCGCGGACGGCCGAGGCGGTGGCCTCGGCGTCGCCGGTGGCGACGTAGGTGTTCCAGACCGAGGGGACGCCGTCGCCGAGGCCGGGACCGATCCCCGCGACGACCTTCCCGTCCAGCGTGAACCGCCCGTACCCGCCGGACTCCGGGCGCGGGTCGAACACCGCCTCCCAGCCGAAGAGCTCCCGGTAGAACCTGACCGACAGGGTGACGTCGGTGCTCGACAGATCCACCCGGCAGGGAACACCTGATTCGCAACCACTCCGCTCGGACACGCCGAACCTCCTCATGTCATGATTCGGGACACGCTCAGCGTGGCACGCGCGGATCGGGGCGCCCCGGGAAGATCAAAAGCCTTGGCGGGATCCGCCCGAAGCCTTTTATCGGACATGGTCAGGGCGTGATCAGGACATGTCCCCCGGGCACCGCGGGCTTCTCCCCGCAGGTCCGGCAGCGTGACCGCCCGGCGCAGTCCCTAAACTCGTGGCCATGGAATCCCCAGCCGTCGAGGTGACCGATCTGGTCAAGAGATACGGCCGAACGACCGCGATCGACGGCCTCACGCTCAGTGCCGCCCGTGGCGCGGTGACCGCGATCCTCGGCCCGAACGGCGCGGGCAAGACCTCGACCATCGAGATCTGCGAGGGGTTCCGGCCTGCCGACGGCGGCACCGTGCGGGTGCTCGGGCTCGCCCCGTCCAGCCTCGAGCTCAGGGCCAGGGTCGGGGTGATGCTCCAGGCCGGAGGCGTGCCCCCCGCGGCGCGCTGCGGGGAGTGGCTGCGCCTGATGTCCCGCTTCCACGCCGCCCCGCTGGACCCGGCGGCGCTGCTGGAGCGGCTCGGCCTGACCGAGCACGCCCGCACGCCGTACCGCAGGATGTCGGGCGGCCAGCAGCAGCGCGTGTCACTGGCGGCGGCCGTCATCGGCCGCCCCGAGCTGGTCTTCCTCGACGAACCGACCGCGGGCCTGGACCCGCAGGCACGGCACGCGTGCTGGGAGCTGGTCGGCGACCTGCGCGCCGCCGGGGTCTCGGTCGTGCTCACCACCCACCACATGGACGAGGCGGAGAGGCTCTCCGACCGGGTCGTGATCATCGATCACGGCAGGGTCGTCGCCGAGGGCACGCCCGCCTCGCTCACCGGCGCGGAGCGGCAGCTGCGCTTCCGCGCCCGCCCCGGCCTCGCCCTGGACGAGCTGCTCACCGCGTTGCCGGCCGGCAGCGCGGCCAAGGAGTCGCCCTCCGGGCACTACATCATCGAGGGGCTGGTCGCGCCCGAGCTGCTGGCGACGGTGACCGCCTGGTGCGCCGCCGAGGGCGTGACCGCCGACGACCTGAGCATCGAGCGCCGCACCCTGGAAGACGTCTTCCTCGAACTGACCGGACGTGAGCTCCGATGACCCCCTCCCCGACCCGCCGCGCGCGGCCCGCCCAGATTCGCAGGAGATCCCAGTGACGACCCTGGACCTCACGCCCGCCCCGGGGGCCGCGCCGCTGCACCGGATGGTGCTGGCGCAGACGGGGGCGGAGATCCGGGCGACGCTCCGCAACGGCGAGCAGCTCCTGCTGACGCTGATCATCCCGGTGCTGCTGCTCGTCGGGTTCTCGGCCGCGCCGCTGGTGAACGTCGGCGGCGGCCCCCGGGTGAACTTCATCACCCCCGGCGTGCTCGCGCTGGCCGTGATGTCCACGGCCTTCACCGGCCAGGCCATCGCCACCGGTTTCGAACGCCGGTACGGCGTGCTGAAGCGGCTGGGCGCGACCCCGCTGTCGCGGACGGGGCTGATGCTGTCCAAGACGCTCGCGGTGGTCGCCGTGGAGATCGTCCAGGTCGTCGTCATCGGCGCCGTGGCGGCCGCACTCGGCTGGCGTCCCACCGGCTCCCCGCCGGCCGCGCTCGCGGAGGTCCTGCTGCTCGTCCTGCTGGGCACCGCCGCGTTCAGCGGGCTGGCCCTGCTGATGGCGGGCACGCTGCGCGCCGAGGCGACGCTCGCCGGGGCCAACCTGGTCTACCTGGTCCTGCTCGGCTGCGGCGGGGTCGTCTTCCCGCTGTCGGTCTTCCCCGACTCGGTCGAGCCGGTGCTGCGGCTGCTGCCGATCACCGCGCTGACCGGCGGCCTCCGCTCGGTCCTGAGCGAGGGCGCCGGGCTCTCTCTCGGGCCCGTGCTCGTCCTGGCCGCCTGGGCCGTCGCCTCCCTCGCTCTCGCGTCGCGGACGTTCCGCTGGGAGTGACCCTTCCTGGGGTTTTCCCGACCGGTAAGGTGTGAACACCCGTGTGGCTAGTGACGCGAGGAGTTCCATGACCGCCGACGCCCTGCAGGGGCCCGCCGAGCCGTACAAGCGGGGTCTGCCCAGGCCCGGCACGCTGCTGCGAGCCGCCTCCGACGCCGTCCCGCCCTCGGGACTGGTGCTGCTGGCGATCCTGTCGGTGCAGGTGGGCGCGGGCTTCGCCAAGGACCTGTTCTCCCAGCTGCCGCCGAGCGCCGTGGTGTTCCTGCGCATCGCGACGGGCGCGCTGGTCATGGGGATCATCGGCCGGCCGCGACTGAGGGGCCTCAGCCGCGGCGACGTCGGGGCCGTGGTGGCCTTCGGCGTGGCGCTGGGCGTGATGAACCTGTCGTTCTACGAGGCGCTGTCCCACATGCCCATGGGCGTCGCGGTCGCGATCGAGTTCCTCGGCCCGCTCGGGGTCGCGGTGGCGGCCTCGCACCGCCGCCTCGACCTGCTCTGGGTGGCGCTGGCGGGCTCCGGTGTGGCGCTGCTGGCCCCGTGGGGCACGGCGGCCTCGCGGATCAGCTGGGCCGGGATCGGATTCGCCCTGATCGCGGCCGTCTGCTGGGCCGCCTACATCCTGCTGTCGGCCTCCGTGGGACGCCGCGTCCCCGGCACCACCGGCCTGTCCCTCGCGATGATCGTGTCGTTCCTGCTGATCGCCCCGGTGGGGATCGGCACCGGCGGCGCCGACCTGCTGCGGCCCGAGGTGCTGCTGATCGGGCTCGGCGTCGGCCTGCTGTCGTCGGTCATCCCCTACTCGCTCGAGCTGGAGGCGCTGCGCAGGATGCCGAAGCGGGTGTTCGGCATCCTGATGAGCCTGGAGCCCGCGGTGGCCGCGATGGTGGGACTGCTGGTGCTGGGCGAGGTGCTCGACGTGCGCGAGTGGGCGGCCATCGGCTGCGTGGTCGTCGCCAGCGTGGGCGCGACCCGCTCCTCCCGGGGGACACCCGGCTGAGCCGTCTACTCCGGGTTGCTGGCCCAGATGCCCCGGACGTGCTGGATGTGGTCGTGCATCAGCCGCTCCGCGCCCGCGGTGTCGCCGGCGGAGAGCAGGTCGAGCAGCCGGAGGTGCTCGCGGGCCGAGTCGATCAGGGCGCCGCGCGCGGACAGGGCCGACAAGCCGTACAGACGGGCGCGCTTGCGCAGATCGCGCACCACCTCGACCAGGTGCGCGTTGCCGGCCAGCGCCAGGAGGTCCACGTGGAAACGGATGTCGGCGTCCACGTAGGCGAGCAGGTCACCGCGTTCGGCGGCGTCGACGATCTCCTGGGCCACGGGACGCAGCGCCTCGAAGCTCCCGGCCCGGTCCGCTCCGGCCAGCCGCGCGACCGTGGGCACCTCGATGAGCCTGCGGATCTCGGTGAGATCGTCTAGGTCGCGCTCGGACAGCTCGGTGACCCGGAAGCCCTTGTTGCGCACCGCCTCGACCAGGCCCTCCTTGGCCAGGTCGAGCATCGCCTCGCGCACCGGGGTCGCGGAGACGCCGAACTGGGCCGCCAGCACGGGAGCCGAGTAGACCACGCCGGGCCGCATCTCACCGGTGATCAGGGCCGCCCGCAGCGCGTGGGCCACCTGCTCGCGCAGGCTCTGCCGCTCACCCACGGCCGGCAGGTCGAGCCGATCCTCCGCCGAAGGAACCATTCCAGCGCCTCTCATCTCGCATTCGTCCACGCCTCGTGGGCGCCTCGTGAACGGAGGCCGCCACCGGGCCCTCCCACGCCATGCCCACGCTCTCGAACATCCGGGATCCCGGGCCGTGAGGCACGGGACCGGCGACCGGTTCCCCGGGGTTCCCGGCCAGATGACCAGTGGTGATCGTACCGTTCCGCAGCGGGACGATCGGATCTCCCGCCTCGGCCAGAGCGGCGGTGCGGGCCCCGGCGACCACGGTGGCCCGCGCTAGGAGACGATCGCCGACCTCCCGGGCGCCGGGCTCGCGGGAGCCGACCGCGACCACGGTAGCGTCGTCGCGGGTCAGCCTACCGCCGAACAGGGGAATCCCCGCGCCGATACCGCGGCCCTCACCGCGCCCCTCACCGCGCCCCTCACCGCGGCCCTCACCGCGCCCCTCACCGTGCCCCTTACTGTGGCGCTCCCGCCCTCTCCCGCCTTCCGGCCCGCCCGCCGCATCCCGGCTTCCCTCCGGGTCTCAGCCGCCCAGGTAGGCCGCGACGACCCGCGGGTCCTCGCGCAGTCCCGCGGCCGGGCCGTCCAGGGTGAGGACGCCGCCGCCGACCACGTACCCCCTGTGGGCGATCCCGAGCGCGGCGGTCGCGTTCTGCTCGACGAGCAGCACCGAGGTGCCCTCGGCGTTGACGCCCGCGATCAGCTCCATCACCGAGGCGACCATCATCGGGGCCAGGCCCATGGAGGGCTCGTCGAGCAGCAGCAGCTCCGGCCCGGCGACCAGGGCCCTGCCGATGGCCAGCATCTGCTGCTCGCCGCCGGAGAGCGTCCCCGCCTGCTGGCCGCGCCGCTCGGCCAGGCGGGGCAGCAGCCCGTAGACGCGTTCGATCCGCCCGCGGACCTCGGCCCGGTCGCGGACCGGGTGACCGCCCAGCTGCAGGTTCTCGTGCACGGTGAGGGTGCCGAAGACCCCGCGCCCCTCGGGGACGTGCGCCAGGCCGCGCGCGGCGATGCGGTGGGGCCGCTCGCCCGTGATGTCCTCGCCGCGGAAGACGATCGTGCCCGCGCTCGGCCGTACCAGCCCGGAGACCGCCGCCAGCGCGGTGGTCTTGCCCGCGCCGTTGTTGCCCAGCAGCGCGACGATCTCCCCCGGTGAGACGGCGAGCGACAGGCCGCGCAGGGCGTGCACACCGCCGTAGTGGACGTGCAGCCCGCGGATCTCAAGCATGGATCTCACCTCCGAGGTACGCCTCGATGACGGCCGGGTTCCTGCGGACGTCCCGGGGGCTCCCCTCGGCGATCTTCCGGCCGAAGTTGAGCACGATCACGCGCTCCGAGACCTCCATGACCAGGCCCATGTCGTGTTCGATGAGCACGACGGCGACGCCCAGCTCCCCGATCCGCCGGATCAGGCCGAGCATCTCGGCCTTCTCGCCGTGGTTGAGCCCGGCGGCGGGCTCGTCGAGCAGCAGCAGGCGGGGGCGGCGGGCCAGCGCCCTGGCGATCTCGGTACGGCGCCGCTCACCGTAGGGCAGGGCGCGGGCGGCGCCGTACCGGTCGCCGCGCAGGCCGACGAAGTCCAGCCAGTGGTTGGCCTGCTCGGTGCACTCGCGTTCGGAGCGGCGGTAGCGGGGGGTGTGCAGCAGGGCGTCGAGCACGCTCTGCCGCAGCCACAGGTGGGATCCGGCGCGCACGTTGTCCAGGACGGACAACTCGCCGAACAGCCGCGGGTTCTGGAAGGTCCGCGCGACGCCGAGGGCGGCGACGGCGGACGGTCTCAGGCCCGTCAGCCGCCTGCCGTCCAGAGTGATCCGGCCGGAGTCGGGGCGGTAGAACCCTGTGACGCAGTTGAAGACCGACGTCTTGCCCGCGCCGTTCGGCCCGATGACGGAGACGATCTCCGCCTCGCCTGCCGAGAACGTGAGGCCGTCGACGGCGGTCAGGCCGCCGAACGACAGGCGCAGGTTCTCCACGCTCAGCAGGCTCACGGGACCTCCCGGGAACGGACGGGCCACAGTCCCTGGGGACGCAGCAGCATGACGGCGATGAGCAGGAGGCCGAACAGCAGGAACCGGTGGCCGGCCAGGTCGCGCAGGACCTCGGGCAGAAGACTGATCACGACGGCGCCGACGACGACGCCGGGGACCGACCCCATGCCGCCCAGGACGACGGCCATCAGGACCAGCGCGGACGACAGGAAGGTGAAGCTGGCCGGGGAGACGGCCGACAGCTGGGCGGCGAACAGCACCCCGGCCAGGCCGCCCCAGACGGCCCCGGCGACGTAGGCGGCGAGTTTGACGCGGTAGGTGTGCACGCCCATGGCCTCGGCGGCGTTCTCGTCCTCGCGGACGAACCGCCAGGCCCTGCCCAGGCGGGAGCGGCCGAGGCGGGCCGCGCCGAGGACGGCCAGGGAGACCACCGCGACGGTCAGGTAGTAGAAGAGCACCGGGTCCTCGACCAGATGCGGGATGCCGTAGATGCCGGAGGGGCCTCCGGTGACGTCCAGGTTGTTCGCGGTGATCCGGATGATCTCGCCGAAGCCGAGGGTGACGATGGCGAGATAGTCGCTGCGCAGCCGCAGGGTCGGGGCTCCGACGACGATCCCGGCGATGACCGTGGCCACGACGACGGCGGGCACGGTGAGCGGGAGCGGCAGGCCGAAACGGGTGGACAGCACCCCGCTGGTGTAGGCGCCGACCGCGAAGAAGGCGACGTAACCGAGGTCGAGCAGGCCGCAGTAGCCGACCACGATGTTCAGCCCCGCGGCGAGCATCACGAAGACGGCCGCGCTGGTCATGACCGACAGCGCGTACGGCCTGGCGTCCACGAAGGGCGCGAGCAGGGCGATCAGCAGCCCGGCGGGTCCCGCCCACCGGCCGGCCGTCGGCCCGGGGCGCCGGAGCCGTGGTCGGGGCCGGGACCCGCCGGTCCCCGGGCGGCGTGTCCTGGCCACGGTCATACCCGCTCCGCGACGCGCTCGCCGAGCAGGCCGGTGGGCCGCACGGTCAGGAACAGGATCAGCACCCCGAAGGCGAACACGTCCCGCCATTCGCCGCCCAGCCAGAACGTGCCGAACGACTCCAGCAGCCCGAGCAGCAGCCCGCCGAGCATCGTGCCCGGGATGTTGCCGATCCCGCCGATGACCGCCGCCGTGAAGGCCTTGAGGCCGATCAGGAAGCCCATCAGGAAGTCGATCTTCCCGTAGTAGGCCCCGGCCATCACCCCGGCTCCCCCGGCGAGGGCCGAGCCGAGGAAGAAGGTCCGGGTGATCACCGCGTCGACGTCGATGCCCATCAGCGAGCTGGTGCGCGGATCCAGGGCGACGGCCCGCATGGCCCGCCCCTCCCCCGTCCGGGTGACCAGCAGGTCGAGCCCCGCCATGAGCGCCACCGCCACGCCGACCAGCACGAGCTGCTGGAGGGTGAGGCGGGCGCCCAGGACCTCCATGGGGGTGCCGCCGAGCCGGAGCGGGTAGACGCGGGGGTCGGCGCCGGCGGCGGCGCGCATGCCGTACTCCAGGGCGAAGGAGGCGCCGACCGCGGTGATCAGCAGGGAGAGGCGGGGGGCGCGGCGCAGCGGCCGGTAGGCGATCCGCTCCAGCACGACTCCGGCGAGGCCGGTGACCAGCATGGTCACCAGGAGCACCGCGAGCAGCACCGGCAGGGTCATCGCGGGCGAGACCCCGCCCGTCGCGCCGAGGATCGCGAAACCGACGAACGCGCCGAGCATGTACAGGTCGCCGTGGGCGAAGTTGAGGAGTCTGACGATCCCGTAGACCATGCTGTAGCCCAGCGCGACCAGGGCGTAGAAGGAGCCGACGAAAAGCCCGTTCCAGACGAGCTGTGTCACCGGGGTCGCCGGGGTCATTGGGCCTCCCGCGCCCGCCGGGCGGCCGGCGCGCCGTGCGCCCGGACACACCCGCCGCCACCCCCGCCGACTCCGTGCCCACCGCTTACGTGCCCACCGCTTACGTGCCCGCCGACTCCGTGCCCGCTGCCTCCGTGCCCGCTGCCTCCACGCCCGCCGGCTCCGCGGGCGCTCTCGTCTCGCCCGCTCATCCGAGCGTGTCCTGCAGCCGGAACCTGCCGCCGGTGACGACGAGGATCTGGAAGCCCCCGTTCGCCAGCGTGTGCTCCGGGGTGAACCTCAGCGGCCCGGAGAACATCGGGAAGCCGTCGATCGCCTCCAGCGCGGCGATGACCTTGGTTCCGTCGGTGCCGCCCGCCCTGGTGATCGCCTCGGCGGCCAGCCGTACCGCGTCGTAGGCCTGGTTGGAGTAGGGGCCGGGGTCGGCGCCGTACCCGGCGCGGTAGGCGGAGATCCACTTCTCCGCGCCGCGGAGCGTTTCGGGGGTCTGGGTCATGGTGGCGTAGACGCCCTCGGCGGCGTCCGCGCCCGCGATCTCGACCAGCTTGGGGGAGACCGCGCCGTCGGCGACCATGATGGATCCCCGGTACCCGGCCTGGCGGAGCTGGCGGGCGATCAGGCCGCCCTCCTGGAAGTAGCCGGTCCAGTAGACGAAGTCGGGTTCGGCGGCCAGGATGTCGGTGACGTTGGCGCTGTAGTCGCTCTCCTTGGGGGTGACCGCCTCGACGAGCACGGCCTCGGCGCCGCCCGGGGCGTCGAGCAGGGCCTTGGCCCGGACCGCGATGTCCTTGGAGTAGCTGGTGTTGTCGTGTACCAGCGCGACGCGTTTCGCGTCCTTCTTGGTGATCCACTTCTCGGCCGCCGCCGCCTGCTGGGAGCCGGTGCCGTTGATCAGGAAGACGTGCTTGAGCCTCTGGTCGACCAGTTCCTGGGAGTTGGCCGCGGGAATGATCATTGGGATTCCGGCCTTGCCGAAGATCGGCAGGGTGGGCAGGGTCGCGCCCGAGCAGTAGCCGCCCACCGAGATGGCCACGCCCTCCGTGACCAGCTTGCCGGCCCCGGCCGCCGCCGACTGGGCGTCACAGGCGTCGTCGGCGGTCCTGAGCTCCAGCTTGCGGCCGAGCACGCCGCCCCTGGCGTTGATCTCGTCGACCGCGAGCCGGGCGGCGTTGCTCATGTAGGGGCCGATGGCGGCCTCGCCGCCGGACTGCGGGATCAGCATGCCGAGCAGGATCGGGCCGCCGTTCTTTCCGCTCCCGGCGGCGTCGCCGCCGGTGCGCTGCCCGCCGCCGAGCAGGCCCTGGCCGCATCCGGCGGTCAGGAGGGCGGCGAGAACCAGTGCGGCCAGAGGTCTGAGGGAGGACTTCCGGGGGGTGACGCGCATGCGCGGCTCCTCACATCAACTGATGTGTGACATTGCACTAACTGTGGGTACGTGCGTCAGAACCGCGACACAGGACCGTTGACGTTCACACCTCGTTTTTTGGCCGGTGACGAGCAAAAGTCAAGGGACACCCCCCGGCCGGAAGATGCCCCTTTTAGCCACCTTTTTTAGCTTGACGGACTGATGGTGATGGTGTGAGAGGAGGTGTAGAACTCCTGGGCCGCCTTGCCCTGCTCCCTGCCCCCGTAGCCCGACTCCTTCTCCCCGCCGAACGGCAGGTAGAAGTCGACCCCGCTGGTCGGGGCGTTCACCTTGATCAGTCCCGTGTCCAGGCGCGCGCCGAGGTCCAGGGCCCGGTCCAGGTCGCGGGTGTAGACGGCCGAGGCGAGCCCGTGGCGAACGCCGTTGGCCAGCGCCACCGCCTCGTCGGCCGAGGACGCGTCCTGCACCACGCAGATCGGCCCGAACACCTCCTCCCGGGCCAGGGGATGGTCGGCCGGCAGGCCGTCGACGACCGTCGGCTCGACGTACCAGCCGCTCCCGCCCCAGTCCGTCGCCGCGCCTCCCGCGCGTCTCGCGCTCCCTGGGATCCGGCCGCCCGTCAGGATCCGGCCGCCCGCGGCGACCGCGCCCGCGGCGGCCTCCAGGACCCGGTCCCGGGCCGCCCGGTCGATCAGCGGGCCGACGGCGGTGCCCGGATCCGCGGGATCGCCGACCCCGAGCCTCGCCACGGCCGCGACCACCGCCTGGCGCACCTCGTCGCCGTTGCCCACCGCGATGATCCTCTTGGTGGCCGTGCACTTCTGCCCGGCGAAGCCCATCGCCGCCGCCGCGATCTGGGCCGCGGCACTCTGCAGGTCGGCGTCCGGCAGCACGATGGCGGCGTTCTGACCGCCCATCTCCGCCTGCACCGGCACGCCGCGCCGTACGGCGGCGGCCCGCACCGACGCGCCCGCGGCGCCCGATCCGGTGAAGGAGACCACGTCGGCGGCCTCCGCCAGCGCCGCGCCCTCCTCCGCGCCGCCGGGCACGACCTGGAACTCGTTGAGGTCGAGCAGCTCGGCCAGCCGCAGCGCGCACGCCAGGGCCTGCGGAGCGGGCTTGAGCACGACGGTGTTGCCGAACGCCAGCGCGGGCGCGGCCTTCCACAGCGGGATGGCCAGCGGGAAGTTCCACGGGGTGATCAGCCCTGCGACGCCGAGCGGGCGCCGCCGGGTGAACAGCAACCCGGCGCCGGACGGCTCGTGGACCGCGCCCACCGGGTCGAACACCTGCTGGGCGTAGTAGCGCAGGATCGACACCGAGCGGGCGACCTCGCCCCTGGCCTCGGTGACCGGCTTGCCGACCTCGCGGACCACCAGGGCGGCCAGTTCATCGCCCGCCGCCTCGACGGCGTCGGCGGCCCTGGCCAGCGCCGCGGCGCGCGCGGCGGCGTTGCGCGCCGCCCAGTCGTGCTGTACGGCCTGGGCCAGGAGGACGGCGGCCTGGACGCCCGCCTCCCCCGCCGCGGGGAAGGAGGCCACGATGTCGGCGGGGGCCTGCGGGGAACGGCTCTCGATCAGTTTGATTGCGGGGATCAAAGCAGGAAACCTTCGGGGAACGGGTCACGGGGGTCGAGGAAGTACTGGGCGGTTCCGGTGATCCATGCCCTCCCGGTGATCGTCGGAACCACCGCGGGCAGATCCGCGACGCTCGTCTCCCCGACGAGGCGGCCGACGAACCGGGTGCCGATGAACGACTCGTTCACGAAGTCGGTGTCCAGGGCCAGTTCGCCCCTGGCGTGGAGCTGGGCCATCCTGGCGCTGGTCCCGGTACCGCACGGCGAGCGGTCGAACCATCCGGGGTGGATGGCCATCGCGTGCCGCGAGTGCCGGGCGGTGGAGCCGGGAGCGGTGAACTGCACGTGGTGACAGCCCCTGATCGCGGGGTCGAGCGGGTGGACGGGCTCGTCCTGCTCGTTGATCGCCTCCATGATCGCCAGGCCCGCGTCGAGGACGCGCTGCCCGTGCGAGCGGTCGAACGGCAGGCCGACGGACTCGATCGGCAGGATCGCGTAGTGGTTGCCGCCGTAGGCCAGGTCGTAGACGACCTCGCCGAGGCCGGGCACCTTGACCGTGCGCTCCAGCCCGAGACAGAAGGAGGGCACGTTGGTGATGGTGACCGCCGTGGCGGCGCCGTCCTCGACCCGCACCTCGGCGACCACCAGGCCGGCCGGGGTGTCGAGGCGGATGACGGTGACCGGCTCGACGACCTCGACCATCCCCGTCTCCACCAGGACCGTGGCGACACCGATGGTGCCGTGGCCGCACATCGGCAGGCAGCCGGAGACCTCGATGAAGAGCACCCCGTAGTCGGCGTCGGGGCGGGACGGCGGCTGCAGGACGGCCCCGCTCATCGCCGCGTGGCCGCGCGGTTCGTACATGAGCAGGGTCCGGACGTGGTCCATCTCGGCCATGAAGCGCAGGCGGCGCTCGGCCATGGTCGCGCCGGGGATGACACCGACTCCCCCGGTGATCACCCGGGTGGGCATGCCCTCGGTGTGGGAGTCCACCGCATGGAAAACCCGTTTTGTCCGCATCGGCCCTTCCTACCCCAGGCCCTCGGCCAGGATCTTCTCGGTCGCGGCGCGCACGGCCGCCTCCTCCTCGGGGACCAGCGACAGCCTCGGCGGCCTGCTGGGCCCGCCCCGGCGCCCGGCCAGGTCCATGGAGAGCTTGATGGCCTGCACGAACACGGTCCTGGAGTCCCAGCGGAGCAGCGGGTGCAGCGCGCGGTAGAGCGGCAGGGCCGTGGCCAGGTCCCCGGCGACGGCCGCCCGGTACAGGGCCACGCAGGAGCGGGGCAGCGCGTTGGGGTATCCGGCCACCCAGCCGACCACGCCCGCGACGGCCAGTTCGAGCAGCACGTCGTCCGCGCCCGCCAGCAGGTCCAGGCCGGGGGCGAGCTCGGCCAGCCGGTAGGCCCTGCGGACGTCGCCGCTGAACTCCTTGACCGCCGTGATCAGGCCCTCGGCGTACAGCCTGGCCAGCAGTTCCGGGGTGAGGTCGACCCTGGTGTCGAAGGGGTTGTTGTAGGCCACGATCGGCAGGCCCGCCTCGGCCACCTCGCGGTAGTGCTCGATCACGGTCCGCTCGTCGGCCCGGTAGGCGTTCGGCGGGAGCAGCATCACCGCCCTGCATCCGGCGGCGCGGGCACGCTCGGCCCAGCGGCGGGCCTCCAGCGCCCCGTAGGCGGCGATTCCCGGCATGACCCGGTCGCCGCCGACGGCCGCGACCGCGGTCTCGACGACCCGGGTCCGCTCCTGTTCGCTCAGCGTCTGGTACTCGCCCAGCGACCCGTTCGGCACCACGCCGTCGCAGCCGCTCGCGACCAGCCAGCGGCAGTGCTCCGCGTAGCCGTCCAGGTCGATCGAGAGATCGTCCTCCAGGGGCAGCGCGGTGGCCACCATCACTCCGTGCCACGGTCTCACACGGGTCGTCGTCATCACGGTCGTCCTTCCACGGGGGGTTCGGTCAAGGTGGCCAGGTCGCCGAGCCGGATCGGCTGGGCGATCGGGCGCCGGGGGGCCTCCGGGTCCCCACCCGCGAGGCAGGCCACGGCGTGGGCGCACATCCGGCCCTGGCACCAGCCCATGCCGGTGCGGGCCAGCAGTTTCACGGCGCGCGCGTCGGTCGCGCCCAGTTCCAGGGCCTGCTGTACGGCCGACAGCGGTACCTCCTCGCAGCGGCAGATCAGCGTGTCCCGGCGCAGCCATCCCTGCCAGCCCGGCCGTACCGGGTAGGCCCGGTGCAGTGCCCGTGCGAAGGCGGACAGGCGGTCCACGCGCCGTGACAGGACGGGCGCCGGGGGGACGCGGCGGCCCAGGTCGGCGGCCGCGGTACGGCCCGCGAGACGTCCCTCGGCCTCGGCCAGGCCGGCCCCGCCGACCCCGGTGGTCTCCCCGGCCGCGTAGACGCCGGGCACGCTGGTGCGCTGTCCCGCGTCGACGGCGGCCACCGGGACGCCGTCCGCGCCGCGGCGGGTCTCGCAGCCGAGTTGCACCGCCAGTTCGAGCTGGGGGACGAACCCGTAGCCGCAGGCAAGGGTGTCGCACTCGACGGTCCTGGTGGCGAGGGGGCGCCACTCCGCGTCCAGTCTCGCCACCGTGACGTGGGTCAGCCGGTCCTCGCCGTGGGCCTCGATCACCGCGTGGCGGCCGTGGTAGGGGACCCGGTGCCTGGCCAGGCTCACGCCGTAACCGAGGGCCTCGGCGGTCTTGCGCGCGGCGAGCAGCGGGTGCCTGGCGAGCCCGAAACGGCCGTTGGCCTCGTAGACGCCGCGCACGCGCGCGCCCGCCTCGGCGAGCCCGGCGGCGACCGGGAGCAGGAAGGGGCCGGTCCCGGCGACCACGATCTCGCGGCCCGCGACGACGAGGTCGCCCTTGAGCAGGGCCTGGGCCCCGCCCGCCGTGAGCACACCGGGCAGGTCCCAGCCGGGGAACGGCAGCGGCCTGTCGTGGGCGCCGGTGGCGATCAGCAGGGCACGGGCGACAACCGTGCGGGGCCGTTCCTCACGGTCCCCCGCCAGGCACCGTACGGTCACCGTGCCCTCGCGCCCGCCGTCCCGCCTCCCGGCGCGTTCCCCTGCGCGTTCCACCGCCCACACCCGGTGGCCGAGCAGCACGGTCGCGCGCTCGCCGAGCGCCTCCCACTGCCGGAGGAACCTGTCCAGGCCGTGGTGGAGGGCTCCGGGCCTGCGGGCGCCGAACCCCTCGGGCAGGTGGCGGAAGTACTGGCCGCCCGGCCTGCTCGCGCCGTCGACCAGCACCACGTCCAGCCCCGCGAGTGCGGCGCTGAGCGCGCCCGCGACCCCGGCGGGGCCCGCGCCGATCACGGCGAGGTCGTACACGCGACTCACCCCGCACTCCTCCCTTCCCCGCCCGTCTCGCCCGCGGTCCCGCCGGCGGCGGCCCCGGCGCCCGCGGTGTTCGCGTCGCCGGTGGTCCCGGCGCCCCCAGGGGTTCCGGTGGTCCCGGTGGTCCCGGTGGTCCCGGTGGTCCCGGTGGTCCCGGTGGTCCCGGTGGTCCCGGTGGTCCCGGTGGTCCCGGTGGTCACGGTGTCCCCCGGGCGTGCCTCGACCAGGCAGGCCCGCAGTGACGTGCCGCCGTTGACCGTGACCAGGCAGTCGAAGCAGACACCGATGCCGCAGAACAGCCCGCGCGGACGTCCGGCGATCCGGGTGGTGCGCCAGGAGCGGATGCCCGCGCCGTACATGGCGGCGCCGATGCTCTGGCCGGGGACCACGGGAACGGGGACGCCGTCCACGCTGATCTCGAACCCCGGCTCGGGACGGGCCCGCACGAGATCGTACGGCTGCCTCCTCGGCTTCATCGGCGTTCCTTCGTGAAGCGATCGCCCGGCGGACGATCGACGGCGGGACGATCGTTCCCGAAACGATCGGGGCGGAAGGAGCGCAGGTCCAGGTCGGGGCCGGAGCCGGTCAGCGTCTGGGCGATGAGGTGGCCGGTCGCGGGTGCGAGGCCGACGCCCGCGCCCTCGTGACCGCAGGCGTGATGGAGACCGGGAGCCCTGGGGTCCTCGCCGATCACGGGAAGATGGTCGGGGCAGTAGGGGCGGAACCCGCAGTAGGCCCGGATCACCCTGCGCCCGGCCAGCACGGGGAACAGCGCGACGGCCTGGCGGGCCAGGCGTTCCAGCACCGGAACGGACGTCGTGCGGTCGAAGCCGACGCGTTCGCGGCTGGCGCCGATGAGCACCGGGCCCGACGGGGTCGCCTCGACGACGGCGGAGGTCTCCAGCCCCTCCGCGTCACTGGCCACGTTGGCGACGTAGGCGGCCGTGTAGACCTTGTGCCTGATCAGCGGCTCCCGGATCGGCTCGGTGACCAGCACGAATCCGCGCCTGGGCAGGATCGGCAGGCGCACCCCGGCCAGTGCGGCGACCTCGCCGCCCCAGGTGCCGGCGGCGTTGACGACGGCCCCGGCCAGGATGTCGCCGCGATCGGTCCTGACGCCGGTGACCCGGTCGCCGGAGCGGAGGAAGCCGGTGACGGTGACGCCGGTGCGCAGCATCAGGGTGCCGCGGCCGAACCGCTCCGCGCCCCGCCGGATCAGCGTGGCCGCCGCCAGCATGGGCTGGACCTGGGCGTCCTGCGGGTAGAGCACGCCTCCGGCGAGCCCCTTCGCCAGATGGGGCTCGTGGTCGCCGAGCTCCTCCGCGGCGACCACGGTGTGCTCGACCCCCTGCGCGGCCGCCAGGCCGGTGAGGGCCTCCATCGTCTCGCCGGTCTCGGCGACCACCAGCCCGCCCTTGGGCTCGAACTCGAAGCCGTCGCGTCCGGCCAGGTCGCGCCAGAGGCCGTTGGAGAGCACGGCCAGGTCGAGCTCGGGCCCGGGTTCCTTGTCCGAGACCAGGACGTTCCCCTCTCCCGCGCCGGTCGTGCCGCCCGCCACGGATCCCCTGTCGACGACGACCACGTCCAGCCCCGCGCGCGCCGCGTAGTAGGCGCAGGCGGCCCCGACCACCCCCGCGCCGATCACCACGACATCCGGCATCCCTCACCCACTCCCGTTCAACCGGCAGGTCAGTAATATGTCACATATTTCTAGGGAGATCAATCGTCCGCCGAAGTGTCTTTCCGGGGCTCTCCGAGGCTTTCCAGGTCTCTCCAGTTCAGCCGATCCGTACCCGGCGGTCCACCGCGTAAGCCGCGCCCCTTCCGGCCGTCCGCCGTCCGGCACCCATGGGTCACCGGCGGGACCACCGCCTCCGCCGCCTAGCATGTGAGCCGTGAGTCACCTCCTTGACCAGCCACGTTCGCGCATCGTGAACCTCTGGCGGACCGTGTGGTCCCCCAGGCCCGTCGACCTGCGACGATGGGCGCTGGTCGGCGTCGTCGCCAACGCGGGCATCACGGTGACCGGCGCGGCCGTGCGGGTCACCGGATCGGGGCTCGGCTGCCCGACCTGGCCGAAGTGCACCCCCGACAGCTTCGTCCCGGTCGCCCACGCCGACATCTCGCCGATCAACATGGCCGTCGAGTTCGGCAACCGGCTGCTGACCTTCGTGGTCCTGGTCGCCGGCCTGGCCTGCCTGGTGGCCGCGATGAGACTGGTGCCGCGCCGCCGCGACCTGGTCCGGCTGGCCTGGGTACAGCCCGCCGGCGTGGCCGCGCAGGCGCTCTGGGGCGGCCTGGTGGTGCGCAGCGCGCTCAACCCCGTCACCGTGGGCGTGCACTTCCTGATCTCCATCGGCATGCTCGCCGCCGCCGTCGCACTCCACGCCCGCGCCAAGGAGGGCGACGCCCCGCCGGAGCCGCTGGTCCACCGCGACATCCGCAGGCTGGGGTACGCGCTCACCGCCGCGGTGGCCGTCCTGCTCGTCATGGGAGTGGTGGTGACCGGCACCGGGCCGCACTCCGGGGACGAGATGGCCTCCCGGTTCGACTTCGACATCGAGACCGTGGCCAGGCTCCACGCCGACGTGGTCTACCTCGTGGTGGGACTCACCTTCGCCCTGCTGTTCGCCCTGCACGTCACCAAGGCGCCCGCCCCCGCGCGGCGGGCGGCGCTGATCCTGCTCGGCGTCGAGCTCGCCCAGGGCGTCATCGGCTACGTCCAGTACTTCCTGGCCGTGCCCGCCTTCCTGGTCGGCCTGCACGTGCTCGGTTCGACGCTGGTGTGGATCTGCACGCTGCGGGTGGTGTTCGCGCTGCGGTCGCGGGGAGCGCTGGAGGCCCCGGCGGACGGCCACGACCGGCTCGGCTCCCTCGCGGCACGCACCTGACCCCTCGTTTCACGCCTTATCGAGTCATGGCATGAAGATCGCGGCGACAATGACCGTATGGCACTTTCACGCCCGGCCCTCCGGCGCATCTACCAGGGCACCGTCCTGCTGAGCACGCTGGCGCTCGCCCCGCTGACCTGGGCCTGGCTGTCCAGCTCGGAGCACAGAGCCGTCGCGGACTCCGCTCCCGGCTGGACGGCCGGGGTCCCCTCCGCGCCCACGGCGCTGGTCCTGGGGGCGGCGGCCTTCGACGGCCGTCCCTCCCCCATGCTGGCCAGGCGGCTGGACATCGCCGCCGAGCTGTACCGGACGGGCAGGGTGAAGGCGCTCCTGCTGTCCGGCGACAACGGCAGGAGCGGCTACGACGAGCCCACCGCCATGCGCGACTACCTGATCGCCCACGGCGTCCCCGGCGACGCCCTCGTGCTGGACTACGCGGGCTTCGACACCTGGGACTCGTGCGTGCGGGCCCGGGAGGTGTTCGGGGCCACCCGGGTGACCGTGGTGACCCAGCTGTTCCACCTGCCGAGGGCCGTGACGCTGTGCCGTACGGCGGGCCTGGAGACCTTCGGCGTCGGCGACGACTCGGCCGGGCGCTGGCCCGTCACCTACGTCTACGCGGCCCGCGAGTTCCTCGCCTCGGCGAAGGGCTTCCTGGACTCCGTGGTCCTCCACTCCTCCCCCGTCTTTCCCGGCCCGCGCGAGACCACTCTGGAGACCGCGCTGCACCGGACCGCTCAGTCGGGACCGACGCCCCACCCCGGCAGCGGGTAGGGCCCGGGACCCGGCGGGGGCGGTGAGCAGGCCCCCTGGCCGGGCCGCTGATGAGGCCCCCAGGCCTGCGGGTGAGGGGCGTTCGGCGGAACGTGACCTCCCGGGGACGGCTGCGGGGGCGCGGCGTAGGGCGGGACGTTCCCGCCGGGGGCCGGATCCCGGGGCGCGGGGAAGGCCGAGCGCGCGGCGGCCATGCAGTGCAGCAGCGCCTGCTGCTCCTCGTTGAAGGTGCGCTCGTCGATGATGTGACGCCTGGCCCGCTCGTGCAGCAGCCCGAGCTCGGTGGCCGCGAGCTGGTAGTCCTTCATCGCCCGCAGCCCGGGGCCGCCGCCGTTCTCCTTGGCCCACTGCCTGGCGTGACGGCGGCCGGGCAGCGAGGAGAGCATGGCGACGTCGTGCGGGGCGATCAGACCTGTCGCCTGGTAGGCGGGCAGGTAGCCGTTGATCAGGCCGACGATCCGTTTGCGGTCGCGGAAGACGATCCAGATCAGCACGATCAGCACGATCATCAGCAGCAGGTAGGCGACGGCCAGGCCGCCGATGCCGGCGTAGGAGGCGAAGCCGTTCCAGATGCCGTGCAGCAGCATCGCCCCCGTCCAGCCCGCCGCGACCACCCAAACGCGTCCCGGACCAGGGCGCTGGGCGGCGTAGGCGACCGCGACCCCGATCATCGAGGTGAACAGCGGGTGCGCGAACGGCGACAGGATCCCCCGCAGCACGACGGTCACCGCCAGCCCCTTGGCGCCCGTGTCGTGCAGCGCGGTCACGTAGTAGCTGACGTTCTCGCTCATCGCGAAACCCAGGCCGACCATGCTGGCGTAGATGACGCCGTCGGTCGGCCCGTCGAGCTCGGCCCGCCTGAACCTGAGCAGGCCCAGCAGGACCAGGCCCTTCATGCTCTCCTCGACCACCGGGGCGCCGAAGGTGGCGGCGATGTTGCGCGCGGTGTCGTAGGTGAGGCGGACGGTGTTCTCGATGTAGACGAGGTTGAAGGAGTTGATCAGGCCCGCGAACAGCACCGCGATGCCCGCGCCCCAGGCGAAGGCGAAGATCAGGTTGCTGCGGGGCTCGGGCTCCATGCGGTCGAGCGCCAGCACGGCCGCCAGCAGCACCGGCACCGGGGCCAGGGCCAGGGCGAGCGCGATGAAGAAGTAGACCGGATCCCCGTTGAGCAGGTCGAAGGAGAACGACGCCAGCGCGCACAGACCCGCGACGACCAGTCCGGCGATCAGCGCGACAGACGGGCGGTCCCTCAAGACCCAGCGGGGATCACGGCTCGCCATGCGGCAACCGTAACCGATCAGCCACGACGTGTCCCCTCTCCCCTCGCGCCGGACCACAAACGGCCACGAGGAGGTATTGCCGGACATGGCGCCGTGAAAACGACGGGAACATCTCGCGAGCGGCGGGGAACGCGCACCTGGCGTCGCGGTGAGGTCCGGACGGCACCCGCGAGGCGCGGTCGCGACACCCCGGGCAGCGGTCGCGGCACCCCGGACAAGCGCCTCAGACGAACATGGAGTCGACGGCCACGGCGAGGAAGAGCAGCGCCAGGTAGGCGTTCGACCAGTGGAAGAACCGCATCGGGCGCAGGTCGACGCCGGTCTTGCCCGCGTTGACGCGGCCGAGGAGGCGGTAGACCTCCCACAGGCAGGCGGCGCCGAGGACGGCGGCCACGACGGGGTAGAGCAGGGTGGTCCCGGCGATCGGCCACAGCAGCAGCGAGCACAGCACGGTGGCCCAGGTGTAGGCGAGGCTCTCCAGCACCACGCGGCGCTCGGTGGCGACCACCGGGAGCATGGGGACCTTCGCCGCAGCGTAGTCCTCCTTGTAGCGCATGGCGAGGGTCCAGGTGTGCGGAGGCGTCCAGAAGAACACCACCCCGAACAGCACCACCGGGGCCCAGGCGAGGCTGCCGGTGACACCGGCCCAGCCGATGAGCACCGGCATGCAGCCGGCGATGCCGCCCCAGACCACGTTCTGGGGGGTCCGCCGCTTGAGGATCATCGAGTAGACGAGCACGTAGAAGAGGTTCGCGGCCAGCGACAGGCCCGCGGCGAGCCAATTCACCGTCAAGCCGAGGCCAAGGGTCGACAGCACGCCGAGGATGACGCCGAAGATCAGCGCGTTGGCCGGGGGCACCTGCTCCCTGGCCAGCGGACGGCGGCGGGTACGGCGCATCGCGGCGTCGATGTCGCGGTCGATGTAGCAGTTCAGCGCGTTGGCACTGCCCGCGGACAGGGTCCCGAACACCAGCGTGCAGACGGCGATCCACAGCGGGGGCAGCCCCTTGGCGGCCAGGAACATCACCGGCAGCGTCGTGATCAGCAGCAGCTCGATGATCCGCGGCTTGGTGAGGGCGACGTAGGCCTTCACGACGTCGCCGAACGAGCGCGGTGCGGTGACCGCGGCCGCTGCCGTCGCGGACGGGGCCGTCGATTGCTTCTCGGTGAGCACCATTAAGGCGCTTCCAGCACGTGCGGGGTCAACGCGTAACCTCTGATTAGAGCGAATCCGTGGATGCGGGCACCAGCCAGCCTTGAGCACTCAACTGTAGTTGTTGGGGTGGCCGGTTCCGGCATGGGGTGGGGAAGCGGCGTGATGTGACGTCTTCCATGAGGATATGTCCTGGCTGCTCCGACTCTTACGGGCTCGCCCCGGGACGGCCTACGCAACGGTAGCGAGGCCGAACCGTTAGGGTCCGGTGTGGGCGGGAAAAGCCAAACCGGCGCCACCATCACACAACTAGATCCGGAGATCGAGCACTTGAGCAGCGAACTCGTGCCAGCCCTTGAATGGAGCGACCTGGACCGTCGGGCGGTCGACGTCGTACGGGCCCTGGCGATGGACGCGGTAGAGAAAGCGGGTTCGGGTCACCCCGGCACCGCGATGAGCCTGGCGCCCGCCGCCTACCTGCTTTTCCAGCGGATGATGCGACACGACCCGTCCGACCCCGCCTGGGTGGGCCGGGACCGCTTCGTTCTCTCGGCCGGGCACTCCAGCCTGACCCTCTACATTCAGCTGTTCCTGTCGGGCTACGGCCTGACCCTCGACGACATCAAGAGCCTGCGCCAGTGGGGCAGCCTGACCCCGGGACACCCCGAGCACGGTCACACCGTCGGTGTCGAGACCACCACGGGCCCGCTGGGGCAGGGCATCGGCAACGCCGTCGGCATGGCCATGGCCGCCCGCCGTGAGCGCGGCCTGTTCGATCCGGACGCCGCCACGGGCGCCAGCCCGTTCGACCACACGATCTGGTGCATCGCCTCCGAGGGTGACATCGAGGAGGGCGTCAGCCACGAGGTCAGCGCCATCGCCGGCCACCAGAAGCTCGGCAACCTGGTCGTCGTCTTCGACAGCAACCACATCTCGATCGAGGACGACACCCAGATCGCTCTGAGCGAGGACATCGTCAAGCGCTACGAGGCGTACGGCTGGCACGTCCAGACCGTCGACTGGACCGCAGGCGGCGAGTACTCCGAGGACGTCGAGGCGCTGCACCAGGCCATGGAGGCGGCCCGCGCCGAGACCGGCAGGCCCTCCTTCATCCGCCTGCGCACCGTCATCGGCTGGCCGGCGCCCAACAAGCAGAACACCGGCAAGGCCCACGGCTCCGCCCTGGGCGCCGACGAGGTCGCCGCGACCAAGAAGATCATGGGCCAGGACCCGGCCAAGAGCTTCGACGTCCCCGACGAGGTCCTGGAGCACGCCCGCGGCGTGGTCGAGCGGGGCCGGGCCGCCCGCGCCGAGTGGGAGAAGGCCTACGCCAGCTGGCGCGAGGCCAACCCCGAGCGCGCCGCGGAGCTCGACCGCATCTCGCAGCGGCTGCTGCCCGCCGGCTGGACCGAGGCCCTGCCGATCTTCGAGCCCGGCGCCTCCGTCGCGACCCGCAAGGCCTCCGGCGAGGTGCTCAACAGCCTGGCGCCGGTGCTGCCGGAGCTGTGGGGCGGTTCGGCCGACCTGGCCGAGTCGAACAACACCACGATGAAGGGCGAGCCGTCCTTCATCCCCGAGGAGTACCAGACCAAGGAGTTCCCCGGGAACCGCTACGGCCGCACGCTGCACTTCGGCATCCGCGAGCACGGCATGGGGTCCATCCTCAACGGCATCGCGCTGCACGGCGGCACCCGCCCCTACGGTGGCACGTTCCTGGTCTTCAGCGACTACATGCGGCCTGCCGTACGGCTCGCCGCGCTGATGAAGCTGCCGGTCATCTACGTGTGGACGCACGACTCCATCGGCCTGGGCGAGGACGGCCCGACCCACCAGCCGATCGAGCACCTGTGGGCGCTGCGCGCCATCCCCGGCCTCGACGTGGTGCGCCCGGCCGACGCCAACGAGACGGCCGCCGCGTGGCGGACCGTGATCGAGCACACCGACCGCCCGGCCGCGCTGGCGCTGACCCGGCAGAACCTCCCGGTCTACGAGGGCACGGGCGACGTCTCGAAGGTCTCCAAGGGCGCCTACGTGCTCCAGGAGGCCTCGAACGGGCAGCCCGCCGTCATCCTGATCGGCACCGGCTCGGAGGTCGAGCTGGCCGTCGAGGCCCGTGAGCTGCTGGAGCAGCAGGGCATCCCGGCCCGGGTCGTCTCGATGCCGTGCGTCGAGTGGTTCCACGCCCAGGACTCCGCCTACCGGCAGACGGTGCTGCCTCCGGCGGTCCGCGCCCGCGTCGCAGTCGAGGCGGGAATCGGGCTGGGCTGGCGGGAGTTCGTGGGAGATGAAGGGGAAGTGGTCAGCCTGGAGCACTTCGGTGCCTCGGCCCCCTACAAGACCCTCTACGAGCAGTTCGGCCTCACCGCCGAGCGCGTGGCCGCCGCCGCCAAGGCGAGCCTCGCCCGGACCGGGGCCGACAAGGGCGAGACGACGGGAAACTGATCATGAGTGAGATTCTCAAGAACCTGTCTGAACAGGGCGTTTCCATCTGGCTTGACGACATCAGCCGGGAGCGTCTGCGCACCGGCAACCTGGCGTCGCTGATCCGCGACAAGTACGTGGCCGGCGTCACCTCCAATCCGACGATCTTCGCTTCGGCCCTGAGCAAGGGCGACGCCTACGACACCCAGCTCCACGACCTGGCGGTGCGGGGGGTCGAGGTCGAGGAGGCGGTGCGCGCCATCACCACCTACGACATCCGCTGGGCCGCCGACGTGCTCAGGCCCGTCTACGACGCCACCGGCGGCGTGGACGGCAGGGTCTCCATCGAGGTCGACCCGCGTCTGGCCCGGGAGACCGACAAGACCGTCGCCGAGGCACGCGCGCTGTGGTGGATGGTCGACCGCCCCAACCTGTTCATCAAGATCCCGGCGACGGTCGAGGGCCTGCCCGCGATCACGCAGGCGATCTCCGAGGGCATCAGCGTGAACGTCACGCTGATCTTCTCCCTCGAGCGCTACCGCGCGGTGATGGACGCCTGGCTGACCGGCCTGGAGCGGGCCAAGGCCAACGGCCTGAACCTCGCGGGCATCGAGTCGGTCGCCTCGTTCTTCGTCAGCCGGGTGGACACCGAGATCGACAAGCGCCTGGACAAGATCGGCACCCCCGAGGCCAAGGCGCTCAAGGGCAAGGCGGCGGTCGCCAACGCCCGCCTCGCCTTCGCCGCCTACGAGGACGTCGTCAACTCCCCGCGCTGGCAGGCCCTGAGCGCCGCCGGAGCCCGCCCGCAGCGCCCGCTGTGGGCCTCGACCGGCACCAAGGACCCCAGCTACCCCGACACCCTCTACGTCGACGAGCTGGTCACGAGGGGCACGGTCAACACGATGCCCGAGAAGACCCTCGGCGCCACGGCGGACCACGGCCGCGTCACCGGCGACACCGTCCGCCCCTTCTACGAGGACGCCTGGAACACCATGGCCGCCCTCAAGGAGATCGGCATCGACTACGACGACGTGGTCCGGGTGCTTGAGGACGAGGGCGTGGAGAAGTTCGAGGCGTCCTGGAACGAACTGCTGGCCACCGTCTCCTCCGAGCTCCGGAAGGCGTGAACCACATGTCGGTTTCCGTAACGTTCGGTGAGGAGAACCTGGCCGAGCAGGCGTCGGAGGCGGCCGCACGGCTCGTCTCCGAGGGGGTTCCCGAGGCCCTCTCCAAGGGGGATCCGACCCTCTGGGGGCCCGAGGCCGAGGCCGAGGCGGCGATCCGCCTGGGCTGGCTCACCCTCCCGCTGACCAGCAGGGAGCTGCTACCGGAGATCGGCGAACTGGTCGAGAGGGCCCATGCCGAAGGCCTGGACCACGTGGTCCTGGCCGGCATGGGCGGCTCCTCACTCGCCCCCGAGGTCATCACCTCGACCGCCGACGTGCCGCTGACCGTGCTCGACACCACCGATCCCGGCCAGGTGCTGCGCGCGCTGCGCGACCGGCTCGACCGCACGATCCTGGTGGTCGCCAGCAAGAGCGGCGGCACGGTCGAGACCGACAGTCACCGCCGGATCTACGAGAAGGCCTTCCGTGAGGCGGGCATCGACCCGGCGGAGCGGATCGTCGTGGTCACCGACCCCGGCTCGCCGCTGGAGCAGACGGCGATCGAGGCCGGCTATCCGGTCTTCCTGGCCGACCCCAACGTCGGCGGCCGCTACAGCGCGCTGTCGGCGTTCGGCCTGGTGCCCAGCGCGCTGGCCGGGGCCGACGTCGCGCGGCTGCTCGACGACGCCGACGAGGTGCGCCCGCTGCTCGCGCTGGCCGAGGGCAACCCCGGCCTGGAGCTGGGCGCCGCCCTCGGCGCGGCGGCGGTCTCCGGGCGCGACAAGCTCGTGCTGGAGGACGGCCTCTCGGAGATCAACGGCCTGCCCGACTGGATCGAGCAGCTGATCGCCGAGTCGACCGGCAAGTCCGGCAAGGGCATCCTGCCGGTCGTCGGCGCCGATCCCGGCGAGGCCGAGGACGAGCTGGTCGCCGGGATCGACTCCGACGGCGCGCTCACCGTCGGCGGCCCGCTGGGGGCGCAGTTCCTGGTGTGGGAGTACGCCACGGCCGTCGCGGGCCGCGTTCTCGGCATCGACCCCTTCAACCAGCCGAACGTCGCCGAGTCCAAGGAGAACACCGGCAGGCTGCTGGAGCAGGAGGAGCTGCCGGTCGGCACGCCGATCCTGGTCGACGGCCCGGTCGAGGTGTACGGCGAGCTGCCCGGCGGCCACGCCCCCAAGGACCTGTCGGAGGTGTTCACCCGGCTGCTGGAGGCCGTCCCCTCCGACGGCTATCTCGCGATCATGGCCTATCTCGACCGGGAGGCGGCCTTCGACGCCCCCCACGCCGAGGGCGCCTCGTTCGAGGAGATGACCGACGCGTGGAGCGAGGCCGACCCGGCCACGCTGCGCGGGCGGCTGGCGGTGCGGACCGAGCGGCCGATCACCTTCGGGTGGGGTCCCCGTTTCCTGCACTCCACCGGCCAGTACCACAAGGGCGGACCGCAGAACGGCGTGTTCCTGCAGATCACCGGGGCCGTCGAGGAGGACGTCGAGATTCCCGGCAGGCCGTACACCCTGGGCCGTCTGCAGCTCGCGCAGGCCCTGGGAGACCTGGGCGCGCTGGCCGGCCGCGGACGCCCGGCCGTACGGCTGCACCTGACCGATCGCGCCGCCGGTGTCACACGCCTGCTTGAGGCAGCGCGGGAGGTCTGATGAGCGACAAGCAGTCCGAGACCCATCCTCTCGACACCGGCACCGTCGAGCCCAGCTCGGACGGCGTGCAGGGCGGCGAGACCGGTACCGCGGGGCTCCCCGACCGGTCGACGGCCGCCGCCTCGGTGGTGGCCACCGCCGCCACCACCGAGGCGCTGGTCGAGGCCAACCCGCTGCGCGACCCGCGCGACAAGCGCCTGCCGCGCGTGGCGGGGCCGTGCGTGCTGGTGCTGTTCGGGGTGACCGGTGACCTGGCGCGCAAGAAGCTGCTGCCGGCGATCTACGACCTGGCGAACCGGGGGCTGCTGCCCCCCGGTTTCTCCCTGGTCGGCTTCGCCCGCCGCGACTGGCAGGACCAGGACTTCGCGCGGCTCACCCACGACGCCGTCAAGGAGCACGCGCGGACGCCGTTCCGCGAGGAGGTCTGGAAGCAGCTGTCGGAGGGCATCTTCTTCTGCCCGGGCGAGTTCACCGACGACGGTGCCTTCGACGCGCTGGCCATGATGCTCAAGGAGATCGACCAGACCCGGGGCACCGGTGGCAACTACGGTTTCTACCTGTCGGTGCCGCCGAAGTTCTTCCCGGTGGTGGTCGAGCAGCTCAAGCGGACCGGCCTGGCCAACGGCCCCGAGGGGGCCTGGCGCCGGGTGGTCATCGAGAAGCCCTTCGGGCACGACCTGAAGAGCGCCCAGGAGCTCAACGCGATCACCAGCGCGGTCTTCCCCGAGAGCTCGGTGTTCCGCATCGACCACTACCTGGGCAAGGAGACCGTCCAGAACATCCTGGCGCTGCGGTTCGCCAACAACCTGTTCGAGCCGATCTGGAACCGGGGCTACGTCGACAACGTCCAGATCACGATGGCCGAGGACATCGGCATCGGCGGCCGGGCCGGATACTACGACGGCATCGGCGCGGCCCGCGACGTGATCCAGAACCACCTGCTGCAGCTGCTGGCGCTGGTGGCGATGGAGGACCCGACGTCGTTCGGGGCCGACTCGCTGCGCCGGGAGAAGGAGAAGGTGCTCAGGGCGGTGCAGCTGCCGCCCGACCTGGCGCTGTCCACCGCCCGCGGCCGCTACGGTCCGGGCTGGCAGGGAGGCGAACCGGTCGCGGGCTACACCCAGGAGGACGGCATCCCGCCGGACTCCATCACCGAGACCTACGCCGCCGTCAAGCTGCACATCGCCAACCGCCGCTGGGCCGGGGTGCCGTTCTACCTGCGCACCGGCAAGCGGCTCAGCCGCCGGGTGACCGAGGTGGCGGTGATCTTCCAGCGCGCGCCGCACCTGCCGTTCAGCAAGGACGACACCGAGATACTGGGGCAGAACGCCCTGGTCATCCGGGTCCAGCCGGACGAGGGCATCACGGTGCGCTTCGGCTCCAAGGTGCCCGGAACCGCGATGGAGGTCAGGGACGTCTCGATGGACTTCGCCTACGGCGAGTCGTTCATGGAGTCCTCCCCCGAGGCCTACGAACGACTGCTGCTGGACGTGCTGATCGGCGACCCGCCGCTCTTCCCGCACCAGCGCGAGGTCGAGCTGTCGTGGAAGATCCTCGACCCGATCGAGGACTTCTGGGCCACCCAGGGAGCGCCGGAGGAGTACCCCGCGGGCACGTGGGGTCCCGCCTCCGCCGACGAGATGATGGCCCGCGACGGGCGCACATGGAGGAGGCTGTAGATGACGAGCTTCATGCTCACCGGCACGACCGCGTCGAAGATCTCCTCCCAGCTCACCCAGCTGCGGCACCAGATGGGCACCCCCGCGGTCGGCATGGTGCTGACCCTGGTGGTGGTCGCCGACGAGAGCAACCAGTACGACGCGGTCCGGGCGGCGACCGATGCCGCCCGGGAGCACCCCTCCCGGATACTGGTCGTCATCCCCCGCGACCCGAAGGAGCCGAACCGCCTCGACGCCGAGATCCGTTTCGGCGAGTCCACCCCGGGCGAGGTGATACTGCTGCGCCTGTACGGCGAGCTCACCGAGCACGCCGACTCGGTGGTCGGCCCGCTGCTGCTCACCGACACCCCGGTGGTGGCCTGGTGGCCGGGTGAGGCCCCGGAGATGCCCGCCAAGGACGCCATCGGCGTGCTGGCCCAGCGCCGCATCGTCGACGCGCGCTCGGCGGCCGACTCGGTGAAGGAGATCGTCGGCCGGCTCAAGGGCTACGTGCCCGGCGACACCGATCTGGCCTGGACCCGGCTGACGACGTGGCGGAGCCTGCTGGCCGCCGCGTTCGACCAGCCGGTCGGCAAGGTGAAGAAGGGCAGCGTCGAGGCCGTGGCCGGTCACGCCAGCGCGTCGCTGCTGGCGGCCTGGCTGAGCGATCGTCTCGGCGCGCCGGTGAAGGTCACCGAGTCCGAGGGGCCCGGCCTGACCGCGGTCAAGCTGTCCACGGCCGAGGGGGACATCACCATCACCCGCGGCGACGGGCGCCTGGCCACGCTGTCGCGTCCCGGTCAGCCGGACCGCCAGGTCGCCCTGACCCGGCGCCCGACCTCGGAGCTGCTGGCCGAGGAGATGCGACGCCTGGACCCCGACGAGATCTACGAGGCCACGCTCCGGCGGCTGTCCCGCGGCCACAGGTCCTGACCCGTGCGCAGCGCCCCGCGGTCCGCCGCGGGGCGCTGTTTCATCGCGAGCCCCGTCCCGCGGGCCCGGCCTCGCCGAAGACCGTTCTCACCGAAGACCTGTTCCAAGATCCGAAGACTCGCTGACGCGGTCCCCGTGCCGGAAGACGGCCGCGGGATCCGCCGGGAGTCCGTCGAAGTCGAAAGAGAAGTCCCGTGAGCGTTCCCACTGTGATCATCCATCGCGACGCCGACATGCTCGCCAAGGCCGTCGCCGCCCGGGTGATCACCCGGGCCGTCGACGCCCAGTCGGGCAAGGGCTCGGCCTCCCTGGTGCTGACCGGCGGCACCGTCGGCATCGCCACCCTGGCCGAGATCGCGGCCAGCCCGGCCCGAGACGCGATCGACTGGCGGAACCTGGACATCTGGTGGGGCGACGAGCGTTTCCTGCCGTCCGGCGACCCCGAGCGCAACGAGACCGGCGCCCGCCAGGCCCTCCTGGACCACGTGGACGTCGACCCCGCCCGCGTCCACGTGATGCGCGGTCCCGACTCGGGCATGACCGCCGAGGAGTCGGCCGACGCCTACGCCGAGGAACTGCGCCGGGCCGCGCGCCCCGAGGACCACGGCCCCACCCCCTCCTTCGACGTCCTGATGCTCGGCATGGGCCCGGACGGCCATGTGGCCTCGCTGTTCCCCGGCCTGCCGGCGCTCTACGACACGCGCCCCGTGGTCGCGGTGCACGGCTCCCCGAAGCCTCCGCCCACCCGGATCTCGCTGACGCTGCCGGTCATCCAGAGCGCGCGCGAGGTGTGGGTGGTCGCCGCGGGTGAGGAGAAGGCGGGAGCCGTACGGCTGGCGCTGGCGGACTCGGGGCCGATGCAGGTCCCGGCGGCGGGCGCCCGCGGCCGCCAGCGGACGCTGTTCCTGCTGGACAGGGCCGCCGCCTCCAAGATCCCCCCGTCCCTGGGCCGCATCTCCTCTCCCTGATCCCGCGTTTCCCGTCAAGCCCCGTGAATGGCATGTCCGTTCACGGGGCTTTTCTCATAAAGAATCGCCCTATGATTACCGCCACGGCGACGCGGGCGGGGGGACGATGAACAGGGAACGGTCGATTACGGTGCTCCATGTCTCCGACACGCAGTTCGGTGGAGAGCATCGATTCGGAACCGAGGGGATAACAGCCGGAGACCGGCGATTCTCCTCATTGGCCGCCCGGCTGCTGGAGGACGTCGCCTGGCTCGGCGAGGAGTACGGCGTGCGCCCCGACCTGGTGGTGGCCTCGGGCGATCTGGCCGAGTGGGCGCTTCCCAACGAGTTCACCAGGGTCGGCGAGTTCCTCACCGAGTTGTCGGAGGGGCTGGGCCTGGGACGCGAGCGCGTGGCGATGGTGCCGGGAAATCACGATGTCAACTGGAAGAAGTGCCGGGCGTATTTCGAGGACTGCGAGGGGGACGAAACTACACCAACTCCTCCTTACTGGCCAAAATGGCAGCCGTACTTCAGGATGTTCGGGCAGTTTTATGCAGATAAGTCGGGCATATCCTTCCCCAAGGACCAGCCCTGGACTCTGTTCGAGATGCCGGAGCTGAGGACCGTCGTCGCCGGGCTCAACTCGACCGTCGCCGAGACCCACCGGGACACCGACCACTACGGATACTGCGGCGAGGAGCAACTGCGCTGGTTCGCCGAGCGATTACGCGAGCACACCCGGCGGGGCTGGCTGCGGATCGGCGTGATGCACCACAACCCGGGGATCAACGATCCGGGCGACGACGCCTTCCTGCGTGACCGCGACCGGTTCGAGGAACTGCTCGCCCCGCACCTGCACGTGCTGCTGCACGGCCACACCCACGAGGGCAGGATCGGCAGCTTCGGCGCCGACGGCCTGCCGGTGCTGTGCGCCGGCAGCGCCGGCGTGCGCAAGCAGGCCCGCCCCGAGGAGGTGCCCAACCAGTACCAGCTGATCCGGCTGTCACGGACGGGCCTGACCGTGTACGGCAGGCGCTACAACGCGGCCCGCTCCCGCTGGGAGGGCGACACGGGCGTGGGCAGGAGGCCGGACGAGCCGACCCGGACGGTACGGCGTTCCTTCGACCAGGCGGGCGCCGCGTTCCCCGATCCGGCCGGTGACGACGACCAGGAGGGGGACAGAGACGAGTACCGGGAGGTCAAGTCCTTCGCCCAGGCGGGCGGCCGCTCGGAGCGTCGGCGCGACGATCTCCTCACCCGGGTGCAACGGGTCTGCGAGGTCCGTCATCCGGGCGCGCTCGTGGAGAAGGTCACGACGAGCGGCGGGCGTTTTTCCGGCTATCTCCGGGTGGCCGTGCCGGGCGAGCCCCAGGTGTCGCTGTATCCGGTGGGCGCCCACGAGGGAACACCGGCCCGGGAGACAATCGAGACCTTCCTTTCCGGCGTGGACGCGCGCTACCGGGCGGGCGATCCGCACCTGACCTCGGTCCTCGTCTACGACGGCGACCCGGCCCCCGAGGAGCTGCGCCGGTGGGCGGGCATGCGCGGCCTGCGGTTACAGCGCCTGATGGAGTTCCAGGGCATGTACGACCTGCAGCCCTACGCCAGGGGACAGGCCGAGCGGCTGGCGAACAGCAAGATCTACCCGCCCTCGCTCTACGTCCCGCAGCGGTTCGGCGTCATGGGCGACCGGGAGCGAACGGCCCAGGCCCGGACGGACCTGCTGGAGCGGCTGCGGGAGTGGGTCGCCGACCACGAGGGCCGGTTCGTCGTCGTGCTCGGCGAGTTCGGGCACGGCAAGACCTTCCTGCTGCGCGAGCTGACCCGGCTGATCTACGAGGAGGGCGTGCCACCGGTCATCCCGGTCCTGATCCAGCTGCGGGACCTGGAGAAGGCCCACGGCCTCGACGAGTTGCTGGCCGCGCACCTGACGGCCGGAGGTGAGGAGGTCATCGACCACCGGCTGCTGCGCTACCTCATCCAGGAGGGGCGGGTGCTGCTGCTGTTCGACGGCTTCGACGAGCTGGCGCTGCGGGTGACCTACGAGCAGGCCGCCGAGCACCTGAGCACGCTGGTGCGGGCCGCGCAGGGGCGGGCGAAGGTGGTGCTGACCAGCCGTACCCAGTACTTCCTGTCGGACCGGCAGGTGGAGACGGCCCTGGCCACCCGGCTGGCGGGCATGCCGGGCCGCAGGCTCGTCAAGATCCACGACTTCGACGACGCGCAGATCCTGGCCTTCCTGACCCGGCTGCTGGACGGCGACGAGGCCGGGGCACGCGCCCGGCTCGGGCTGCTGCGCGACGTGCGCGACCTGCTGGGCCTGTCGCGCAACCCGCGCATGCTCAGCTTCATCGCCCGCCTCGACGAGGACCGGCTTCGCCGGGTCCGCGACCGGGAGGGCACGATCAGCGCGGCGGTGCTCTACCGCGAGCTGCTGCAGCGCTGGCTGGAGTTCGAGTACGACCGGGCCCAGCCGAGGGGCGCGGCGCCGTCGCTGTCGGTCGAGGACCGCTGGAACGCGGTGCGGACACTGGCCCTGCGGCTGTGGAGCTCCGGTGAGGAGGCCCTCGACCTAGAGACGCTCGGCGCCGCCGCCGGAGCGCTGGAGAGCCTGGCCGACCTCCAGCTCACCATGGACCAGGCCTCCCACATGATCGGATCGGGCACCCTGCTTGTCCGCCCCGAGGCGGACCGCTTCAAGTTCGTGCACCGCTCGGTGATGGAGTGGCTGGTCGCCGAACAGGTCGCCGACCAGCTCGGCGAGCCGGGCCTCGACCCGGCCGAGCTGACGCTGCGGCCCGTCTCCGACTTGATGATCGACTTCGTCGCCGAACTCGCGGGCCGAGAGAGGGCGATCGGCTGGGCCCGCTCCCGGCTCTGGGCTCTGCCGGAGGAGACAACCGAGGCGGCCAAGCTGAACGCGCTGACCCTGCTCCGCAGACTGGGCGCCTCCGCGCACGCGGGCATCGTCCCCTTCCCGGTCGTCAGGCTGCCGGAGGCGAACCTCAGAGGAGCCGACCTCAGAGGAGCCGACCTGCGCGACGCGGACCTGTCAGGCGCGGATCTCCGGGAGGCCCGGCTCGACGACGCCGACCTCTCCGGGGCGAACCTGGCCTCCGCCGACCTACGGCACAGCTCAGGGGTAGGACTCCGGCTGCGGAACGCCGATCTGACGGGAGCCGCCTTCTCCTTCGCGAAGCTGATCGCCACCGATCTCACCGGTATCCGAGCTGACGGGACACGCTGGTCACGGACGATCCTCCTGGGAGCGACCGTCCCGTCGGGTCTCCTCGACGGCCGGGACACCTTCGGAGCCGCCCTCCCCTGGCACACCGTCTCTGCGGCCCGGCTGACCATCCTGCCGGACGGATCCGCCAGAACGGTGGCCTGGAGCCCAGACGGCACCCTCCTGGCATCCGCCTCCGGCGGGAAAAGGGCACACATCTGGGACCCGACCACGGGTGCCCTCATCCGTACCCTTGGAGATCGCATCGGCAGGGTTCACACGGTGGCCTGGAGCCCCGACGGCACCCACCTCGCCACCGGCGGCGACAACGGCACCGTACACCTGTGGGACCTCGCCACCGGCACCCCGACCCGCACCCTCGAAGACCACACCGGCAGCGTGCTCCCGATGGCCTGGAGCCCCGACGGCACCCACCTCGCCACCGGCGGCGACAACGGCACCGTACACCTGTGGGACCTCGCCACCGGCACCCCGACCCGCACC
>NZ_JBFBCF010000012.1:63860-64711 GCF_040683035.1 Streptosporangium sp. NPDC051022 | reverse complement strand
CCTCGAAGGCCACACCGGAAGGGTTCGCTCGGTGGCCTGGAGCCCCGACGGCACCCACCTCGCCACCGGCGGCGACGAGGCCACGTACATCTGGAACCTCTCGGCCGGCACCACGACCCGCATCCTCGAAGACCCCGGCTACTGGGTTCGCTCGGTGGCCTGGAGCCCCGACGGCACCCACCTCGCCACCGGCGGCGGCGGCGGCATCGACAGCGAGATCGTGCACATCTGGAACGTCGCGACCAGTCGTTTCACCCGCGTCTTCGGACATTACACCGGTAGCGTGCTCTCGGTGGCCTGGAGCCCGGACGGCACCCACCTCGCCGCCGGCGACAACGACGGCACCGTACACCTGTGGGACCTCGCCACCGGCACCACGACCCGCCCCCTCGGAGACCGCACCGGCAGCGTGCGCTCGGTGGCCTGGAACCCCGACGGCACCCACCTGGCCGCCGGCGACAACGACGGCACCGTACAACTGTGGGACCTCACCACCGGCACCCCGCCCCGCACCCTCGAAGACCACACCGGCTGGATCTACTCCGTGGCCTGGAGCCCCGACGGCACCCACCTCGCCACCGGCGGGCAGAACGCCGTACACATCTGGAACACCGCGACCGGCACCCTCGCCCACACCCTCGAAGACCGCACCGGCAGCGTGCGCTCGGTGGCCTGGAGCCCCGACGGCACCCGCCTCGCCATCGGCGGGCAGAACGCCGTACACATCTGGAACACCGCGACCGGCCCCCTCGCCCACACCCTCGAAGACCACACCGGCTGGATCTACTCCGTGGCCTGGAGCCCCGACGGCACCCACCTCGCCACCGGCGGGCAGAACGCCGTACACATCT
>NZ_JBFBCF010000012.1:0-63762 GCF_040683035.1 Streptosporangium sp. NPDC051022 | reverse complement strand
CTGGAACACCGCAACCGGCACCCTCGCCCACACCCCCGAAAAGCACATCCGCAGCGTGCTCTCGGTGGCCTGGAGCCCCAACGGCACCCACCTCGCCATCACGCACGACAACGGCACCGTAGATATCTGGAACCCGGCAGCCGGCACCCTCGTCCGCACCCTCGAAGACCGCACCGGAAGGGTGTGCTCGGTGGCCTGGAGCCCCGACGGCACCCGCCTCGCCACCGGGGGATACGACGTCACACACATCTGGAACACCGCAACCGGCACCCTCGCCCACACCCTCGAAGGCCACAGCGGCTGGATCTACTCCGTGGCCTGGAGCCCCGACGGCACCCACCTCGCCACCGGCAGTGACGACGGCACCGTACGCATCTGGAACCCCACGACCGGAGACCTCGTCCACATACTCGAAGACGTCACCGACTGGGTCCGGGCGGTGGCCTGGAGCCCGGACGGCACCCACCTCGCCACCGCGGGAAACGACCGGGGAGTACGCATCTGGGACTCCGCGACCTACTCGCTCCTCGGCACACTTCTTCCGCTGCCCGACGGGTCCGCCGCCTTCGGGCCGGACGGTATGACCTACAAGTTCACGGGCTCCCCGTCCGGGCGGTTCTGGTGGACGATCGGCCTGTGCACCTTCGCCCCCGGTGAGCTCGATCCGTACATTCCCGAGATCCGCCGTGTCCCCTACGATTCCCCCCTGAGCGCGCTGATCTCATCCCCTTCAGGGCAGGAAGAGGCATGACCACTCCCGAATCCCCCCTCCCGTCCGGTCAGGCTCCCGAGGTGACCGCTCCTCCCCCGGCCCCCGTTCCCACCCCCTCTTCCCCCCGGCCGGAGAATCCCGCGGGAGAGGTGTCCGTCCGGGTGCACCGGGCCAAGGAGACCGATCTCGGGGTACGGACGTTCCCGCTGGTCACCGCGGAGGAGTGGCGGGCACCCGAGCAAGTGCTGCGGCGGATGTACCTCGACATGGAGGAGCGGGCGATCGAGGCCCACGGCTGGTACATGCGCGACCGGATCCGCAAGAAGACCGTCTCCCGGAGGCTGCGGGGCACGGCGATCGTGCTGGCGGCGGCCGGGGGGTTGCAGCCGCTGGCGAGTGCGGCCGCCTCCTGGGGCGGCATGGGGTGGGGATACGTGCTGCTGGCCTCGGCCGGGGTGTGCGTGGCCTTCGACCACTTCCTCGGGCTCTCGTCGGGCTGGATGCGGGACATGCTGTCGGCGCACGCGATCCGGCAGCGGCTGCACGAGTTCCAGCTCGACTGGGCCGGTCTCGGCGTCCGTGACGCGTCGGCCGGGCAGGAGACGCCGGTTCAGGAGTATCTCGACCTGGTCCGCGCGTTCGTCACCGACCTGTCGGAGATCGTGAACAACGAGACCGCCGAGTGGGCGACCGAGTTCAGGGAGGGATTGAGCCAGTTCAGCCTGCCTTCGGGAGCCAAGTGAGCCGGGCCGGGGCTGGGAACGGGGTGAGCCGCCCGCGAAAAGGCGCTCTCGGGGACGGCGGGGACGGCGGTCGCCGGGGCGGGGCCGTACGGCAGGTCAGGGCAGCGCGTCGATCTCGGCGATGATCCGCCGCTTGCCCGCCGGATCCAGGCAGGAGGCGTTGACGGCGTTGCGGGCCAGTTCCGCCAGGTCCTCCCGGCCAAGGCCGAAGACCTCGGCGGCGACGCGGTACTCCCGGCTCAGGGTGGTGGCGAACATGGGCGGGTCGTCGCTGTTGAGGGTGACGTACAGGCCTTCCTTCAGCAGGCGCGGCAGGGGGTGGTCCTCGATCGCGGCGACCTGGCCGGTGCACACGTTGGAGGTGGGGCAGACCTCCAGGGGGATCCGGGTCTCGCGGAGATGGGCGACGAGGCGAGGGTCGTCCAGGCAGGCGATGCCGTGACCGATCCGCTCGGCGCCGAGGGCGTCGACGACCTCCCAGACGGTCTCGGGACCGGTCATCTCCCCGGCGTGCGGGAGGCTGCGCAGCCCGGCGGCGGTCGCGGCGCGGAAGGCGTCCCTGAAGACGTCGCGATGCTTCGGGCGCTCCTGCTCGATCCCGGCGAGCCCGAAACCTACCAAAGCACGGGGAGGTTCTTCGAGGGCGTGCTCCAGGGTCACCCGGGCGGCCTCGGCACCGTACTCGCCGGGGATGTCGAAGATGTAGCCGACCTGGACGCCGTGCTCGTCGAGGGAGCGCCGGGCGGCCAGGTCGAGCGCCTCGGTGACGGCCCGCATGGGCATGCCCACGACGTGGTGGGCGTAGGGGGTGACCGTCAGCTCGACGTAGCGCCCGTTCTGCGCGGCGAGGTCCCGGGCCAGCCCGGTCACCAGGGTGGCGACGTCCTCGGGCTCCCGGACCAGGGCGTTGACCGCCCGGTAGACCTCGGCGAAGTGCGGGAAGTCGCGGAAGCGGTAGAAGTCCCGCAGTTCCTCCTCCGCGGTGGGCACGGGACCGCCGGGATGACGGCGGGCGAGTTCCAGCACCGTGGGGACGGAGGCGGAGCCGATCAGGTGGACGTGGAGCTCGACCTTGGGCAGCGCGTCGATGAAGGCGTCGATCGTCATGCGGCGACCTTACGCACGCCGTATCGGGGCACGACAGGTTTGCCCGGTTAATCTCACACAGAAATGTCAGTTTAGTCGGACAGCACTCCGGAGCGGGCAAACCGCCTGGGGAATCCTTGAACCGGCATCGCTTATGAACGGCATTCCACCGCGATATTTCCTCCCCTTTGCCGGGCAACTGTCGCATAGTGGGGTCAAGCACCTCGACACCCCTCACGGAGGCCTCTCGTGTTCGAGCGCTTCACCGACCGCGCCCGCCGCGTTGTGGTCCTGGCCCAGGAAGAGGCACGGCGGCTCAGTCACACCTCCATCGGCACCGAGCACATCCTGCTCGGCCTGATCGACGAGGAGGACGGCGTCGCGGGCCGCGCCCTGCGGAGTCTGGGCATCGACGGCGAGCGGGTGCGCGCCGACGTCGAGGAGATCATCGGCGAGGGCGACGGGGCGCCGATCGGCCACATCCCGTTCACCCCGCGCGCCAAGAAGGTGCTGGAGCTGTCCCTGCGTGAGGCGCTGAGCCTGCACCACAGCTACATCGGCACCGAGCACATCCTGCTCGGCCTGATCCGGGAGGGCGAGGGCGTGGCCGCCCAGGTGCTCGTCAAACAGGGGGCGCGGCTGGAGATCGTACGGGCCCAGGTGCTCGCGCTGCTCGGGCGGCGCGGCCCCGAGCACTCCATCTCGGTGTTCGAGGAGGGAATGAACATCGGCCCCTCGAACACCGCGAGGCTGGATCGCATCCAGGAGACCCTGGAGCGGATCGAGCGACGGCTGGACGCCCTGGGAGCGCCGCCCGACCCCGGACCGCCCACCCCTGACTCCTAGCGGCCCCGGCTCCCCCGGCGCCCGGGTGCGAAAAGGCCGGACGGCCGGATCAGTGCGGGGACGCCGCCGCCACCGCGCCCACGGCCAGCCTGGCCTCGACCACGCCGGGGTCCTCGCTCTGGCTCAGCGTGGCGCCCAGCGAGCCCAGCAGCCTGCGCATGCGCACGTTGTCGGCCAGCAGCCCTGCCCTGACCTCGGCGAACCCCAGATCGCGGGCCTCGGTGACGATCATCCTGGCCAGCGCGGCGCCCAGCCCCAAGCCCTGCCAGCGGTCCTCGACCAGGAGGGCCATCTCGGCGATGCCCGGATCGGGGGTGAACATCAGGCTGGCCATGGCGATGACCTGCCCGTCGTGCCCGGCGACCAGCGACAGGCCCCGGCTGCGATCGCAGAGCCGGTCGAAGGCGCGGGGCGGCAGCGTGGGCATCGCGGTGAAGTAGCGGAAGCGTCGGGACTCGGGCGAGCAGCGGTCGTGCAGGTCGCGGACGGCCTCGCGGTAGAGCCGGGTGAGCGGCCGGATCCGGGACTCGGTGCCGTCGGACAGCCTGACGACCCGCTCGCCGCCGGTCGGCCGGGGAGTGGGCTGGGCCAGCCGTACGAAGGAGGCGGCCCTGGCGGCCTCGGTCAGGGTGAAGGGCAGATCCGCCCGGCGCAACCGGATGGAGCGGCGCGGGGCGACCGGTACGGTCAGCAGCGTCGGGTCCGGGAGATCGCTCATGTCAGAACCGTAGACCCAGCGGGCGTCGTCGGCTCGCAGCAACTCTCCCAGCAGTTCGGGAAGCCGCCAGGGCATCGCGCGCAGCCGGGAGGCGAGCAGGAGGGCTCGGGTCGGTTCGTCGGTCAGCTCGTGGGCGGTGGCGGCGACGACCTGGACCCGGCGGCCGCCCGCCGCCTCCAGCGCCTCGCGTACGGCCTCCGGCCCGGCGGGGATGTCGGCGACGAACTCGTCGACGGTGCCGTCCGTGTTGGACTGGACGCTCAGGCCCAGGATGTTGCCGCCCTTTTCGGCGAGCGCGGCGGCCAGTGAGGCCAGCCGTCCCGGCCGCTCGTCAACCGTAGTACGAATCCTCAGAAACCCCATCGAACCCTCCCTCTTCGCAGCCCAGCCTGGCGCACCCCTGTTACGAGACTGCTACACGGGAGTGAGGTGGTCGTTACGCTGGAAAAGATCGACCGTAACGCGTTCTCACAACGGTTTCCGCTGGAGAACATGCCTCCTCTGACGGATGGAGCATGATTGGGAGGGCCGCGAGCCGCTCGGCGCGCCCCGCGGCCGGTGCGCCGCCGCGCACGTGGACCATCGACCGGCGACGGCCGGACGGCCGCACGGTCACGGGGGTGACGTCGCCGAACCCGGCGAGCCGTACGCCGCGCGACCCGATTCCGCGTGGGCACGGAACATGCCTCACCGTCCCGGGCCGGCCGTAAGGTGCGAGGCTGGGAGGTGGAGCCGGTCGCCGGCTCCACCACCGGACGCCGAGCCGCGGCCGTCACCGCACACCGAGGAGAGCCATGATCCACCCGTCCGACACCCCCTCCGACGCATCGGTGGAGGTCAGGTGAGCGACATCCTGTTCCGGGGCGGCCGGGCGTTCCTGGCCGCGGACGCCTTCGCCGAGGCGGTGCTGGTCCGCGACGGCCGGATCGCCGCCGTCGGCTCGGAGACCGAGGTCGTACGGCGGGCCGCCCCCGGCCACGAGACCGTGGACCTCGGCGGCGGCCTGCTGATCCCCGGCATCACCGACGCCCACATCCATCCGGTGCAGGCCGGTCTCGAACGGGCCAAGTGCGACCTGTCCGAGGTCTACGGCCTGCCGGAGTACATCGAGCGGATCATCGCCTACGCCGAGTCGCACCCCTCACACGAGTGGATCGACGGCGGAGGCTGGGACATGGCCGCCTTCCCCGGCGGCCTGCCGCACCGCTCGCAGATCGACTTCCTCGACCGGCCGGTCTACCTCATCCAGCGTGACCACCACGCCGCCTGGGTCAACAGCGCCGCCCTGAGACGCGCGGGCATCACCCGCGACACCCCCGACCCGGCGGACGGCCGGATCGAGCGCGACCCCGACGGCACGCCGAGCGGCGTGCTGCACGAGGGCGCGATGGACCTGGTCGGCCTGCTCACCCCGCGCCCCACCGCCCGGGACCTGACCGAGGCGCTGCTCGACGCCCAGAACCACCTGTTCTCCCTGGGCGTCACCGGCTGGCAGGACGCCATCGTCGGGTCGTACGCGGGCTCGGACGACCAGCTGCCCACCTACGTCTCCGCGGCCGCGTCGGGAAGGCTGCGGGCCCGGGTCGTGGGCGCGCTGTGGTGGGACCGCGCGCGCGGCGCCGAGCAGATCCCCGAGCTGGTGGAGCGCCGCGAGTCGGCCGAGGGGCTGGAGCGCTTCCGCGCCACCTCGGTGAAGATCATGCAGGACGGCATCGCCGAGAACTTCACCGCCGCGGTGATCGAGCCCTACTGCCGTTGCGGCGGCACCGGCCTGTCCTACGTGGACCCGGCGCTGCTGAAGGGGTACGTCGCCGAGCTGGACCGGCACGGCTTCCAGGTGCACTTCCACGCGATCGGCGAGCGCGCGGTCCGCGAGGCGCTCGACAGCTTCGAGGGAACCGACCGGGCCAACCGGCATCACGTCGCGCACCTGCAGATCATCGAGCCGTCGGATGTGCCGCGCTTCGCCGAGCTCGGGGTGACCGCGAACCTGCAGCCGCTGTGGGCCACCCACCACGCCCAGATGGACGAGCTGACGATCCCGTTCCTGGGCGAGGAGCGATCCGGCTGGCAGTACCCGTTCGCCGACCTGCTGCGGGCGGGCACCCGCTTCTGCGCGGGCAGCGACTGGCCCGTCTCCAACGCCGACCCGATCCAGGGCATGCACGTGGCGGTCAACCGCACCGAACCGGGAAGCTCGGTCCACGCGGACTATCCGACGGCCCAGACCCCGTTCCTGCCCGGCCAGAGCCTGGACCTCGCCACCGCGCTGACCGCCTACACGGCCGGCTCGGCCTGGATCAACAACGACGACGAGGCCGGGACCGTCACCCCCGGCAACCGCGCCGACCTGGTCGTCCTCGACCGCGACCCGTTCACCGAACCCGCCGCCGACATCTGGCGGACCCAGGTCGCGATGACCTTCGTCGGCGGCGAGGAGGTCTACCACCGCTGACCGTCCCGGGAGCGGACACCCGCCAGGCCCCGGCGCCGGGGCGTGCCGACGCCGGACCGTGCGGGGGGGCGCCCGTCCGTCGGGTCCCGGGGCGCGGGCGCGGCCGTCCGGAACCGGCGCCGGCCCCGCGGCTTCCGGCCGGATCACAGGCCGGTACCCGCGGGTCTCCGCACGGTGGCGCGGACCGCTGGACTAGATGTATTTACCCGCAGGGTTGTTGACGCGACTGATGGGTGGCTGCCCGTCGAGTGCGGTATGGCACCGGTGGTAGTTGTAGGTGTGGAGAAAGTCCGCCAGGGCTTCGGTACGCTCGGCGTTGCTGGAGTACGGGCGTACGTATGCCCATTCGTCGAGCAGGGTGCGGTTTAGGCGCTCCACCTTGCCGTTCGCCTGCGGACGGTATGGCCGGGTGCGTTTGTGGATGATGTCGGCCGCGCTCAGAGTCCGGCCGAACAGCCCGGACCGATAGCAGGAGCCGTTGTCCGTGAGAACACGCTCGATGGTGATGCCATGAGCCGTGAAGAAGGCGTTCGCGCGCCGCCAGAATGCGGCGGTGGTCTCCTTGCGTTCGTCGGTGAGGACCTCGCTGTAGGCGAGCCGGGAATGATCATCGATGGCGGAGTGGATGAAGCTGTAGCCGATCACGGGACCGCCGCCCTTGCGCACACCGGTGGTGGCCTGCCGGTTGGCGAGGGCTTGCTGCCGGGACATGATCCGGTGGCCGCTCTCGGCGCAGCGCGCAGATCTGGGCTTCGGTATCGGTCGGGGTGCGGTGCGGGGTGGTCCGGGGCCGACTCGTGCGGTCGTACAGCCCCGCGTCGCCTTCGGCTCGCCAGCGCCGGACCCACTTGTGGGCGGTGGTGCGGGAGATGCCCATTTCGTCGGCGACGTGGGCGACGGGCCTGCCGGCGCGAACCCGGCCGACCAGGAGCCGTCTGCCGTGGATGGTGAGCCGGGCATTGGGATGGGACAAAGAGACCTCTGTTGTGTGACTGCTGTGACGAAGCTGCCGGGCTTGGCGACGGCGGCAGGCACTTCCGCCCTCGACGTCTTCAGCCCTGGTGTGTGGTGGGGCAGGTGACCATGGTGGGTGGCGCGGGTGTTCTCGCTCCCTTCGCCAGTGGGTGTGGGTAAGCCTTCCTCAGCGGGACTTCGATGACGACGAGCGCGGCGAGGGGGTGCTCACGGCAGGCGTAGTGCTCTCAGGACGGTGTCGTGGGAGTGGTGTGTGCCGGTGGGGGCCGGGGCGGTGCGGGGGCGGGTCTCGTTGATCAGGATGTTCCAGGTGGGGTCGAGGAGTTGGGCGATGTCGTCGGGTTGGTAGTAGTCGGAGGGGTCGAAGCCCTCCTCCTGGTGCAGGGCCAGGTCCGCGAGGGCGTGGGTGGCAAAGAGCAGCGTGCCGCCGGGGGCGACAGCGTCCAGAAGGCCGCGCAGCGCGGTGTGGCCCGGCTGACGCTTGAGCGGGAAGTAGTGGACGGACACCAGGTCGAAGGCGCCTGCCGGGGGTGGCGTGGTGAGGATGTCGGCCCGTGCCCACACCACGCGGTCCTGGACGTCCGTGGCAGCGGTGGCGGCGCGCCGCAGGGCGACCTCGGAGATGTCGACCGCGGTGACCTGCCAGTCGCGGCGTGCCAGCCAGAGGGTGTCGGCGCCTTCACCGCATCCGACGTCGAGCGCTCGGCCCGGTGGCAGGTCGATGGTTTCGGCGACGAGCACGCCGTTGGGGTTGCCGCTGAATACCTGGTCGTGGCTGCGGTACATCTCGTCCCAGCGTCGGACGTCCATGGCGCTCAGTCCTCTCCTTGGTTCCTTGGTGACGGTCGGTGTGGGGTGCGCTCAGGTTGCTGTCGTCGGCGTGGGTTTACTGTCTGTCGATCCCAACTGGCGTCCTGGCCGGACGATGAGGCCGCACGCGAGGGCAGCGAGGACGAACACCGCCACGGTCACCCAGAAGGCGACGATGTTGCCGTGTACGGATGCCTGCGCGGCGGCATCAGGGGGCTGGGGGTGGTTGGCGAGGTAGCTCGACGTGGCGCTGACGGCGATGGTGTTGAGCAGGGCGGTACCGATGGCGGCTCCGATCTGCTGTCCGGCGTTGACCATGGCGGAGGCGGCGCCGGCGTCGGTGGGGTCCACCCGGTCGGTGGCGAGGTTCATCGCGGGTCCGAAGATCAGGCCGAAGCCGGCGCCGGTGATCAGCAGTCCTGGCAGGATGCCGCTGGCGTATCCGCTGTGCACGGTGAGCCCGGTGAATAGCGAGGTTCCCAGCGCGGTGAGGAGGAACCCGCCGATGACGACGGAACGCGGTCCGGTGCGGGGCAGCAGGACGCTGCCGGTCACGATCGCCATGACCACCAGCGACAGGACCATGGGCAGGAACGCCACGCCGGTCATCAGCGGTGTGAAGGCGAGCACTTGCTGCAGGTGGTAGGCAAGGAACAGGAAGACGCCGAACATGCCGATGCCAGCGATCGCGACCATCAGATAGGCAGCGCCCCGGTTCCGGTCGAGCACGACCCGCATCGGCAGCAGGGGCTGGGCGACCCGGGTCTCGGTCCACACGAACAGTCCCAGGAGCAGCACGCCCGCGGCGAGCGCACCCAGGGGCACCGGGCTCGTCCACCCATCGCGCTCCGCCGCGGAGCATCCGTAGACCAGGGCAAAGACACCGAGCATGGAAGTGATCATGCCGGGTATGTCCAGGCGCGGGCGGGTTGATTCGGGGCTCTGTGCGGGCACCAGGGCCGAGGCCGCCGCGAGGACCACGGCACCGACCACCACGTTGACCAGCAGGCACCAGTGCCAGTCCAGGTACTCGGTCAGCGCCCCGCCGAGCAGCAGCCCGATGGCACTGCCGCTGCTGGAGACCGCGCCGAAGATCCCGAATGCCTTGCCGCGCCTCGTCTGGTCGGTGAAGGTCGTGGTCATGAGCGACAGCGTCGCCGGTGCCAGCAGGGCGCCGAAGAAACCTTGGAGGGCACGCGCGATGACCAGCATGACGAAGCCGTTCGCAAGGCCGCCCAGGACGGAGGCGAGGGTGAACCCGGCCGTCGCCAGGATCAGCATGCGCTTACGGCCGAGTATGTCGCTCAACCGGCCTCCGGCCAGGAGCGTGCCGCCGAAGACGAGGGCGTAGGCGGTGACCACCCACTGCCGGTCCGCGGTGCTGAAGCCAAGATCTGCCTGCACCGAGGGCAGGGCGACGTTCATCACGGTGGAGTCGAGCACCAGCAGGAGCTGGGCCAGGCTCAGCACGGCAAGGATCCACCAGTGACGGGATCCGGATGGACGTGCACTGTCCGCCCGGGTGGTGCGGTCAGCCGCGGTTGGTTCACTCATAACCGTCCTGCCTAGCTGGTCATTGATGCCGGGATGCGGCGGCCGGCGCCCGCAACGGGATCTGCTCGCCGGAGTGCAGGCGGACCCCGCTCAGCCGGTCCTCGGTGACCTCCAGACTGGTCACTTGACCGCTGGCCACCGTGATCCTGCGTGCGGCCAACTGCTCGGCCTCCTCGGCGGTGGGACGTGGGGCGGTGTGCAGCAGCAGGGTCAGCCGGTGGCTCCACTGGCGAAACAGCAGGGCCTGGTGCACCCCAGCGGGCTTGTGGCCAGGACACCGATCGGCTGGTCGCGGATCTCCCACCCGTGGCAGTAGGGGCAGTGCACCACGTCACGTCCCCAACGTGCCGCAAGCCCTGGCACGTCGGGTAGTTCGTCGGTGACTCCCGCAGTGGCCAGCAGCCGCCGTGCCCGCATCCTGCGACCGGTGTCGAGCTTGATCGCGAACCCGTTGCCGTCGCGTGCCGTGGACAGGGCCTGCCCCGCCTGCACGTCACCGCCGTAGCCAGCCACCTCGCGGCGTCCCGCCTCCAGCAGGTCACCGGGCGGAACCCCATCACGGGAAATGAGGCCATGCATATGCGCCGCCGGTGTGTTCCGGGGCCGACCGTTGTCGATCACCAGCACCGACCTTCGGGCCCGTCCGAGCATGAGCGCCGCGCTCAAGCCGGCCGGGCCTCCGCCGACCACCACTACGTCGTACTGATCACGGTTGTTGACCTGCGGATTTCGAGTCATCGTGACCACCTCCGACGCCAGGGTGCGCCCACATCAGCAATCGGGCAAAGTTCTTTGCAGAAAATGCAAAACACAGCCACAGTGAACGTATGAGTGATGACTTCGATGTGGTGCTGGCTGCGGTCGGGCCCCGGCTGCGCGCGTTGCGCCGTCGCCGCGGCGTCACCCTGACCGCTCTGTCGGAGACCACCGGGATTCCGATCAGCACGCTGTCCCGACTGGAGTCCGGGCACCGCAAACCGGGCCTGGAACTCCTACTGCCTCTGGCCAGGGCCTACCAGGTGCCGGTGGATGAGTTGATCGGCGCTCCTGCCGACCTCGATCCCCGGGTGTATCCTCAGCCGTTCACCCGGAACGGCATGACCGTCGTTCCGCTGACGCGTAAACCCGGTGGACTGCAGGCGTTCAAGCACATCCTGCCCGCCGGCCTGACCGACGGCCGCGAACCCGACCCCCGTTCACACGAGGGTTACCACTGGCTTTACGTCCTGCGCGGTCGCCTACGCGTCGTACTCGGCGACCAGGACTTCATCCTCACCGAGGGCGAAGTCGCCGAATTCGACACCCACCTTCCGCACTGGTTCGGTAACGCGGACGAACGCCCCGTGGAGTTCCTCAGCATCCTCGGCCCCCAGGGCGAACGCGTCCACATCAGAGCCAGTTACCGCCCCGATGATCTCCATCACCTCTGAACTCCAAAGGCGCTACGACCTACGGCGAGCCCACCGTTCACCCAGGCGGGCGCTCGCCTGCGGGATGTCAACAACGTTCGTGGTCAATACAACTAGATTGCAACGAAAGGGACAGCCTTAGACATCGGGGTAGGAACCGGGAATTCACCGCCGCGTCTGTCGGGGGAACCATGAATTTCGCGATAAGTGTGCTCTTCCGCGCCATCCCGCTGGTGATCGGGGCCGTCTGCCTCGCCTTCGGCCTCTACATCGACAGCGGCGGCACGGACGCCGACCATTTCGTCGCGGGCCATGTGAACATCGCGCTGACCGCGATCTGTTACGCGCTTTTCACGACCGCCGCGACGATCATCCGCCAGTTGGTTCACCGGTACAACCTGTTCTGGCGGATCGCCCTGCCGCTGTCGGGATACGTCGTCGCCCTGGCGACCATCGGCTGGGGAGTGTTCCTCGTGCTTCGGGGAGACGCCTCCAAGTTCGTCGTCGCCGGCCACGTGGTGCTCGGCGTCGGTCTCATCGCCGTGTGCGTGAGCACGGTCGCGACGGCCTCCACCGCCTTCGCCCTCATCCCGGTCAACGCCGCGAGGAGCCCGCAGGACGGTCCGCCGGAGGAGGCCTACCTGCGAGAGGTGGGCATGGTGCTGGTGGCCATCCCGATCGTCTGCGCCGTCGCGGGATTCGTCCTCGCCCTCGTCCTCATGGCCCGCGGGGGGAGCGCCGACTACGTCGCCGGACACGTCCTGTTCGGGCTGGCGGCGATCTGCGCCAGCCTGGTCGCGCTGGTGGCGAGCATCGTCCGCCAGGTCCGCAACGCCTTCGGCCAGGCCGAGCGGTACCGGTGGAGCTGGCTGGTGGTCCTCATGGGGACGATCAACCTCGTGCTGGGACTGTACGACCTGCTGAGCTCCGACCGGCCCTACCGCATCGCCCCCGGCTACATCCTGATCGGCCTGTCGCTGGTCTGCTTCAGCATCCTGTCCAAGGCGCTCCTGCTGGCCCTGGTGTGGCGCCGTTCCTTCCCGCTGGCCAACCGCATCCCCATCCTGCCGGTGGCCACCGCCCTGATCTGCCTGTTCCTCTCCGCCTTCCTGTTCGAGGCGGCCGTCACCGACACCCAGTTCTTCATCCCGGCGCGCGTGATGGTGGGCCTGGGCGCGGTGTGCTTCACCCTGTTCTCCATCGTCTCGATCCTGGAGGCCGGAACGTCCGGCTGAACACCTCCGCATCCTCCACCGGACGGTGTTCGCGGGCGCCGGTACGGCGAGCACAGGCAGGAGCGCGCCCGGCGCCGTCGAACGCACGCCACCCGCCGAACCCTCCCCGCCACCACATCGGGGAGCCCGCCCACCAGCCGGAGGCGGGACCGCTCCTCAGGAGGCGAGCTCGCCGTCGAGGTAGGCGCGGAACTCCCTGACCTGGATGGTCGTGCCGTACGGCTCAAGCCTGGCGGAGAACTTCCTGAGGCGTTCGACCGAGCGGGCGGAGGTCAGCGACCTGGCCATGGGGATCGCGGCCCGCGCCGCGTCGACGGCCTGCTCCACCTCACCCATGCCGAGATAGGCCTCGGCGGCGTTCACCCGGTTGAGCTGGGCCGATCGAGGCCGCTTCGTCGTGAACTCACGCACCGCCGACTCCGCGCAGTCGGCGGCCCGCCGGTGATCGCCCAGCAGCTTCCAGCACATGCCCATCTCCGCGGTCAGTTCCGGAGCGTCGTACCAGGCGATCCAGGCCGGATCGCGATCAGTGGCGCCCTGGGCGTATGTCCGCTCGGCCTCGGCAAGCAGCCGTTCGACCCGCTTGGCGCTGTGCGCGTCACCGGTCTCGGCAGGCCTCGCCTGCAGAGCCGTCGCCCACGCCTCCATGACCAGCAGCAGCGACATGGCGCGGGGCGGCGCCTGCACCTGACGGGCGGTTTCCACGGCTGCGCGGGCGAGCCACACCGCCTGGGCGGGCTGCTCCAGGTGAATCGCCTGATCCGTCATGCTCGTCATCACCCAGGCACCCGTCAGCGGGTCGTTCCCGGTCTTCGCCAGGGTGAGCGCCTGTCCGAAGTAGTGCTGGGCCTGACCGTGACGGTCCAGATCGAAGGCCGTCCAGCCCGCCAGCTGAGCCATCCCGGCCGCCGCCGTCATCAGTTCGGCCCCGACCCTGTCGTCGTACCGTCCGCGCAGCAGCGGGGCCACGGCGGTGTTGAGGTAGTCGACCACGGCCGGGCGCACCAGCCCGGCGCCGAACTGGTGGTCCATCTGCCCGAATGCCTGTCGCGCCTCGACGATCCGCCGGACGTCGGAGAGCCCGACGGCCGCACCTGCCCCCTGGTAGGCCGCCGATGCCGGTGAGGCGCCGTAGCTCCACGCCGACAGCCAGCTGCCGAAGGCCGCGGGCACGAACGGCAGCGCGGCCAGCAGGTGGCGCCGGTCCGGATCCACGTCACACCTCCACAGTCGCTCGGCTGTCTTGACCGTAGCCGCGAGCGACAGGTCGCTGAAGTCCGGAAGCAGCCAGGCTTGGGTGTCGACGGGGGCTCTCCCCTCTACCCATCGCTCGACCTCGGCCGGGTCGACCCCGAACACCTCGGCCATCCGCGCCCGGTAGACCGGGCGGATCTCCTGCCGCCCCCGCTCCCACCGGCTCCACGTCGTCGGCGACACCCACAGCGTCTCCGCCATGGCGTCCTGGCTCAGCCCCATCCGCTTGCGGGCGCGCACCAGCTCAGGCCGTCCCTCGCCACGCACCGTGTCATCCATGACCACCTCCGTCACACATCACTTCCGGGTGATAACCGATTGTCACCGGACGTGCCGCGCGACTCCACCCGCCGGGGGAAACGACAGGGAAACGACCACCCGGCGCGATGATCCACCCGGCGACCGGCGCGGGCCGTCCGCACCCGGCACCCCTCGGCGAACGGCGACGCCCGCCTCCGGACCTCGCCGCCCCCGTCCGGTCGCGTCTGCTGTCGAGCACAGTCACCGACAGCGATGGAGAGAGCACATGCCGCCACCCTCATACGGCCCCGGGAACCCGTTCGGCGTCCGGACGGAGCGCCTGGACGACTCCGCCCGCGGGACGGGCGCCCCGGGGAAGAGGCGGGACGACGTCCACATGCTGGTCAGGGTCCTGCGGCCCGGTTCGGTCTCCCGCCGTGCCCGCGCCGTCGTGCGCGAGGTGCTCCAGGCCGAGGGGATCTCCGGGGAGGAGATCGCCGACGCCGAGACCGTCGTGGCCGAGCTCGCCGCCAACTGCGAGTGGCACGCCCGCCCGCCGTACGAGATCCGCGTCCTCAGCCTGTGCGGCGTCCCCACCTGGTGCGAGCTGGTCGACGGCGACCCCGACCTGGGCTGGATTCCCGCCATGCTGGACCTGCCGCGCGCCCATCCCCCGCTGGACCTGCTCGCCGAGGGCGGCCGGGGTCTGACGCTGGTCCGCGAGCTGTCCCAGGGGCACTGCCGGGCCTACCCGACGACGACCTTCACCACGGACACCCCCGCCAAGGCCGTGGCATTCGCCCTCCCCACCCGCTCGGGCACCCGCCTGACCTGCCCACCCCTGCCGCACCTCGGCCGCCGCCCGGCTCGCGTCCGCTTGGAGCCGTGAGGCCACGGGCACGCCACGCGCACCTCACAGCGGACACCGGTGCCCCTGGCGTCTTCCAGGTCGGGGCACCGGTGGCACGGTACGTCCCGGAACCGGCGGTCACACCTCCGGACCGGTGGGCGGCTCAGGCGCAGGCCGGTTCGCCAGGTTTCGCGGGGACGTTGACGGCGGCCCAGGCGGCCTTGACGGCGTTCACCTCCGTGCACCTGCCCGGGTAGAGGGTCAGGGCGGCCTGGACGGTGCTCAGGCGCGCCTTGGCGTAGTTCCAGGGGGCGGTCTTGAGCTGGATGCCGTTGTAGAAGATCTCCCCCGCCTTGCGGATGCCGATGCCGGTCAGCGTCGAGGGCCCGGAGCAGACGGGGCTGGCGGGCTTGCCGGACGGGTTGGTGCCCTCGGCGAGCAGGTAGAACCAGTGGTTCTGCGGGCCGGTGTCCCGGGTGTAGGGGGTGTAGCAGTTCTGGTCGCCCAGCTGGGCGGGGTCGTACAGGTTGCGGATCGGCCCGTTGCCCAGCAGGTCGACCTCCTCGCCGATCAGGTAGTCCGGCTCGTCGAGCGCGGCCGGGTGGTTGACGTAGTGTTCGAGCAGCGTGGCGAAGATGTCGCCCGACGACTCGTTCAGCCCCTGGTGCTCCTGGCCGTCCCCGCCCGAGGAGCCGCTCCAGCCCGAGCCGGACTCCAGGAAGACCCGGTGACCGTACTCGTGCCCGACCATGTCCAGTGAGGTGACCCACTTCGTGCCCGCCTGGTTGCGGCCCAGGGCGACCCACCCGCTCAGGTAGGAGCCGACCACGTCCGGCATGAGGCGCGCCGGCGGGCTGTGGCCCTGCCCGTCGGTGCCGCTGCGCCCGAACCAGTCGCGCAGCATGTCCCACTGCTTCTGGGCGCCGAACACCGCGTCGACGCAGGCGGTCTCCTCACTGGCGGGCGTCCCGTCGCCCCAGTCGTCGCCCATCTTGGACTTGGTGATGCCGAGCGGGCCGACGTCGCAGCGCACGCTGGGGCGTGTCGGGTCGCTCATGACGAAGTAGTTGGGGCCGCCCGCGGTCTGGATGGTCACCGGGTCGCCGTTGTAGTAGCTGTGGCCGAGACCGTAGCGGACCAGGTCCTCGGACTCGAACACGGTCCCGTCGAGCGCGTCGACGAAGACGCGCCGGTCCTTGGGCGCCAGGTCGGTGCCGGCGCCGACGGTCACCTCCCAGGCCAGCCGGGGCCGCTCGGTCGTGGCGTGGACCAGCAGGCGGGGTGTGCCCACCTCGCGCACGGCCGCGAGCCCGGCTCTGGCGGCGGCCGCCGCCGCCCCGGCGCCGACGCGGGGGACGGTGGCGACGTTCAGTACGGCCCGCTGGCCGGTGGTCACGGTGTGGACCACGGCCCCGCTGCCGTCGGTGACCACGATCACGTCGCCGCCGTACACCGGCAGCCCGCGGTGGGTGCGCCGGTACAGCAGGTACCGCAGGCCGCGCGGGCCCGCCGTCACCACGGGCCGCTCGAAGGCGTCCCAGGGGCCCTTCCGCAGCTCTCCGGCCCGTGCGGCGAGTGCCCTGTCCGCGGCATCGGTCCGGGAAACGACGGCGGTCCGGGATGCGGTGCCGGCCCGCGAAGCCGTGGTGGTCCGGGACGGAGGCGCGGCTCCCGTCCCCGGGTCGGCGGCGGCCGTACCGCCCGACAGCGCCGGTGCGCCCACCGCCATCATCGCCGTCACGGCGAAGACTCCCAGCCTGGTCCTCGGGGTCGTCATCGGTGACTCCTTCTCCGTCGAGAGCGGCGGCCGTACCGGGCCGGACGTGACACCGGAAATGAACGGAAACAATCCAATGGATTTCCAGAAGCGCGCCACACGATCGTTTCAACTGGAAAATACAAACCCGGAGATCGGAAATCAATCCATCGGTCATTTTCGGTCAAAACGCGCAGCCGATAAATACGCGGCCACCCGGAAAGAAGACGTCACCGCAGCTCAGAGCAGATGTTTCCGGCGGGGAAAGCGGCTCACCGAAACCGCCGTCGGCCGCACGGCGCCGGTACGGCGGGCGAACGCCGCGAGAGCGTGAAAAGGCCGGGGCCGGACGTCGGTCCGGCCCCGGCTGACGGTGACGCGGGGGCGGCGGGCCGGCAGGAGCCCGCCGCCCCCGGGTCAGTACTGGACCTTGACCGAGGCTCCGGAGAAGGTCTGGGCGGCGTACAGACTGATGAAGTGGTAGCCGGCCCGGGGGTTGGCGATGGTCAGGGTCTCGGCGTTGCCGGAACCGGTCGAGCGCCGGGTGTGGTTCGAGGTGGTGGCCCAGGTGCTGTCGCTGTAGTAGAGGTCGGCGTTCCCGGTGCCGCCCGACGAGGTGATGGTCAGCGTCTTGGTGCCCGCGGGCACGTTGAGGTAGAGGTAGGCGTAACCGCCGGAGGTCGCCGACAGGTTGCTCCGCCGGCAGTTCCTGTCGAGCTGCCGGGTGTCGGCCCCCGTGCACTCGGGGGTGGACGAGCCCCCTGTCGACACCGTGACCTGCTGCGTGCTCGTCGCGGTCGCGCCCGCGTCGTCGGTGACGGTCAGCTTCACCGGGTAGGTCCCGTCGGCGCCGTAGGTGTGGGAGGGGTTGGCCGAGGTCGAGGACGTGCCGTCGCCGAAGCTCCACTGGCGGGACGCGATCGTCCCGTCGGGGTCGGTGGAGGTGTCGGTGAAGGTCACGGCGAGACCGTTGGCGGTGAAGGTGAAGGCGGCGGCGGGCGCCTGGTTGCCGCCGCCTCCGCCCGCGCAGGACCCCGACGCGCAGGCCGCCAGCCACGTCGACCAGTCGCCGTCGTAGCGGCTGCCGACCGTACCGGTCAGGAAGGTGCGGGCCGCGTTCCAGTTACCGGTCCGGTAGTGGCCGAGGACGGTGGTGACGTCGGCGGGGTGCTTTTCGAACATGTACCGGACGGCCAGGTAGCCCCAGCGGTAGATGCGGGTGGTGTCGTGGGAGTAGGTGGTGTTCCACAGCGTGCTGAGCGCGTAGGTGCGCTTGGCCGCCTCGGTGATGGCCGCGTCGTAGACGACCTTGCGGTAGGAGTAGGAGACGTACTCGGCGAAGCCCTCGATCCACCAGATGGTCGGGGTGGTGATTCCGGCGTTGAAGTCGCCGTACATGTCGTACCGGCCGTCGAGGTAGTGGGTGTACTCGTGGTTGAGGTTCCAGATCTCGAACGCGGGCCGTACCCACTCGGCCTCGTAGGCGATGAACCTCGGCTGGTTGCCCGCCGCGGCCGGGTCGCCCTCCAGGTACATGCCGCCGTTGTTGGTGTCGATGCCGAACATCGCGCCGGCGTAGGTCTGGTAGTCGGTGCTGGAGTCGAAGACGCAGACCTCGATGGTGGTGTTGTTGTCGCCGGAGACCGGCCGGTCACCGTCCTTGACGAGGTTGTGGAAGTAGGCGTCCTGGCTGGTCAGGCTCCGGCAGCTGTCGGCCAGCTGGGTCGCCGTCATCTCCTGGGCGCGGATCTTGATGCTGGAGCCGCAGGTGTAGTTGACCGTCAGGACGCTGGCGGCGAGGCGCTGCTGGAGGTCACAGGTGTCGTAGTAGGAGCAGTTGGCCTTGTCGTAGGAGTCGGTCATCTCGGCCACGCCGACCCACAGCGGAGCGGTCGTGCCGGTGATGCCGCTGCGGGTGAGCAGGTTCCTGGCCAGCGGCCGTACCCGGGTCAGCAGTGCGGAGTGCTGGAGGAACCGGGCGAGTTCCCGGCCCGCGTTCGAGGTCAGGTAACCACGGTCGGTGCCGAGCAGGCCGAGATGGTTCACCGCGAAGGAGTTGAGGGTGTCGAGCACGCTCGGGTCGGCCTGGACCGCGCTGACGAACGCCGGGACCTGGTGGCCGCGGAAGAGCACCGTGTAGACGTTGTTGACCGCGTTGAGCATCCACCAGGAGGCGTCGTAGGAGCTGTTGTAGCTCGTGAGCATCCGCTTGACAACGCCGAGGTAGCGGTCGTTCTCCTCGGCGCTGTCGATCAGGGTGATCGCCTCGGCGAGGACCTCGCCGTTGGCGTCGCTCACCGTGAAGGCACGGGAGCCGGCGAAGAAGGCGTCCAGACCGCTCTGGATCGCGGTCTTCAGCGTGCTGCCGTAGGTGCCGACGGTGGCCGGGTCGTACCAGTGCACGTAGTAGCCCGCGCGCAAGTACAGCACCAGCTGGGCGGTGCCCGTGGTGTTGTCGCCCGGATAGGAGCCGGCGTTGTCGCGCAGCGCGTAGGCGACCGTGGCCATCTGGGACTCGCGGAAGGCGTAGTAGGCGTCGCTCCCGCTCAGGCTGAACAGGGTGTTGACGCAGTCGGTGGTCGAGGCCTTGATCTGCTGGACGAGCGCGCTTCCCGAGCGGCTGGTGAAGTCGCCTGCGGCACACGCCGCCGCCGCTGATCTCGCCGAGGGACTTTCGGTCCGCATGGAGGGCTTCGGATGCTTCGTCGCGGTGGCGGGCTCGTCGTAGTCGTGGCGCAGCGCGTCCTTGGACGCCGAGGCCGGGGGACGGTCCTTGGCCGCCAGCGGGGACCTCTGGACGTGCCGCGCCTCGTCGGCGGCGGAGTACGCCTTGACCGGCGGGGGTTTCGGAGCGGCGTGCGCCGGGGTGGCCACCAGGCTCTGGAGGGCGAGCCCCAGGCCGAGGGCGAGTGCGAGCAGCGCCGACAGGCGGCTGCGCGGCTCGCGCCGGGATGGTGTGATCGTCACGTACAACCTCCGGGGGGAATCCATGGGACGGACATGAGGTTGGGTCGCTGGAACGGCCTGGGCCGATCGGAGTGGGGTCCGCGGCCTCGTCCCGCCGATCGGCGGGGGCCGTGCTTCCGTGGGGATCTCACAGCCGCGGGAGCGGGAACGACCTTCTGCCGGAAGTCTGGGGGTGGCACCCGGCCCGCACTCATAAAGAGGCACATAATTCTTGGCTATGGATCTAAGCCAGCAGACCCATATATGTATTGACGAGTCCACATAAATCAGCGCAAAACGCACAAAAAGAGGCGACCGGAGCGGTCGCCTCGGGCCGACGGATCACAGGCGGGGAACAACGGGGAACAACGGGGAACGGCAGGCGGGGAACACCGGCGAGAAGGAGTCAGAGCAGCAGGCCGGACCAGGCGGGTCAGGTCCAGGTCGGGTCAGGTCCAGGTCGGGTCAGGTCCAGGTCAGGTCCAGGTCAGGTCCAGGTCGGGTCAGGGAAGCGGGCCGGAGAACGGTGCCGGGACGACGGTGCCGCTCATGGCGACGGACTCCTCGCAGTGACGGACGATCTGCTCGACGACCTCGATCTCGTCGAACGGGGGATGGCTGGTGACTCCCCCTCCGGGCATCCGGTAGGAGAGTGACTCCTCACGGATCCAGATGTGCACGCCGGCGTGGACCCGGATCGCGGCCGTCCGCGGGCCCGCGGACACGTGCGGCCGCAGGCCGCGAATGGTCAGCAGCGCGCGGATCCGCTCCGCCGAGCGCAGGTGGGAGCCCGGCTCCGACCGGGCAGGGACCACACCGCCCGGACCACCGGGAAGCGGCACGGTGAAGAACACCGCTTTGCCCGCCGTCGGCCGGACACCGAGCCTGCTGCGCGTCGGGTGGACTCCCCACCGCCCGCCGTACCCGGCGGTCAGCGCGTCCACCACCTCCAGCCCCCGGCCGCCCGAGGCGTCCCACGGCGGGCGGGACGGAACCCTGCAGGGAGGGCCCTGGAGCGCGGAGTCGAACACCTTGATCACGACCTCGGGCCGGGCGCGCAGGCTCAGATACGCCCAGAGCTCCGGACCGCCGGACGACGGCCGCGTCCATGCCGCCCGGCAGGCGTGCAGGAGGGCGTTGGTGGCCAGCTCGGACGCGACCACCGTGGCGTCGTAGGTCAGGTCGGAGGGTATGCCGAACTCTCGGGACACGGCCCGTACGGCCGACCGCGCGACCTCGGCTCCCGTGCCGTCCAGCGGCAACGGCCAGGCGGGAAAACCGCCTTCGGCCAGGGGAGCGGGATATCCGTCGATCATCGGGGGCACTTCAGGCATGGTTGTCACCTTCGACCGGGCTCCGGGGGAACGTCGGCCTGCCGCCGGTGAACGGGCCGGAACGGGACGGGCGGCCTCGCCCGGCGGTCAGGAACACCTCGCGTCCCCTCACGCGGGTGTCGCGGATTCGTCAACGGCCAGGCCGTGATCGCAGCCGCGCGGTCCCGGACACTCCATTGCGGGGATTTCAGGGATCTTGAGGGTTCTCAAGGGGAGGGGCAGTCACAGTTTGCTCTCGACCCTCCGCCGACAGTCATTACTTGTCGCATAATCCTTGGCTATGGATCTCGATACGAGGCATCTTCGTATGATCTGCGCGATAGCCGAGACGGGCAGTGTCACCCGGGCCGCGGCCCGCATGGGTCTGTCGCAGCCGGCCATCACCAACCAGCTGCACCGGATCGAGAACCTCGTCGGCGGATCCCTGTTCGTCCGCAGCCGCTCCGGGGTCGAGCCAACGCCCCTGGGACGCCAGATCATCGCCCGCGCCAGGATCGTCCTGTCCGAGGTAGACGCGCTCTTCGGCGACATGCGCGGATCCCCCGGCCCGGCGGGCGTCCTGCGGCTGGGATGCGTGCACCTGGCCTGCGTGGCGAGCATCGTCAACCGGGTGGGCGAGACGCTGCCGGGGCGGGAGATCTCACTGCGCATCGAACCCTCGACGGTGTTGCTGGCCGAGGCTCTCACCCACGGTCACCTGGACGCCGCGCTGCTGGGCGTCATCGAGGGCTTCGACGTGACGCTGACGGCACCGGTGGTCAGCCGCACCCTCGTCCCCAGATACCCCATATTCATCGCGCTGTCCGCGGCCCATCCCCTGGCCGACCGTGAGGAGGTCGACCTGTCCGACCTGAGGGACGAGGCCTGGATCAGCCCGCCCGGCGCCGACGACGGATCACTCGCCGCGCTGCGGGCCTCCTGCCGTACGGCGGGCTTCGAACCGAAGGTGCTCTACGACGCCCCGAGCGGCGCGGCCAGGCCACTGGTCGCGGACGGGCACGGGGTCCGCCTGGTGGACCCCACCTGGCCTCCCGCGCCGGGTACGGTCGTCCGCCCCCTGGCGGGAGAGCCGCAGATCGCCAGGCTTGTCATGGCCTGGCGCAGGGATCGGCTGAGCGCCGAGGGGGCGACGGCCCTCTATCGCGGTCTGGCGGCCGCGTTCGGCGACCACATCGACGGCAATCCGGCCTTCAGCCGCTGGTGGAACACCCATCCCGAGGTGCATCCACTCCCCTGAGCCCACGGCCCGCGCCGGCGGTTCACCCGGCCTCGGTGAGGTCGGCCTCCTGGAGGATCACCTGAGCGAGGGCGTCGGCGGCGTCGAGGCGGCCGAGAGATCTGGCGGCCTTGGCCATGGTGACGCGGGCCTGGGAGTCGGCGAGCAGGGCGTCGAGTTCGGCGAGAAGCCGGTCGGGACCGGGACCGGCTTCGAGGAGCGCGTTGGCGGCTCCCGCCTCGACCAGGTAGCGGGCGTTCTGCCGCTGCTCGTCTCCCGCGGACGGGATCAGGGGAATCAAGACGGAGGCCTTGCCCACGGCGGTCAGCTCGGCGATGGTGCCGGCGCCGCTGCGGGAGACGACGACGTCGGCGGCGGCGTAGACGTGGGCGAGTTCAGCGCCGACGTAGGCCACAGGCTGGTAGCGGCCCGCCAGCTCGGGAGGGAGCGCGGCGGCGGTCTCGGTGAATTTGGCGATCCAGTCGGCACCGCACTGGTGCAGGACCTGCGCCCGGGTGAGCAGCGAGGGCAGGATCGCCTCGACCAGGGTGTTGATCTGGCGGCTTCCCTGGGCGCCGCCGGTCACGTAGATGAGGGGCAGCTCGGGCGAGAGCCGGAAGTGCCAGCGGCCCGACGGGGCGTTGCCGTTCAGCAGATGGGGCCGGACGGGGTTGCCGGTGACCACGGCCCGGTCCCGCGCCGAGGCGGGCAGGTGCTCGATCGAGGACGGGTGGGTGAGCGCGATCCGGGTGGCGAAACGCGCCAGGATGCGGTTGGCCAGGCCGAGCGCGGTGATCTGCTCGTGCATCACCAGCGGACGGCCGAGCAGCCGGGAGGCCAGTCCCAGCGGAACGCACACGTATCCGCCGGTGGACAGCACCACGTCGGGGCGGTAGCGGGCGGCGATGCCGAAGGCCTGCAGGACGCCGACGGGGATCCGGAACATGTCGGCGAGGTTGGTGAGCAGCTCGCGGGGGCTGGGCGAGCGCCGGAGCTTGCCCGCCTTGATCGCCCGGAAGGGGATGTCGTGCTCGGCCGCGATGCGGGCCTCCAGGCCGCTCGCCGTACCCACCCAGAGCACGTCGAGGTCGAGACCGCGGGCGGCGGCCTGTTCACGGACGGCCTCGACGGTGGTCAGCGCGGGGTAGGTGTGACCGCCGGTCCCGCCTCCGGTGACGAGCATCCGCAGGGGGCGACGGTTTCCGGCGTTCATGTGTGCGTGTCCTTCCAGCGTTGCGATCGTCCATGTCCTCGGCCGTGCCGACGTGTCCGGCGGCCCCGCGCACGCTACCCGGAGTCCCAATGAAGATCCAATTCAGCGTGAGTACGGCCGCCGCCCCGTCGGGGGGCGGGCGGCCGGTCACGGCACCCCGCCGTGCGCGGCGGGTGACCGTCCGGTCCTCACCCTGGTTTCCGGGGACACCGGAAACGATATTCGGCCTCAACTCCGTACAGCACCTTATCTTCCCGTATCCCCGGCATTCCCCCCGCTTTCACCACGATTCGCCCTCCCCTCGCGCTCCGGGACACAACGCTCCGGGACACGGTGCTCCGGGATGCGGCGTGCCGTCCGGCGGGAAGCCCTCTCAGCCGAGCACCTCACGGACGGCGTCGGCGTCGTACAGCCTCCAGGCCGGCAGCCTGGTGGCGCTCCCCCGCCCGTCCGGGGAGACCAGCAGTTCCCGGCGGCGCAGCATCAGGCGGAGGTGCCGCGCGTGGTCGGCGCCCTCGCCGGGTCCCCGGTCGAGCAGCACGGCGGTGACCCGGCCCCCGCTTTCCAGCACCGCGTCGACGCGGTGACCGTGCACGGTCCCGCCGAGCTCGACGGAGACGCCGGGAACGGCCCTGAACTCCCGGTACAGGCGTAGCAGCAGATCGTCGCCCTCGTCACCGCCCGCTCCCTCCGCCGCGCCCGCCGCGCCCGCGGCTCGCAGGAGCGCCGCGCCGACGCCACCGCGCTCACGCCACAGCTCCGGGTCGCCGACCACGACGAGATGGGACCTGGCCCGGGTGACGGCGACGTTCCAGAGGTTCAGCTGGCGGTCGACCCAGCTGATCGCTCCGGAGTGCATCCCCTCGGCCGCGACGAGGGAGAAGACCATCGCGTCGCACTCGCCACCCTGGAAGGTGTGAACGGTGCCCACCCGCACTCGCTTTTCGTGGGAGAGCCGCTCGCGAAGCGCCTCCTGCTGGGGTTTGAAGGGGGTGACCACCCCGATGGTCGCCTCGGCGGGCAGGTGCCGTACGAGGTAGTCGACGCACTCGCCCACCTTCTCGATCTCCGCCGGGTTCAGCCAGGATCCTCCCGAACGGGGACGCATCGCCTTGCCGGTGACGGGCGCCCAGGTGACCGCCGGGCGTGCCACGGCGGGCCGGGACCGGATGTCGGTGAGAACGGCCAGCCTGCCGCCGTAGAACAGGTCGTTGGAGACCTCGATGATGTCGGGGTGGCAGCGGTAGTGCTCGTCGAGCAGCATGCTCCCGCCCGCGGCGCGCTCGGCCGCGTGGAAGGCCGAGTGACGCCGGTAGGCCAGGCGCTGTTTCTCCAGCCAGTCGGCGCGCAGTCCGTTGTCACGCCGGATCGCCGCCTCGTGCTCGGGCCCGATCCTGGCGATGTGCGGCAGTTGCATGACGTCGCCGATGACCAGGGCGTGCCGGGCCCGGAACAGCAGGGGGACGACGTGGGGAATCGCGCACTGGCTGGCCTCGTCGATGATCACCAGGTCGAAGAGCGCGGGGTCGGGCGGGAAGCGGCGCGCCGACAGGCTGGTGACGGCCCAGCCGCGCACGTGGGCGAGCACCGCCCGTACCGCGGGCCAGTCGCTGCGCGGGCCGTCGGCCGCCTGCAGGAGCCCGGAGATCCCCTGGCGACCGGCTGTGGCCCCGGCCCGGACCGTGCTCTCCAGCAGCGTCGCCGCCGAGGCCTGGACGCTCGCCTCCGCCTCGCCGAGGGCCTCGGCCAGGGGCGTGTCGCCGCGTGCCGTACGGATCCGCTCTCGCCCCCGACGCCAGCGGCGCTCCGCGTCGGCGAAACGCGCGACGGCCGCGCAGGCCTCGGCGTCATCGGAGCCGACGGCCAGGCCGAGCCCGCGCAGCAGGCGGGTGCGACGCCACCGGCCGAGGAAACGCGCGCGGGCCGCGCGGGCGGCTCTGCGCTCCCACCGCGGGAGTCTCTCGTCGGCCCCGAGGGCCTCGGCCAGCGCGGGAGCGGCGACACCGAGCTCGCGGGCGTGCCCGTCCCTGTCCTCTCCCGCCTGGCGCAGCCGTCGCTCGGTGTGCGCGACCTCGGCGAGCTCCGTGCGCAGGGCGTCGAGCCCCTGACCGGCCAGGTCCACCTCCGCCTGGGCACCGAGGAGGGTGCGGACCGGCGGCGGGGTGGTGAGCAGCCGTTGGAGGGTGGCCGCCTCCTGCTGCCGGTAGTCCGTCTCGCCGCCGCGGGAGCCGGTGCGGACGACGGTGCCGGGGACAAGCCGTTCGCACCGCCGCCACACCTCGTCCACGGCCTGGTTGTTGGTCGAGGCGACCAGAACGCTCCGGCCGTTCGCCACCGCGGTGGCGACCAGGTTCGCGACCAGCTGGCTCTTGCCCGTTCCCGGAGGACCGGTGGCCACGGTGAGGCGGCGGGTCAGCGCCGAGCGCAGCACGGCGAGCTGCGCCTCGTTGGCGGGCAGGGGTGTCACCAGACGGATGGTCTCCGTGCTCTCGCCGGGCTCCCGAGGTACGGCGTCCGCCTCCGGGGACAGTGCCGCGAGCGCGGTCCGGGGGATCTGCGAGAGCTTTCCGGCGATGGAGGCGAAGTCCTCGAGCAGTTTCCTCGTCCTCACGGTGTCGCGGGGCATGAGGAAGAGCACGGCGGCGTTGCGCGCCCCGTGGGCGGGAGTGCGGACGTCGATGGGCCCGGCCAGCCGATCCGGTCTGAGCTCCTGGACGCACGGTAGCTCGAAGTCGTTGAGCAGCAGGTTTCGCAGGTCGACGGCCATCCGGTCGTGCTGCCCGGTGTGCCAGGTCGGCTGGTAGGTGAGGGCGAGCTCGGCGGCCTCCTCCGGACCCAGCCGGTCACGGGCCAGGCGCGGGTGGGGCACCACCGGCCCGTACGGCCTCAGCCGCGCCGCCTCCCCCTCGAAGACCACCTCGACCCGGCGCATGAGCAGCGGGGCGAACCGCGGCGACCGCGGGGAACGTCCCGTGGGCGACCCGGTGAGCACCACCGCCGGATATCCGGCCCACAGCTCCGTGTCCTGGGCCTTGCCGGCGGGGCTGTCGAGCAGCTCCGCGACCTCGGGGGTGAGCGGGGTGCAGCCGTCGTCGTCCACGTCTCCCGACAGGAAACGCTCGGGGCCGGTGAGGCAGACGTACGAACCGCCGTGGTCCGCCACCGTCAGCAGGGGCGTCTCCACCTCGTCGGAGATCACGCACCTGCGGTAGTAGTCCAGCAGCCTCGGCCAGGTGGGCGCCGCGGCGGACCCCTTCGAGGGAGGCGCGGCACCGGAGACGCCCGGCGGGACCGACGCGGGCTCGGCCGTTCTCCGGATCAGCGGGGCCAGGACCGGGGCGGCGCCCTGGGGACAGCCGGCCAGGATGATCCGGTCGTCGACGGCGAGGGCGGACTTGACCGGGATCTGCCGCCGGTCCAGGCCGCGCATGCGCCGGTTGACGTAGTCGAAGAGGTCGTCGACCGAGACCTGGCCCGCGCTGTCCCGGCCGGCCTTTCCCGTGCGCAGCGCCTCGACCAGCTGGGCGGTGAAGGCGGAGGGTTCGGGCCCGGCGGAGGTGTCGGCGCCGGAGTAGGAGTCCTCACCCGCCCTGGAGGAGGCGATCACGTAGACCCCCCTGCTGGACAGCGGGGCGGGCTCCGCCGACTTCGCCGCCGCCTGGGGCTTCCCGTCGCCGGTGCGCCAGCCCAGGGCGAAGCCGCCGCTGCGGCAGCAGTCGAGGACGGCCACCTTCTGCGGTGCCCAGCATTCCTCGAGACGCTCGTTGACGAAGCCCGCGCCGACCCCCGTCTCCGCGATCCGGTCGAAGTCGGTGTCCGCCGCCACGAAGAAGAACTCACCGGTGGACTGCGCCAGCCGGGTCCCGTGGCCGGTGATGTACAGCAGGGCCAGCTCGTTCTGCTCGCAGCCCTCGAGGAACTCGGCGATCTCGAAACGCATGTCGTCGGCTGTGGGGTCGGCGACCACCCGCACCGACGCGAACGCGCCGATGCTTCGATGCTCGACGACCTGCCGCATCTGCCAGAGGTCCGCGCGGGTGGACGGCAGCGCCCCGAACCGGCCGTCGGCGTATGTCTCCGTGCCGATCAGCAGGGCCTTACGGCGGAGCGATCCGCTCAACGGGCCTCCTCGTCATCGCGCAGGAACTCGCGCACCAGCCGCTCCTGAGCCGCGTCCGGGCGCCCCGAGATCTCAATCGAACGCTCTCCGTCGGAGAGGCTGACCTTGCGGTGGCGCTCGACCGCGCACCACTCCTTGATCGCCGTGATCAGCAGCTGGGAGACGGGCCTCGCCGACGCCGCGAGCGTCATCCAGAGCACCGCCTCGGCCGCGACCGCGCTCTTGCGCCCGTCGGCCGGGACCGCCCGGGTGACCTCGAACTCCACGGTGACGCCGTCGACCCTCACGAGCTCGTCACGGAGCGCGCGGGTGAGCCGCTCCTGCCTCAGGGAGTCTCCGCCCGTGAGGACCTCCAGTCGCACCGTCGATTCTGTGTTGTCCATGCGGTTTCCCTCGGTTCACGGAGCAGGTCGAAGACAGCGGGAGAGGACACCGGGAGCCTGGCGGCCGGGTATGACGGCGGCGGCGAAGTCATCCGGATGCGTAAAGCGAAAGGCGCCCGAATAATCCCGAGAAGATTATCGCCACAGGGGCGGAAATGTAGCACTTTCCCGTTCGATACGGCTTTTCCAATGAATCCACAGAGGGCGCGACACCTCATTCTCCAGCAGGGAACCCGAAGATCGCAAACGCGATTCCCGCTGCTCAACGCCCTGAGCGGATCCGTAACAACACCTTACGGTCAACCGAAAAAGCATTCCCGAGAGAGCCACGATGACGAATCCCGATTCACCGACAAGAGCCCCCGAGATTTGACCGGTTTACGGGACAGATCAGACAAAAGCGCAATATTGCCCGCATTTCAGCCTCGGTTCCGGCCCGTTCCCGGTTCTCTCCCTCACCACCGCGCCGTATCGGGACCGGGCCACCGGGACCGGGCCACCGAGAGCGGGCGCCCCCGCTCCCCCTGCTCGCGATTGAAGAGACCCGGACCTCCGTGGACGGGGAAAGCGCGAACCGCTGGAAAACAGGCGGGGGATACGGACAGGGCGCAGAGGATCCCCGCCCGGCGGCTTTCCTGGACGACGACATGCCGAAGGGCCCCCGCGGACGTTCCGCGGGGGCCCTTCGGCGTGCCGTACTAGTAAATGGGGCGCGAGGAGGAGCGCAGCCGCTCCAGGGCTTCGGCCAGGATCTGGGCGCCGTCCTTGTCGCTGCGGCGCTCCTTCACGTAGGCGAGGTGCGTCTTGTAAGGCTCGTTGCGCGGCGGCGCGGGCGGGTTGGCCTCGTCCTGACCGGCCGGAAGACCGCACCGGGGGCAGTCCCAGAACTCCGGCACGGCGGCGTCGCTGGCAAAGCTGGGACGCGTCTCATGCATGTTCGCGCACCAGAACGGAACCCTTACACGGGGAGCCGCCTCGCCACGCTCCGCCTCCCCCATCGGGCCGGCGCCGACACGGCTGCCACGGATCGCGTTGCCACTACCCACGGATGAACTCCTCGCTCGATGGCCCCTGCGCTCGTTTGGATGCGAGGGGCTGAACCACTGTCACGCCTGTCGTAGCCGATCAGGGCCTAAGGAGCAGACCCAGCGCGATGATGCACACGAACCAGACCACACCGGTGATGATGGTGAGCCGGTCAAGGTTGCGCTCCACCACGGAGGAGCCGCCGAACGACGACGAGAACCCGCCGCCGAACAGATCCGACAGGCCACCGCCCTTGCCCTTGTGAAGCAGAACAAGCAGCACCATCAGCAGGCTCGCCAGGATGAGAGCGATGGAGATTCCGATTGTCACCGTTGACCTGTCCCTGTGTGCGCGCGACCCGCGTCCGGGCGCGCCCCTTGTATGACGCCTGTGGCGTGACGATTCAAACTTGCTCTAAGAGGGTACGACCTGTTGTCAAGTCGTACCCTCCGAACGGCTCAGTCAGCCAGACATTTCGCTAAAGCGACAGATCTTGGCGAACTCTCCCGGGTCAAGGCTCGCGCCTCCGACCAGGGCTCCGTCCACATCCGGCTGAGCCATGATGCCGGCGATGTTGTCGGACTTGACCGAGCCTCCGTAAAGGATACGGACAGCCGCGGCCACCTCGCCGTCATACAGCTCGGCGAGTCGGGAACGCAGTGCCGAGCAGACCTCCTGCGCGTCGGCCGGGGTGGCCACCTCGCCGGTGCCGATCGCCCAGACCGGCTCGTAGGCCAGCACGATGGATGTGACCTGCTCCGCCGGAACCCCGGCGAGCGCCCCGTCGAGCTGCGAGACGCTGTGGGCCACCTGTCCACCGGCCTGACGGACCTCCAGCCCCTCCCCCACGCACAGGATCGGCGTGAGCGAGTGACGGTAGGCCGCCTTCACCTTGGCGTTGACCAGGGTGTCGTCCTCGTTGTGGTACTGCCGCCGCTCGGAGTGCCCGATCACGACGAAGGTGCATCCGAGCTTGGCGAGCATCGCCCCGGAGACGTCTCCGGTGTAGGCGCCTCCGTCGTGCTGTGACAGGTCCTGCCCGCCGTACAGCAGCCGCAGCTTGTCGCCGTCGACCAGGGTCTGCACGCTGCGCAGATCCGTGAACGGCGGCAGGACCGCCACGTCGACCTTGTCGAAGTCCTTGTCGTTGAGTGCGAACGCCAGCTTCTGGGTGGTGGCGATGGCCTCAAGGTGGTTGAGGTTCATCTTCCAGTTGCCGGCCATGAGCGGTTTGCGCGGCGTGCTCATCGGTCGCTCACCTCCGCCTCCAGCGCGACGAGTCCGGGCAGGGTCTTGCCCTCCAGATATTCGAGGCTGGCGCCGCCACCGGTGGAGATGTGCGAGAAACCGTCCTCGGGGAGGCCGAGCAGGCGCACGGCGGCGGCCGAGTCACCGCCTCCGACGACCGTGAAGGCCTCCGACCGGATCAACGCCTCGGCGACCGCCCTGGTTCCCCCGGAGAACGCCTCGAACTCGAAGACGCCCATCGGGCCGTTCCAGAACACGGTCTCGGCGTCGGCGAGCTTCGTGGCGAACAGCTCGCGGCTGCGCGGGCCGATGTCGAGGCCCTGCCTGTCGGCCGGGATCGCGGTCGCGTCGACGACCTCGTACCCGGCGTCCTCGGCGAAGTGCGTGGCGGCCAGCACGTCGACCGGGAGGACGATCTCGACGCCGCGCTTGATCGCCTCGCTGAGGAAGTCGCGCACCTGGTCGAGCTGGTCGCGCTGCAGCAGCGACTGGCCCACCTCGTACCCCTGGGCGGCCAGGAAGGTGTAGGCCATGCCGCCGCCGATGAGCAGCCTGTCCACCTTGGTGAGCAGGTTGCCGATGACACCGAGCTTGTCGGAGACCTTCGCGCCGCCGAGCACCACGACGTACGGCCTGGCGGGGTTCTCGGTCAGCTGCCTGAGGACGCCGACCTCGGCCAGGACCAGCGCGCCCGCCGCGTGCGGCAGGAGCAGCGGAACGTCGTAGACGCTGGCGTGCTTGCGGTGGACGGCGCCGAAGCCGTCGCCCACGTAGATCTCGCCGAAGGCGGCCAGCTTCCCGGCGAACGCGGCGCGCTCGGCGTCGTCCTTGGACTCCTCGCCCGGCTCGAACCGCAGGTTCTCCAGCAGGGCCACCTGGCCGTCCTGGAGACCCTCGACCACGGCCTGCGCCGACGGTCCGACCACGTCGGCCGCGAAGGCGACCTCGGCCTCCAGCAGCTCGCCCAGCCGCCTGGCCACGGGGGCCAGGGAGTACTTCGGGTTGGGCTCGCCCTTCGGACGGCCCAGGTGGGCACAGGCGATCACGCGCGCGCCCCTGTCCGCGAGCTCCTTGATCGTCGGCACCGAGGCCCGGATGCGGCCGTCGTCGGTGATGACGTCCCCGTCGAGGGGGACGTTGAGGTCGACGCGTACGAGGACGCGCCGACCCTTCACGTCGAACTCAGAGAGATCCTTCATCAGAGGTCGGCGCCGACCAGTTCGATGAGGTCGGCGAGGCGGTTGGAGTAACCCCACTCGTTGTCGTACCAGCCGACGACCTTGACCTGGTTGCCGATCACCTTGGTCAGACCGGCGTCGAAGATGCAGGACGACGGGTCGGTGACGATGTCGGAGGAGACGATCGGGTCCTCGGTGTAGGTCAGGTAGCCCTTGAGCGCGCCGGCGGCGGCGGCCTTGAGCGCGGCGTTGACCTCCTCGACGGTGGTCTCGCGGCTGACGTCCACGGTCAGGTCGGTGGCCGAGCCGGTGGGGATCGGCACGCGCAGCGCGAAGCCGTCGAGCTTGCCCTTCAGCTCGGGCAGCACCAGGCCGATGGCCTTGGCCGCGCCGGTCGAGGTCGGCACGATGTTCAGCGCGGCGGCGCGGGCGCGGCGCAGGTCGCTGTGCGGGCCGTCCTGCAGGTTCTGGTCCTGCGTGTAGGCGTGGATCGTGGTCATCAGACCCTTCTCGATGCCGAAGGTGTCATTGATGACCTTGGCCATGGGGGCCAGGCAGTTGGTGGTGCACGACGCGTTGGAGATGATCGTGTGGTTGGCCGGGTCGTACTTGTCGTGGTTGACGCCCATCACGACGGTGACGTCCTCGTTCTTGGCCGGAGCCGAGATGATGACCTTCTTCGCGCCGTTCTCGGCGTGCACCCTGGCCTTGTTGGCGTCGGTGAAGAAGCCGGTGGACTCGACCACGACGTCCACCCCCAGGTCACCCCAGGGAAGCTTGGCGGGGTCGCGCTCGGCGAAGGCCTTGATCGCCTTGCCGTCCACGATGATCTCGTCGGCGGTGCTCTTCACCTCGTACGGCAGGCGGCCGAGGATGCTGTCGTACTTGAGCAGGTGGGCGAGCGTGGCGTTGTCGGTCAGGTCGTTGACCGCAACGATCTCGATGTCCTTGCCGCTGGCAGCGACCGCACGCCAGAAGTTGCGACCGATGCGGCCGAATCCGTTGACGCCTACGCGGATGCTCACGGTGCCGATCTCCTCGTACGTCGTGCGCCGATCCGTCGGACCGGCGACTTGAGCTGGCTGAAACCTCAATCACGAACCCTATCGGACCCAAATTGGTTTAGACCACTTGCGGGGTCAAGTCCGTTCTCCCTAACCCCATGGGCAGGTATCACACCGTTCAAGTCGAGTGCCCGACTTGTCACTGTAGGCGGGAAAAACCCCAGAATGACCTGCTATGACATGGCGAAATTCACGGACGAAGGGAGCGCTGAAGCGAGCGATTCAGCCCCGGGCGACTCCGCACCCGTGGCACCGGCCGCACGGGGCGGCGGCGAGCGAGGAGCACCCCCGGACGGAAAAGCGCACCCCACCCGGAACACGGCCGGCCGGAAGACACCGTGCCCGAAACCCGCCTCGCCAAAAGCCCCCATCACGACCAACCTCAATCCACCCAAAAACACCAATCACCCACTAATCCACACAAAGTCCCCAGCCAAAACCCGCCTCACCAAAAACCCACTCCACGGCACCACGATCGACCCCAGACCCTCCCAAAGACACCCCCTTCACCTCCCGAGGGCCTCACCCGGAACCTGGCCTGCCCGACAACCCGTCACAGCACCCTGACTTCCCCAACCCGATCAAAGCCACCACCCACCCCACCCCCGGCCTCGGCTCCGACCCCCGAAAGCCCGCCCCGGAACCCGCCCGGCAGAAAGGATCATCACGACCGAGCCCGGCCCCGCCCAGTGCGGTGACCACCGCCGCCTTCACCGCCGCCCTCACCGTGTCCGAGACCGCCCGAGCACCGACACGATGTCCGGCGAAGCCCAAACGGATCCACACCGACGAACAGCGCCTCCCTTGGCGGAACACCCCGGCCCAGCACCGAAAGCCACCACGGGCCCCCAAGAGCCGCCCCCGGTCCCCGGACAGCCCCGCCACCACGATCCTGCGAACCGCTCCTCCCCTCACCCCGCCCGCAACCGCCCAAGCACCGGCACAGGGCTCGGCGAGGCGAAACGGATCGACACCGCCAAGCGGCATCCACCCCGGCGAACGCCTCCGCCCATAACACCAGAAACCGCCGTGAACCCCCCAGGAGCCGGTACGACGGTTGGCGAAACGGAGTGGGCCGACGCCGGTGAACGGTGCTCAATCCGGCGAACGCTCCCGGCCACGGCACCGGGAAGCCGCGCACCGGGAACCGGCACGGCCTCCCAGAACCTGATCCCGGCCGGTCCCCGTCCCGCGGACCGTTCCCGCGTCCTCCGCCCGCCCGGCTTCTCCGCCGGACCGCCCCCGGCCACGCCGGAGGCCGGCCGCAGATCCGTCCCGCACCGGCACGGCGAGGAGCCCGGCCACCGCGCCGGGGGCGCGGGCTAGGGCTAGGGCGCCAGCATGTCGACGGTGAGGTTCGCCTCGGTGTTGGGAATGCCGATGTCCTGGGCGCGCTTGTCGGCCATCGCGAGCAGGCGGCGGATGCGCCCGGCGATGGCGTCCTTGGTCAGCGGCGGATCGGCGAGCTGACCGAGTTCTTCCAGGGAGGCCTGCTTGTGCTCGACCCGCAGGCGTCCGGCGATCACCAGGTGCTCGGGAGCCTCCTCACCGAGGATCTCCAGAGCCCGCTGCACCCTGGCCCCGGCCGCGACGGCGGCGCGGGCCGAGCGCCGCAGGTTGGCGTCGTCGAAGTTGGCCAGCCGGTTGGCCGTCGCCCGCACCTCGCGGCGCATGCGCCGCTCCTCCCAGGCCAGCACGCTGTCATGGGCGCCCAGCCGGGTGAGCAGCGCACTGATCGCGTCGCCGTCGCGGACCACGACGCGGTCGACGCCGCGGACCTCGCGGGCCTTGGCGTGGATCTTCAGTCGCCTGGCGGAGCCGACCAGGGCGAGCGCCGCCTCGGGGCCCGGGCAGGTGACCTCCAACGACATGGAGCGGCCCGGCTCGGTGAGGGACCCGTGTGCCAGGAACGCGCCCCGCCACGCGGCCTCCGCGTCGCATGTCGCCCCCGCGACCACCTGACGCGGCAGACCGCGGACCGGGCGGCCGTGATTGTCGATCAGGCCTGTCTGCCGGGCCAGCGCCTCCCCGTCGCGATACACCCTGACCACGTAGCGCGATCCCTTGCGCAGTCCCGCGGGGGCCAGGACGAGCACCTCGGCCTTGTGCCCGAACACCTCGCCGATGTCCTTGATGAGTCTCCTGGCGGTGACGTTGGTGTCCAGCTCCGCCTCGATCACGATCCGCCCGCCCACCAGGTGCAGCCCGCTCGCGAACCGCAGGAGCGTCGACACCTCGGCCTTACGGCAGCAAGGCTTCAGGACTGGCAACCGGCTCAGCTCGTCCTTCACCACACCTGTCATCGCCATGCGCGTTCGTCCTCCCCCATACAGACCTCGTGCGGCCCGAGAAACCAGGCTCACAGAAGTTTCTCGCACTCCTGAGCGGCGCTGACCAGGATCAACGCTTCTCACGGAAAATCTCGTCCAGGACGGAGGCAAGACGTTGCGCATCGTGCCGCGGCGAGCCGTCCTCGTCGGCCACCTCGGCCAGGACCAGACGCCCGCCCAACCCGGCCACGGCCTTCTCCAGCTCCTCCTCGTCCTCGGCCACGCCGGTGTCGGCGAGCACCACGTCGATCTCCAGGTCCGGAGCGTGCTGGCGCAGCACCTCCAGGTGCTTCTGGGGCGAGAAACCGTCGGTCTCCCCTGGCTGCGGGGCCAGGTTGAGCGCGACCAGGCGGCGCGCCCGGGTGCGGTGCAGGGCGTCGGCCAGCTCCGGCACCTTGAGATGGGGAAGCACGCTGGTGAACCACGACCCCGGGCCGAAGACCACCCAGTCGGCCTCCAGCACCGCCTGGACCGCCTCCGGACAGGCGGGCGGATCCTCCGGCAGCAGCGAGATGGCCCGGACCCTGCCGGGGGTGAGCGCACACGCCACCTGGCCGTACACGGTGCTCACCCGGCCGTCCAGCTCCACCTCGGCGGCGATGTCGAGCGGCACCGACGCCATCGGCAGCACCCGCCCGTGCGCGCCGAGCAGCCGTCCCACCCAGTCGAGACCGGCGACCGTGTCCCCGAGCCGCTCCCACAGCGCCACGATCAGCAGGTTGCCGACGGCGTGCCCGTGCAGGTCGCCCTCGCTGCGGAACCGGTGCTGCACGACCTCACTCCAGGTCCGCCCCCACTCGTCGTCACCGCACAGCGCGGCCAGGGCCATCCGCAGGTCTCCCGGGGGCAGCACGCCGAGCTCGCGGCGGAGCCGCCCGCTCGATCCGCCGTCGTCGGCCACGGTGACCACCGCCGTGAGCCCGGAGGTGACCCTGCGCAGCGCCGAGAGCGAGGCGTACAGTCCGTGTCCGCCGCCCAGGGCGACGACTTTGATGTCTCCGATGTCTCCGCTCACTCCCGGCCCACATCCCGGTGGCTCACCTGCACCTCCATGCCTCCCCGATCTCGCAATCGACCGCCGATCTGCTCGGCCATGGCGACGCTGCGGTGCTTGCCGCCGGTACAGCCGACGGCGAGAGTGGCGTAGCCCTTGCCCTCGCGGGTGTAGCCGGCCGCGATGATGCCGACCACCTCCTCGTAGGCGTCGAGGAGCTCCTTGGCGCCGGACTGGTTGAGAACGTAGTCGCGCACGGGGGCGTCGAGGCCGTTCATCGGGCGGAGCTCGGGAACCCAGTGGGGGTTGGGCAGGAAGCGGCAGTCGACGACCAGGTCGGCGTCGACGGGCAGGCCGTACTTGTAGCCGAAGGAGACCACGTTGACCCGCAGTCCGGGCCGGTCCTCGCCGCCGAAGAAGGCGACGATCTTGCCGCGGAGCTCGTGGACGTTGAGGTTGGAGGTGTCGATGACCAGGTCGGCGTTGGCGCGGACCTCACGCAGGATGCCGCGCTCGCGGGCGATTCCGTCGACCAGCCTGCCGTCTCCCTGCAGCGGGTGCGGACGGCGGACGTTCTCGAACCTGCGGACCAGTTCCTCGTCGCTGGCCTCGAGGAACACCACGCGCACCGCGACGCCGCGCCCTTCCAGCTCCTCGATCGCGGCGTTGAGGTCGGTGGTGAAGGCCAGGCTGCGCACGTCGACCACGGCGGCCACCTTGTCGGCGGCCAGCTTGACCCTCCCGGCCTCCTCCGCCATGGCGAACAGCAGGCCGGGCGGCAGGTTGTCGATGACGAACCAGCCCAGATCCTCCAGGGCCTTGGCAGCGGTGCTCCGTCCCGCCCCCGACATGCCGGTGACGATGACGAACGCGGGTTCTCTTTCGTTCATGGGTTCTCCCCCTTCAACGCCGACACGATCGTCTCGGCCGTAGCGGGGCCGATCCCGGGAACCTCGCAGATCTGGGCAGCGGTCGCCTCTCGCAGCCGCTTCACGGATCCGAAATGCTTGATCAGGGCCTGCCTGCGGGCAGGGCCGAGCCCGGGAACCTCGTCCAGGGCGCTTTCCTTGACGCTCTTCGACCGCTTGGACCGATGGTAGGTGATGGCGAAGCGGTGGGCCTCGTCGCGCACACGCTGGAGGAGGTAAAGAGCCTCGCTCGACCGGGGCAGGATCACGGGCAGGTCCTCGCCCGGAAGCCAGACCTCCTCCAGCCGCTTGGCCAGACCGCAGACCGCCACGTCGTCCACGCCGAGCTCGTCGAGCGCCCGCTGGGCGGCGGCCGCCTGGGCGGGTCCGCCATCCACCACGACCAGGTTGGGGGCATAGGCGAACTTGCGCGGCCTGCCGGTCTCCGGGTCGACGCCCGGCTCGGCTCCCGGCCCCGCGCTCCCCTCTGCGCTCCCCTCTGTGCTTCCCTCCGGGCCCGTCTCCCGGACCGCGTCCGGGCCCGGCTCCGCGTCGAGCTCCCCGGTGGCCGAGCGCTCCTCCAGGTGGCGCTTGAACCGGCGTGAGATCACCTCGTATATCGAGGCGACGTCGCCCTCGGTCGAGTTGACGGAGAAACGGCGGTATTCGCTCTTGCGGGCCAGCCCGTCCTCGAACACCACCATGGAGGCCACCACGTTGGTGCCCTGCGTGTGGGAGACGTCGTAGCACTCGATCCGCAGCGGCGCCTGGTCCAGGCCGAGCGCGTCGGCGACCTCCTGCAGCGCCTTGCTCCGCGCGGTCAGGTCGCTGGCCCGCTTCAGCTTGTGCTGGGTGAGGGCCTCCTTGGCGTTGCGCTCGACGGTCTCCATCAGCGTCTTCTTGTCGCCGCGTTGCGGGACGCGGATCTCGACCCGGGCCCCCCGGTGCTCGGTGAGCAGCTCGGCGACCGCCTCGGCGTCCGGCGGCAGGGCGGGCACCAGCACCTCCCTCGGCAGTGCCTCGGAGGTCGCCTCGCCGTACATCTGCAGCAGGAACTGCTCGACCAGCTCGCCGGGCCCGGCGTCCTCGATCTTGTCGACCACCCAGCCGCGCTGACCTCTGATGCGCCCGCCCCGCACGTAGAAGACCTGAACCGCCGCCTCCAGCGGATCCTCGACCAGCGCGATCACGTCACAGTCGGTGTTGTCGGCCAGCACCACCGCCTGCTTCTCCATCGCCCGCTGCAACGCCTGGATGTCGTCGCGCAGCCGGCCCGCCCGTTCGTACTCCTGCTCGGCGGCGGCCTGGCGCATCTCGCGCTCCAGTCGCCTGGTGAACCGGCCGGTGTTGCCCGCCATGAAGTCGCAGAAGTCGTCGGCCAGCGCCCGGTGCTCGTCGGCGCTGACCCGGCCGACGCACGGCGCGGAGCACTTATCGATGTAACCCAGCAGGCAGGGCCGGTCGATCTGGGCGGCGCGCCGGAACACCCCCGCCGAGCAGCTCCTGATCGGGAACACCCGCAGCAGCAGGTCGACCGTCTCCCTGATCGCCCAGGCGTGGGAGTAGGGGCCGAAGTAGCGGGTGCCCTTGCGCTTGGCCCCGCGCAGCACCTGGACCCTGGGGAACTCCTCCCCCATGGTGACCGCGAGGTAGGGGTAGGACTTGTCGTCACGGTATTTGACGTTGAAACGGGGGTCGTACTCCTTGATCCAGGAGTATTCGAGCTGGAGCGCCTCAACCTCGGTGCCGACGATCGTCCAGTCGACGTCCACGGCGGTCGTGAGCATGGTCTGGGTGCGCGGGTGCAGTCCCGCGAAGTCGGCGAAGTAGGTGTTCAGCCGCTGGCGCAGGCTCTTGGCCTTGCCCACGTAGATGACCCGGCCTCCGGCGTCCCGGAATCGGTAGACGCCGGGGGACTCGGGGATCGACCCCGGCTTCGGCCGGAAACTCGCCGGACCGCCCATAGATCTCGCCACGTTCAAAAGCCTATAGGCCTTCACCGACAGGATCCCCTTCTCAAAGGCCCCTATCCGCCTCACCTCCGCCACACCGCCGGTGGGTCATCGGCACCGGGCGACCCGCCCGATGCCGATGCCGCGGACGGCGCCGTTCACGGCTCCGCCGGCGTCGCTCAGCCGAGGGCGATGGAGTCGCCCTCGACCTTGATCGTCTTTTCGGCGAGCGGCTTGTTGGCCGGGCCGTTGGTGACGGAGCCGTCGGCGATGCTGAACTTGCTGCCGTGACAGGGGCAGTTGATCGTGCCGCCGGAGACGCTTCCCACGTCACACCCCTGGTGGGTGCACACGGAGCTGAAGGCCTTGAACTCCCCCGCCTTCGGCTGGGTCACCACGATCTTCTCGGCCTTGAAGACCTTGCCGCCCCCCTCGGGGATGTCACCGGTCTTGGCCAGCGCCGCGCCCGATCCCCCGGCTCCCGACCCCGTCTCCGGGGCGGCGGCCGTGGAGGCGCCCCCCGTGGCCGGCTGTTCGTTGCCGCCGCACGCGGTCAGCAGCGCCGCCATCCCGACGCCTCCCGCGCCCAGCATCACCGCGCGGCGTGTCGTCGTCTCTGCCATGGTTGCCCCACCAGCTTTCTCATCCTCGGGTACGGCCGGCACTCCGGCGCCGGTTCAGCATGCCGCACCCGGCATCAAAAGGCTGTGAAGAATTACCGTCTCGATAGGTTTGAAGTGTGTCCCGGAGTGCGGCCCTCCGGAGGAGGAACCGGCCCACCGCCCAGCCCGCCCGCGGCCGCCGGGTCACGGGCGTGCGTCCGGTCCGCCGACGGCCCGGAGGGACGCACGTGCCGGACGGCGGAGCTCAGAGCATGACGATGCCGTCGCCGTCGACCTTCATGGCGTACTCGGCCAGCGGGGCCTCCGCCGGTCCCTTGAGGCACTTTCCGGAGTCGGCGGCGAACTCGCTGCCGTGGCAGGGACAGCGGATGATCCCGTCGGCGACCCTGCCGACCGCGCAGCCCCGGTGGGGGCAGCTGGCGTTGAACGCCTTGAACACGCCCGCCGTCGGCTGGGTGATCACGATCTTCCACTGGGTGATGACCTTGCCGCCGCCCACGGGCACGTCGGCGGTCCGCGCGACGACCTTCCCCTTGACCCCCGGGGGCACGACGGCCGGTCCGGTCTCTCCGGCGGCGCATCCGGTGAGCGCCGCCCCGCACGCCATCACGGCCGCGGCACCGATCACGTGCCTGCGCGTGGGCATGCCGGACTCGTCACTGCTGCTCATTACGGCCCTTCCGCAACGTCGCCCGTCGGAGGCGGGCACCCTCGTCAAGGGTATTGACGAGGGCGTTCGCTCCCGAAAACGGGCTCAGCTGCCCAGGATCTTGCGCAGGAAGCGGCCGGTGTGGCTGGCGTCGACCAGGGCGACCTCCTCGGGGGTGCCGGTGGCCAGCACGGTGCCGCCCCTGGAACCGCCCTCGGGCCCCATGTCGATGATCCAGTCCGCGGTCTTGATCACGTCGAGGTTGTGCTCGATGACGATGACGGTGTTGCCGCCGTCGACGAGCTTGCCCAGCACGCCCAGCAGGCGCCGGATGTCCTCGAAGTGCAGGCCGGTGGTCGGCTCGTCCAGCACGTAGATCGTCCGGCCCGTGGAGCGGCGCTGCAGCTCGGAGGCGAGCTTGACGCGCTGTGCCTCTCCTCCCGACAGGGTGGTCGCGGGCTGGCCGAGGCGGACGTAACCGAGGCCGACGTCGTTGAGCGTCTTGAGATAGCGCTTGATGGACGGGATGGCGTCGAAGAAGCCCAGGGCCTCCTCGATCGGCATGTCGAGCACCTCGGAGATCGTCTTGCCCTTGTAGTGGACCTCCAGGGTCTCCCGGTTGTATCGCGCCCCGTGACAGACCTCACACGGCACGTAGACGTCGGGCAGGAAGTTCATCTCGATCTTGATGGTGCCGTCGCCCGAGCAGGCCTCGCAGCGGCCGCCCTTGACGTTGAAGCTGAACCGGCCCTTCTGGTAGCCGCGGACCTTGGCCTCGGTGGTCTGCGCGAACAGATCGCGCACCTTGTCGAAGACACCGGTGTAGGTCGCCGGGTTCGAGCGGGGGGTGCGGCCGATCGGCGACTGGTCCACGTGCACGACCTTGTCGACGAGATCCATGCCGTTGACCCGGGCGTGGCGGCCCGGGACGGTCCGGGCGCCGTTCAGCTCCTTGGCCAGGGCGTTGTAGAGGATGTCGTTGACGAGCGTGGACTTGCCCGACCCCGAGACGCCGGTGACCGCCGTGAACAGCCCCAGGGGGAACTCCACGTCGACGCCCTTGAGATTGTGCTCCCGGGCGCCCTTCACCGTGATCTGCCGCTTCCTGTCGCGTTTGCGGCGGTTGGCGGGGATGGTGATGCTCCTGCGGCCCGACAGGTAGGCGCCGGTCAGCGACTCCTCACAGGCCAGCAGTTCGTCCACGGTGCCGGAGACCACGACCTGGCCGCCGTGCTCGCCCGCGCCGGGGCCGATGTCGACCACCCAGTCGGCGGCGGCGATGGTGTCCTCGTCGTGCTCGACCACGATGAGGGTGTTGCCCATGTCACGCAGCCTGATCAGAGTCTCGAGCAGCCGCTGGTTGTCGCGCTGGTGCAGGCCGATGGACGGCTCGTCGAGCACGTAGAGCACGCCGACGAGCCCGGAGCCGATCTGGGTGGCCAGGCGGATGCGCTGCGCCTCGCCACCGGCGAGGGTGCCCGAGGCGCGGTCCATGGTCAGATAGTCGAGACCCACGTCGAGCAGGAAGCCCATCCGGGCGTTGATCTCCTTGACCACCCGCTCGGCGATGTGCATGTCCCGGTCGGACAGCGTGAGCCCGGCCAGGAACTCGGCGCAGTCGCCGATCGACATCGCCGAGACCTCGGCGATCGAGCGGCCGTCCACCGTGACGGCCAGCGAGACCGGCTTGAGCCTGGCCCCTTGGCAGGCCGGGCAGGGGATCTCCCGCATGTAGCCTTCGTACTTCTCCCGCATGCCGTCGCTCTCGGACTCCGCGTGACGGCGCTGCACCCAGGGGACGACCCCCTCGAAGGTGGTGTAGTAGGAGCGCTGGCGGCCGTAGCGGTTGCTGTAGCGGACGTGGACCTGCTCGTCGTGACCGTACAGCAGCGCCTTCTGGGCCTTCTTGGAGAGTTTCTCCCAGGGCGTGTCGAGCTTGAACCCCATCGCTAGGCCGAGCGCCTCGATGAGACGGACGAAGTAGTCGCTGGTGTGCCCGCCGGCCCACGGGGAGACGGCGCCGTCGCCCAGGGCCTTCTCTGGGTCGGGGACGATGAGGTCGGGGTCGACCTCCATGCGCACCCCGAGGCCCGTGCACTCGGGACAGGCCCCGAAGGGCGAGTTGAAGGAGAAGGACCGGGGCTCCAGCTCCTCGAACGACAGGTCGTCGTAGGGGCAGTAGAGGTGCTCCGAGTAGAAGCGCTCGCGGTTGGGGTCGTTCTCCGGAAGGTCGACGAACTCCAGCGTGATCGTGCCGCCCGACAGCTGCAGGGCGGTCTCGACCGAGCCGGTCAGCCGGCTGCGGGAGCTCTCCTTCACCGAAAGGCGGTCGACGATCACCTCGATGTCGTGCTTCTCCTGCTTCTTCAGCGTCGGCGGCTCGTCGAGGCGGACCACGGTGCCGTCGACCCGGGCCCGGGCGAAGCCCTTGGCCTGGAGCTGGCCGAACAGCTCGGCGTATTCTCCCTTGCGGCCGCGGACGACCGGGGCGAGCACCTGGAAGCGGGTGCCCTCCGGAAGCTCCATCACCCGGTCGACGATCTGCTCCGGGCTCTGCCTGGCGATCGGGCGGGAGCACTGGGGGCAGTGCGGCTTTCCGATGCGCGCCCACAGCAGCCGCAGGTAGTCGTAGACCTCGGTGATCGTGCCGACCGTCGAACGGGGGTTGCGGCTCGTCGACTTCTGGTCGATCGACACCGCGGGTGAGAGCCCTTCGATGAAGTCGACGTCCGGCTTGTCCATCTGCCCGAGGAACTGCCTGGCGTAGGCCGACAGCGACTCGACATAGCGACGCTGCCCCTCGGCGAAGATGGTGTCGAAGGCCAGGCTCGACTTACCCGACCCGGACAGTCCGGTGAAGACGATCAGAGAGTCTCGTGGCAGGTCCAGCGAGACGTCCTTGAGGTTGTGTTCACGTGCGCCACGCACGATGAGGCGGTCAGCCACTGCGATCCCGACGTCGTTGTGAAGGTTGAGAAGCGGTCGCGGGAAGACTAGCCACGGGGTCCGACAGTTTTTCGGAGCAACGTCTGGGGGCTGGTGAGATCCCCGCCCTCACCAGGTTACGGCCTCCCCGCGGGGCCTACAGGCCACTTGGGATTTCAACCATCCGGACACCCCGTTTATGCCCTGGCCCAACCGCCTCACCAGGTGATGGAGTGTAGGGATGGATGTCACAGACGCGCTCCAGGCCGAGTTGACCGCCTCGAACGACCGCCTTCTCGCCACCGCGGCCAGACTGTCCGACGCCGACGTCGCGGCCGCCTCCCGCCTGCCCGGCTGGACCAGGGGACATGTCCTGACCCACCTCGCCCGTAACGCCGACAGTCACGTCAACCTGCTGACGTGGGCCAGGACCGGGATGGAGACCCCGCAGTACCCCGATCCGGACAGGCGCGACGCCGAGATCGAGGCGGGAGCCGCCCGGCCGGCGAAGGAGCAGCTGGCCGACCTGGAGGACAGTACGGCCCGGCTGGCGGAGGCGATCGCCACCCTGCCCGCGGAGTGCTGGGCGGCGACGGTCAGCGGCATGAACCCGCCCGGCCACCCCGCCTGGTACGTGCTGGCCCGCCGCCTGCGCGAGGTGGAGGTGCACCACGTGGACCTGGGGACGGCCTACGAGGTCGCCGACTGGCCCGAGGCGTTCGTCCGCCGGGAGCTGCACGACGCGATGGTGTGCTGGCCTCGCGACCCCGGCACGGTCAGTGAGATCGTGGTCGAGGAGGTCAAGGACTGGGAGACGCATCACCAGGTCTGGCGGGACCTCGGGTCCGGCCCCGTGGTGCAGGGCGACGCGTGGAGCCTGCTGGGCTGGCTGACCGGCCGCGCGTCGGGCGCCGGGCTTAGGGTGATGCCGGAGGGTGCGACGGGCAACCGGCCCGCGAGCACGGAGACACCTCCGGTGCCGCCGCCGTGGCCCGCGCTGTCCGCACCCCCCGGTCTTCCCGCGACCCCTCCGGAGGAGTACCCATGACATACACCGGCGACGTTCAGGTGGGCGGCCCCGCCGACGTCCGCGAGCTGCCCGCCCTGACGATCTCCAAACTGGCGGTCGGCCCGTTCGACAACAACGCCTATCTGGTGCGGTGCAACGAGACCGGCGACGGCGTGCTCATCGACGCCGCCGCGGAGGCCGACCGGCTGCTGGAGCTCATCGGCGACCGGCCGATCAGCAAGATCATCACCACCCACCAGCACCGCGATCACTGGCAGGCGCTGGAGCAGGTGGCGGGCGCGACGGGCGCGACGGTCGTGGCCCACCCGCTCGACGCGGCGGCACTTCCCGTGCCCGTCGGCCTCCTGGTCGAGCACGGGGACGGGGTCACCGTCGGCACGGTCACCCTGGAGGTCGTCCACCTGCGCGGGCACACGCCCGGCTCGATCGCCCTGCACCATCCCGGCCACCTGTTCACCGGCGACTCGCTCTTCCCCGGCGGTGTCGGCAACACCAACAAGGACCCGGAGCGGTTCGAGCGGCTGTTCACCGACGTGTCGGAGCGGATCTTCGACCGGCTGCCCGACGAGACCTGGGTGTATCCGGGGCACGGCAGGGACACCACGCTGGGCGCCGAACGCCCGTCCCTTCCGGAGTGGCGCGAGCGCGGCTGGTGACGGCCCCGCGGCACCCACGCCGATGACCCGCGGCGGGCGGGCCCGGTCATCGCCGGCCCCGCCCCCGCAGCCCGGACCGCCGTACGGCCCGGGCGACGCGGCCCCCGCAGGAGCGGGGGCCCGAAGGTCAGAAGGAGGAGAGGCTCTCGGCCTCCTTGCGCTCCCTGCGCTTCTCCCGCTTGAACATCAGCACGCGCAGCGGGATGGCGGAGACCATGGCGATCTGCATGATGGCACCGACCTTGATCAGGGTGTCGCCGCCGGCCAGGCCCGCGGCCCAGATGGTCAGGCAGGCGACGTTGATCATCATCCAGGCCAGGACCGCGGCGGCCAGGTTCCCCTTGGGCTTGGGATACTCGATCCGGCTGACCATGAGGTAGGCGATGCCGAAGATGGGCAGCACGGTCCAGGTCGAGGGCGCGAACAGCAGCACGACCGCGACCACGGTCATGGCGCCCATCGGGATGGGCAGGCCCATGAAGTCGCCGCTCTTGGTCTTCACGCACGCGAATCTGGCGAGCCGGATGACGCCGGCCAGCAGCACCGACGCCGCGGCGACCATCACCAGCGGGAACGAGATGTGCGGGTTGAACCCGGCCCAGATGACCACCATGAAGGCGGGGGCGAACCCGAAGCTGATCACGTCGGCCAGGTTGTCCAGCTCCGCGCCCATGGCCGAGGCGCGGAACTTGCGCGCCACCAGGCCGTCGAACAGGTCGCAGGTGGCACCGATCAGCAGCAGCACCACCGCGGTGCCGAAGAACCGGGGATCGGCCGCGAAGGGCTTGTGCTCCTGCAGCGCGCGGATCGCCGACCAGGCGAGCACGCACACCGACAGGAAGCCGCACAGCGCGTTGCCGAGGGAGAGGGAGTCGGCGGCGGAGAGCCGGAAGGCCTTGCCGACGGGCCCCCGGGGCTCGTCGTCCGTCTCGTCCAGGGGCCAGCTCGCGTCAGCCGTGGTCAAGGCCGGTCACCCCCGCGACGGTGCGCTGGCCGACCGACACCGCGGGCTCGATCCCCTCGGGCAGATAGACGTCCACCCGGGAACCGAGCCGGATGAGCCCGACCCGTTCGGCCCTGGCCACCTTGGCCCCCACCGTCAGGTAGGGGATGATGCGCCGCGCCACCGCGCCGGCGATCTGCACCATCTCGATGTCGCCGAGCTCGGTGTCCAGGTGCCACACGACCCGCTCGTTCTTGTCGCTGTCCTTGTTGAAGGCGGGGACGAACCCTCCGGCGACGTGCTCGATCGAGGTCACCGTACCGGCCAGCGGGGCGCGGTTGACGTGCACGTCGAGCGGGCTCATGAAGATGGCCACGCGCGTGCGGCCGTCCGGCCACGGGTCGATGCTCTGTACCACGCCGTCCGCGGGCGACAGGATCCTCGCCGTGCCCGGTGTGCGCTCGGGGTCCCGGAAGAACCAGAGCATGCCACCGGTGAGCGCGGTCAGCGGAACCGCCGCCAGCGCCCAGCGCCGGTCGCGACGGCTGAGCAGTGAGGTCACGGCGGCGGCCGCCACGGTCGGAAGCAACCACGGGGAGACGCCACGTGCCAGCCGTACGCGGCCCGGCTGGTGGCTTACTGAATCGTGGGACACAGGGAACCTTTTGTGATATCTGGCGGCGATAGACCGGTATGTCTACCCGCTCTGGGGCAGGATGCTACCCATCTCTCGGCCCTTGTACGGCGTAACGAGACAAGCAAAGCGCGTCACATGCCGATCCGCTAGCCTTGCTCGGCACTCGCGGAGGTCGTGATTTGCTTGCTTTCGCGTCCGTCGCGACGAGCCTTGATCAGGCTGGCCCCGGTGGTGACCACCATGGTGACGGCGATGACCGACAACGACAGCCAGATGGGCACTTCGGGCGCCCAGGACACGCCGCTGGAGTGCAGCGCCTCGGCAATCAGCTTAACCCCGATGAAGCCGAGGATGAACGCCAGCCCGTAGCTGAGGTAGGCCAGCCGCTGCAGCAGATCCCCGAGCAGGAAGTAGAGCTGGCGCAGGCCCATCAGCGCGAACGCGTTGGCGGTGAAGACGATGAAGGCGTCGGTGGTGAGGCCGAAGATGGCCGGAATCGAGTCGAGGGCGAAGAGCAGGTCGGTGGTGCCGATGGCGATCATCACGATGAGCAGCGGGGTGACCATGCGCCTGCCGTCGACCTTGACGACGACCTTGGAGCCCACGTAGTCGTCGGTGTGCGGCAGCACCCGGCGGGCCCAGCGCAGGACCGCGTTCTCCTTGACCTCCTCCTCGTCATGACCGTGCTGGCGCACCAGCTGCACCGCGGTGTAGAGGAGGAACAGTCCGAAGACGTAGAACAGCCAGCTGAAGCTCGACAGCGCGGCGGCGCCGACGGCGATGAAGCCGCCCCGCATGACCAGGGCCATCAGGATGCCGACCAGCAGCACCTTGTGCTGATGGACCTTCGGCACCGCGAAGCGGGTCATGATGATGTAGAAGACGAAGAGGTTGTCGACGCTCAAGCTGTATTCGGTCAGATAACCGGCGAAGAACTGCCCGGCGGAGGTCGCCCCCGCGAAGATCCACAGTGCGACACCGAAGAGCACCGCGAGCGTCACATAGAAACCGACCCAGAAGCTCGCCTGCTTCGTGGAGAACTCCCGTGGTTCACCCCGGTCCACGATCCACAGGTCAAAGGCCAGGACGACAAGAAGACCACCAATAACGGCAATCCATGCCCATACAGGAATAGTCACAACAAAACCTCCGGCGGCGCGCACGACTGACTGCCGGAGGTCTCTCCCGCCCGCGCGTGACCTCACGCGAACCGACAGCCCCGGGGGCCTCGTGGAGCGAGGCGGCACCGTGATGACGAGACTGTCGCGAAGGGATACTCCCCCCCTAACCAAGCCAGTATAGATGTGCGGCCCGGCTGCGCCTAATTCAACAATCGACCGCGGGTCGGTGTTCCCGGCCTTCGGGGTTCTGTCCGAGACCTTCAGGCGGCCCCGCCGGGCCCGTTCCGGCTCCCTCCCGCCCCTCCTCGGGCCGCCGACAGGCCGCCGTAGACCGTCAGCACCGCCTCCAGCGCCTGCTCCTCGCCGGGCAGCTCCCGGCCCCGCCGGGCGGCCGCCTCCCCCAGCGACACGGCGAGATCGTCGTCGGCCAGCAGCCTCCCGACCGCGTCACGCATCGCGGCGACGTCCCCGTACGGCACCAGCAGCCCCGCCTCACCCACCATCGGCGGGATCCCTCCCACCGAGGTCGCGATCACCGGGGTGCCCGCCCGCAACGCCTCCTGCACGACGAGCGGCTGCCCCTCCCAGCGGCTGGGGACCAGCAGCGCCCGGGCGATCCCGAGCAGGTCCCCGATGTCGTCCCGGTTGCCCAGCAGCCGTACCGGCAGGCCCTCCCGATCGATGCGCTCCCGCAGTTCCCCGCGCAGCGGCCCCTCCCCCGCGATCAGGAACACCGCCCGCCGCGCGGGTTCCCCCGCTCCGGCGGCGGTCCCGGAGACGGCGGAGCCGGAGGAGAGGGCCGCCGCGACGTCGAGGAGGGTTTCCAGCCCCTTCTGCTGGGCGAGCCTGGCGACCGTCAGGAGGAGCGGCCGATCGCCCGTGCCGAGTTCGGCCCCGAGTTCGGCGGGATCACGGCCCGAGACGGTCAGGACGGGCGCCGGGACGACGGCCGCCTCCACGCGCCCCGCGCCCAGCCGGGTCATCCGCTCCCCCAGGTCCGGTGAGACCACCAGGACCCGGTCGGCGCGGCGGGCGACGATCCGTTCGAGGAGACCGTAGATCGCGCCGACGGCCCCGCCCGCGGTGGCCGCGTTGTGCAGGGTCACGACCAGGCCGGTGCGGGTCCCGGTCAGCGCGAGCGCGGCCAGCGCCCCGGCCCGCAGCCCGTGAGCGTGCACGACGTGCGCCCCGCGCAGCGCCCGCAGCGCCAGCACCGCGCGCAGGTCGCTCAGCGGGCGGGGCCGGTCCGAGATCGGCACCGGCACGAACCTCGCCCCGAGCCGCCCGAACCCGAAGGTCTCCTCCGTGTCCGGCGGACCGGCCACGACCACCCGATGTCCCCCGCGCACCAGGCCCCCGGCCAGCATGGCCACGTGCCGCCCCACACCACCGGCGCTGGTTCCCAGCACCAGCACCGTCCTCAGTACCCCCTGCGCCCCGTGGGCTTCCTGTGCCTTCCGGGCCTCCGGATCAGCCATCGGAACGGCTCCTTCCTGAAGGGGACACCCGTCTGAACCGCATCAGCAGCATCCGGGCGTCCGGTCTGTCGATCACCGCGGCCACGGCCGCGAACGCCGCCGAACCGGCGGCCGCGGCCCCCAGCCCGACCGGCACGCACATCCACCTGGACACCCCGCCGAGGGCGGTGGTGACGGCCAGGCCCGCAGCCCAGGCCGCCAGCCCGCCCGCGACCGAGGCCAGCAGTCCCCGCCATGTCCCGCGCAGCGCCGCCTTCCCCCTGGCCCTCAGCACGGCGAGCACCAGCAGCACCCCCCCGACGGTCATGCCGGCCGTACTGCCCAGCGCCAGCCCGCCGACCACGTCGGTCCGCTCGCCCGCGGCGTGGGCCAGCACGATCTGGGCGACCAGCGCGACCGCCCAGCCCGCGACCGAGGCCGCCGCGGCCGACCGGCCACGGCCGCAGGCGTACAGGACGCGGGCGAGGTGGAACATCAGCGCGTACCCCACCAGGCCCGGCGCGAACAACGCGACGGCGCGCGCCATCTCCGCGGGATCGCCGCCCGGCGTGCCCTCGACGAACACCCGGGAGACGGGCACGGCGACGGCCGCCATCACCCCGGCTGCGAGCCCCATGACCAGCAGGATCACCCGGGTGGTCGAGGAGGCCAGATCGTCGAATCCGGCCAGGTCCCCGTCACCGGCCCGGGTGGACAGCACCGGGAAGGAACTGGTGGCGATCGGCACCACGAGCACCGCGAAGGGAAGCTGGTACAGCGCCCAGGCATAGGTGTAGACGCCCGTCGCCCCGGCCCCGCCCAGGTCGTTGGCCAGCCGGACGACCACGGTCAGCGCGACCTGCTGGGCGATGAGGACGGCGAGGCCCGCGGTGGCGAGCCCCCGCGCGCGGACGGCGACCCCGGGCGGGAAGGACAGCGAGGGCCGCAGGCGCAGCCGCAGCCGGGCGACGGGGCCGATCACCGTGAGCACCATCGCGGCGGCGGCGATCGTCGCGCCGAGGGAGAGCGTCAGCTGTCCCGCCGTGGTGAGGGCCGACAGGTCCTTCGCCGCCTCACCGCCGATCGGCTTGAAGACCAGGTAGGAGGCGACGATGAGCAGGCTGGAGACCAGGGGCGCCAGGGCGGGCCCCATGAAACGCCGGTGGGCCTGGAGCACGCCGTACAGGATGACGGCGAGCCCGAAGAAGATCATCCGAGGCGCGAAGACGACCAGCATCTCCCGGCCGGCCTCGACGACCCGCGCCACGTCGCAGTCGCCGACGTCGCCGACCAGCAGCGTGACGATCGGCCCCGCGAACGCGGCGATGAGCAGGGTCAGCGGGACCAGGACCAGCAGCACCCAGGTGAGCAGCGCCGACGTGATCCGCCCGACCTCGGCCCTGGCCTGGGGGTCCGTGCCGGACCTGGAGGCGGCCGAGGCCAGCACCGGCACCACCGTGCCCGCCAGCGCGCCCCCGGCGACCAGCTCGAAGACGATGTTGGGAACGTAGTTGGCGGTGTTGTAGGCGGTGCTCAGGCAGAGGTTTCCGACGGTCTGGGATTGCACGAGATAGCGGCCGAACCCCACGACCCGGGCCACGACGGTCACGATCCCGATGAGGAGCGCCGCCCCGGCGACCCCCTGCCCGATCTTTCTGATCATCGGTTGGCGGGTGCCTGCTCCACGGGACGGCGGCCCAGCATGTCGATGCGGTTGAGCACCGGGTTGGCGGCGATGACCCTGGTGAAGCTGATCCGCTCGGAGGCGGCGGTCAGCGCGACCACGGTGCCGAGCACGGCCAGGCGTCCCGGCCTGCCCAGGGTGACGGCCGCGGCCAGGCCGACCAGCGCGCCCAGCGCGTTCGCCCCCGCGTCGCCCAGCATGGCCCGCTCGCCCAGGTCCTCGGGCAGCAGCGCCACGGCGGCGCCGACGGGCAACGCGGTCAGCGCGGCGGGAACCGGGTCGTCACGGCGCAGCCCGGCCGCCAGCAGGGGGGCGCCGACGAGCAGGCCGACCTTGATGGCCCGCCCGGGGCGCAGGTCGAAGAGGTTGGCCAGGTTGGCGGTGCCCGCGACGATCGCGCCGTCGACCACGACGTCGACGGGCCCCCGGGAGGTCAGCGCGGCGGCGGCCAGGCCGGTCAGGCCGATCCCGAAGATCTTCACGGCGCCGCTGGTGACCTCGCCCTTGACCAGGGCGCTCAGATGCCCCTTGAACCCCTTGGAGGAGGTGGCACCGTACAGGTCGTCGTAGGCCCCCAGGACCCCACTGCCCGTCACCGCCAGCAGGGCGGCCGCGCGGATCCTGGCGGGCAGGCCGGGGAGCACGGCGGCGGCCGCCGCGGTACCGGCGACGAAGGCCGGTCCCTCCAGCAGGGTGATCTGCTCGTCCCTGTGGTTGGTCCTGGCCCAGGTCTCCACGTCGCCGACCGGCGGCCTGCGGGTGAAGGCGGCGTAGGCGGCGCGGGCGGCCGCCGCGCCGAGAAACGCGCCGGCCAGAGCGCCGAGAAGAGCGCGACGAGCCATGGGGTCATCCTCCGGAGGTGGCCGTGGGGGTTGGAGACGCGCTGGGCTCGATACCCGAGACGCCGGGGCCCATGCCGTACTGGCCGGAAGCACCGGACAGCTGCTCCCGCAGAGCGTAGACCACGACGACCCTGCCCGCGGGCATATCGGCGTTGTCGACGCTGGAGACCTTCTCCACGGCGACGGCGTCATCGCGCAGCGCGGCGACGGCCCCGCCCGCCGCGCTGCTGCTCGGCGCCCCGGCCAGCACGGTCCCGCGGCCGGCCTCGTCCAGCCCGGTGGCCAGCGAGACGATCGCCCCCGCCTGCGTCACGGCGTCGTCACCGGTGTACGGCTCCGCGGGCGCGATCAGCACGACCAGGTCGGCGCGCTTGGCGGGCTGCTCGGTGAAGGTGATCAGGCCACCGCGCTGGAAGGCGTCGAGGACCCCGGCGGCGACCGTGTTCGTCTTGCCCACCTGGGCGGGATCGCCGGTCACGATCGCGTTCGCGAGCACCGCGGCCGCCTTGTCGTAGGGCGTGTCCTCGGCGAGGAAGGTGAGGTCGACCGGCTTGGCGTCGGTGGCCAGTTTGTCGACGAAGAGCGACTGGGCGGTGTCGATGTACTTGTCGGTGAGGGTGACCCGGCCGCTCACGGTCGCCCCGGACGCGGTGATCACCTGCTGCACCGCCTCACGCGTGCCCACCGAGCCGCCGGGGGCCTCCACGATCACGACGCGCTCGCCCGCGAGCGCGTCCCGCACGAGCCGCGAGGTGTCGGCCGTGATGAAGGCGTCGTTGGCGGCGTTGCGGCCCTGCACGGTCTTCAGCTCGGCGCGGAGCTCGGTGTTGCTCAGCCTGAGCTGGTTGGCGAGGGTCTCCGCGGTGTCGATGGCCGGTTCCTTCAGCAGGGTCGTGCCCAGCACGATGCCGACCGACAGCGCGAGGAAGATCGCGACGATGGAGACAAGGTGATAACGGAAATCGATCACGAGAAGAGTCCGACCAGCCAGAATGTGAAGCCGTTCCAGACGTCGCGGACGCTGTCGAGCCAGATCTTGCCCACCGGGGAGACGATGATGGCCAGCCCCATGGTGATCAGCGTGGTGGCGACGAGCAGGAGCAGAGACGGAGTGGAGATCCGGCTGCGGTAGAGCCGGCTGACGCCTTTTGCGTCGATGAGCTTGCCCCCGACCCGCAGGCGGGTGAGGAAGGTGCTGGCCATGCCGGAGCGGCCCTTGTCGAGAAACTCGACAAGCGTGGCGTGGGTGCCGACCGCGACGATCAGGTCGGCGCCCTTGTCGTCGGCGAGCAGCATGGCGATGTCCTCGCTGGTGCCGATCGCGGGGAAGACCACGGCGCTGTGGCCGAGCTGCTGGACCCGCTCCAGGCCCGGCGCCCTGCCGTCCCGGTAGGCGTGCACGACCAGCTCGGCACCGCAGGTCAGGGCCTTGGCGGACACCGAGTCGAAGTCGCCGACGATGACGTCGGGCACGTAACCGGCCTCCATGAGCGCGTCGGCGCCGCCGTCGACTCCGATCATGACCGGGCGGTACTCGCGGATGTAGGGGCGCAGGGCGGCGATGTCCTCCTTGTAGTGGTAACCGCGCACCACGATGAGGACGTGCCGCCCCTCCATGACGGTCCCGATGTCGGGAACGCCGACCCCGTCGATGAGGAGGTCGCGCTCGCGCCGGACGTATTCCATGGTGTTGGCCGCGAACGCCTCGATCTGGACGGTCAGCCCGGCCCGCGCCTCGACCATCGCGGCCTCGACCGACTCGGCCGTCTGCACGTCACCCTTGCCGACCACCTCGTCGTCGAGGTAGACGACGCCCTCGTGCACCCGGACCAGGTCGCCGTCCTTGATCCGGTCGAACAGCTCGGCGGTGGCGTTGTCGAGGAACGTCACGCCCGCCTCGACGATGATCTGCGGCCCCAGGTTGGGATAGCGGCCGCTGATGCCCGCGGCGACGTTGACCACGGCCGCGGCACCGCACGCGACAAGGGCCTCCGCGCTCACCCTGTCGACGTCGACGTGATCGATGATCGCGATTTCCCCGGCCCTGAGGCGCTTGGTCAGCCTCTTGGTCCGCCGGTCGATCCTCGCCACTGCCGTCGCCCCGGGGAGGTCCGTGACCTTCCTGCGGCGGAGGTAACCGTTGAGCCTGTGTTGCAGCCCGTCAGTCGGCACCTTCATCACGACCATCCTGCCAGAGGGAAAGAGCGGCGGAGCCGCGCGGCCGACGGCGTGTCAGGTTCGTCACTGGAGATCCACACGTGGCCCCGCTCCCCCGAGCTATCCAAAACAGTCCTTGTTATTCCTTCTCACCCGCCGACGGCAGGCGTCTCCACACCCCACACGGACGACGACCACCCTCTCACGCCCCACCGGTGACGACGGCCCGCTCGGCCCCGTCCGTGACGGCCGCCTCCGGACGCCCCGGCCGCGGCGGTCCTCCCCCGCCCCGAGTGCGGCGCCGTGGCACGCTCCCGTCACGCGCTCTCTCCGCGCTCCCCCGGTGGGGGCCGTCCTCACCGGCCCGGCCCACGACGTTCCCCTCCCGCCTCCCGCGGGCGCCCCCGTGGCCGCGCGCCCTCACGCCGTGCGGGCGCGGGCCCGCTTCAGGCCTTGTCCGCGGCGGCGATCGAGAGCAGCTCCTCGGCGTGCGCCCTGCCCAGCTCCGAATCCTCCAGTCCCGCGAGCATACGCGACAGCTCGCGGGCTCGGCCGTCCTTGTCAAGAGCGAGCACGCCACTGCGCACCACACTGCCGTCGCTCGCCTTCTCCACGACGAGATGCTGGTCGGCGAAGGCCGCGACCTGGGGCAGATGAGTGACGACTATCACCTGGGCGGTGCGCGCGAGGCGCGCCAGCCTGCGGCCGATCTCCACCGCGGCCTTACCGCCGACCCCCGCGTCGACCTCGTCGAACACGAACGTGGGAACCGGGTCGGCACCGGCGAAGACGACCTCGATGGCGAGCATGACCCGGCTCAGCTCACCGCCCGAGGCACCTTTGTTCAGCGGCAGCGGCGGCGAGGCGGGATGCGGGGACATGCGCAGCTCGACCTCGTCGACGCCGTGCGGCCCGAAGTCGCCGACGGTCATGGCGACCACCACCCTGGCGTGCGGCATGGCCAGCGCGGTGAGCTCCTCGGTCACCGCCTGCCCGAACCGTTCGGCGGCGGCGGCGCGGATCCGGGTCAGCTCGGCGGCCAGCTCGGTGAGGCGCCCGGTGAGCTCCTCGTGCTCACGGGCGAGCTCGCCGATCCGCTCGTCGTCGCCTTCGAGCTCTGCGACGCGCTGCGACGCCCGGGCCGCCCAGTCCAGCACCACCCCGGTGTCCTGGCCGTACTTCCTGATGAGGTGGGTGAGCACGGCCCGGCGCTCCTGCACGACCGCCAGCCGCATCGGGTCGGCCTCGACCGACTCGGCGTAGGCGGCCAGCTCGGTGGCGACGTCGGACAGGAGGTAGCCCGCCTCGGCCAGCCGGTCGGCGATGCCGGCCAGCGCGGGATCGAAGTCCCGTACGGCCTCGACGGCGGTGCGCGCCTGGCCGACCAGGGTGACGGCGTCCTGCATCTCCTGCTCGACGGACATCGGGTCGCCGAGCAGGGCGCGGTGCGCGGTCTCCGCCGCACTCCTGAGGGAGTCGGCGTGCGAGAGGCGCTCCTCCTCCTCGCGCAGCTCGTCCTCCTCCCCCTGCCGGGGGTCGGCCTGCTCGACCTCCTGCAGCCCGAACCTGAGCAGGTCGGCCTCCTGGGCGCGCTCCCTGGCCTTGGCGGTGAGCTCCGCCAGCTGGTCGGCGACCTGCTTGTGCCGCTTGTAGGCCTGTTCGTAGGCGCGCAGCGGCTTGACCAGCTCATCGCCCGCGTAGCGGTCGAGGGCGGCGCGCTGGCGGCCCGGCTGGAGCAGCCGCTGCTGGTCCATCTGGCCGTGCACGGCCACCAGGTCCTCGGCCAGGTATGTGAGGGTGCCCACGGGGACCGTGCGCCCGCCGAGCCAGGCCCGGCTGCGGCCTTCGGCGGAGACGGTGCGCGAGATGATCAGCTCGCCGTCCTCGACCTCACCGCCCAGGTCCTGCACCTGCTGGGCGACCCGGCCGGCCGGATCGACCACGAGCGTGCCCTCGACGGTGGCCTTGTCCGTGCCAGGACGGACACGGGCCGGGTCGGCCCTGCCGCCGAACAGCAGCCCGAGACCGGTCACCACCATGGTCTTACCCGCACCGGTTTCGCCCGTGAGCACGGTGAAGCCCGGCGAGAGCACCAGAACGGCCTCGTCGATCACACCGAGCCCTTGGATGCGGACCTCCTCGACCCTGGGTCGCACTGGTCCCTCCCGTCACATCGAATTCACCGAACATCAGTGCGGTGCGCGGGCACGATCCTACGCGCTCGGGAAGCCCACCGCCCGGACGAGCTAGGGTCGCGTACGGCCACGCCATCCTTGGACCGGAAGGTCGAACTTGGCGACCAGCCTGTCGGTGAAAGGCGCCCCGGTGTCCTCCACACCGTGCAGGCGGGCCAGCCGTACCGGAAGCTCCGCCCTGCGGACCTCGACGCGCGCCCCCGCGGGCAGATCGAACCTGCGGCGGCCGTCGCACCACAGCACCGCCCCCGCCGTCGCGGGCTGGATCTCCAGCGCCAGCGTGGAGCGCGGGGAGACCACCAGCGGCCGGGCGAACAGCGCGTGCGCGCTGATCGGCACCAGCAGCATCGCCTCGACCTCGGGCCACACCACGGGACCGCCCGCCGAGAAGGCGTAGGCGGTCGACCCGGTCGGCGTGGCGCAGATGACCCCGTCACACCCCCAGCGCGACAGCGGCCGCCCGTCGATCTCCGCGACCACCTCGAGCATCCGCTCGCGCTTCTCCACCGTGGCCTCGTTCAGCGCCCAGGTGTCGGCCAGCAGCTGCCCGTTGAGGCGGGCGGTGACCTCCACGGTCATCCGCTCCTCCACGTCGTAGCGGCCCCGGACCACGGAGTCGACCGCGTCCGCGAGGTCCTCGACCTCGGCCTCGGCCAGGAAGCCGACGTGCCCGAGGTTGACGCCGAGCAGCGGCACCCCGGCGGGCCGGGCGATCTCCGCGGCCCGCAGCAGGCTGCCGTCGCCGCCCAGCACGATCATCATCTCGGCGTCCTGGACCGCCGCCTCGCTCGCGGGCATCACGTCCACGCCCGCGCACGCGATCGACTCGGCCTCGGCCCGCAGGACCCGCACGGTCAGCCCGGCGTCGAGCAGCTGTCCGATCACCAGGCGGGCACTGTCGACGGCCGCTCCCCGCCCGGTGTGGGCGGTGACCAGCATGGTGCGCTCGGCAGTCATTTTCCACTCTCTCGGGGAGTAGGCACTACTGAGGGCCCTCCGCCACCGCTCGTTCGATCTCGGCGGCGAGATCCTCGACCGGCGGCGCGCCCTCCCCCTTGCCCAGCCAGATGACGTACTCGACGTTGCCCGACGGACCCGGCAGCGGACTCGCGGTGACGCCCCGCACGGTCAGGCCGAGCGTCCGCGCGGCCTCAGCGACATCCTGTACGGCCTGAGCCCGCAGTGCGGGGTCCCTGACGACCCCGCCCGCGCCGACCCGCTCCCTGCCGACCTCGAACTGGGGCTTGACGAGCATCGCGAAGTCCGCTTGCCCGGCGGCGCAGGCGGCCAGGGCGGGAAGCACCAGGCGCAGCGAGATGAACGACAGGTCGCCGACGATCAGTGTCGGCGGCTGTCCCACCATGTCGGGTGTCAGGTCCCTGACATTGACCCGCTCCATGACCGTGACCCGTTCGTCGGTCCGCAGCGACCAGGCGAGCTGGCCGTACCCGACGTCGACGGCGAGCACGTGCGCCGCGCCGTTGCGCAGCAGCACATCGGTGAAGCCCCCGGTCGAGGCACCGGCGTCCAGGCAGCGGCGCCCCGCGACGGTCAGCCCCAGGGGCCCGAAGGCCTCCAGCGCGCCGAGGAGCTTGTGCGCTCCCCGGGAGACGTAGTCGGGCCCCTCGAGGGCCTCCGCGACCACGATCGCGGAGGCGGTCTCCACCTGGGTGGCGGGCTTGGCCGCGGTCCTGCCGCCGACGGTGACCCGGCCCGCCTCGATGAGCTGGGCCGCCTGCTCACGGGAGCGGGCGAGCCCGCGACGTACCAGCTCGCTGTCGAGGCGCGTGCGCCGGCTCATCGCTGCCGATCCGGGGTGCCGTCCACCGACGCGAGCGCTCCCTCAAGTTCGGCGAACACCTGTTCGAACACGCTCACGTGCCCCGCTACGGGCACCCCGCCCAGCCGGGCGAGCCCGCCCAGCGCGGCGTCCACCCGCTCCTCGCCGATCTCCCCCGGCAGGTCCGTCATGCGCCCCCTCCGGAGCCGTTCTTCACCGACTTGACGTCCGCACGGGCGCGCGGCGCGCGAGCCGCCTCGCCCGTTGACGCCTCGAACCGTATCGGAAGCCGCCGCCCTCGTCGTCCCGGCGACCTCACCCGCGCTCCCGGCCGTGTTCCCGCCCCTGTTTTCGCCCCTGTCTCCGGCGCTGTCTCCGGCGCTGTTTGCGGCCTCGTTCCCAGCCGTGTTTCCGGCCGTCCCCATCTCCGGCGGGCCCACCGGGGCACCCGCCGTTCCTCCCTCCACGGCGGGTCTCCCGGCCTTCCCCGCCGCCCGGCCGCGTGGCCGGGAGGGGCCACTTCCCCGGAAGGGCCCGGTTCCCCGGGAGGCGGATGATCGTTCCGGGAAATCACGCGATCGGCGAACTACTGCGGGCACCTCGTTCGTTGTCCCCTCAATGAGATCGGTAGTCACCCACACATATCCTCGCGACGCTTCGAACACCATGGCAGAAGCCCCCTTCCCCGCGTACCCCCCGTGTGCCGGACCACATGCCGTGTTCATGTGGAACGCTACCGTCCGGAGAAACAAGGGATTCGGACCGGCCCGAACAGAGGCCCGGTTCGAACAGAAGGGAGCGCCAAGCGATGGCGACGGTCGACGAGTGCCGGGTGGCACTGCGCAAACTCGGCGAGCAGTTCGACGAGCTTGACCAGGAGAGTCGCGCCAGGCACGTGGTCGAGCGCAGCATCAGCTGCCGCATCAGCGACCTGGGGGTCACCTTCTACGGCCGTATCCACCACGGCGGGCTCGGCCCCTTCGACGACCTGCCCCCGGCCGACGGCAAGCCCGTCAACGTGAAGCTGACCATCGGCAGCGACGACCTGATCGCCCTGGTCGACGGCGAGCTCGACATGGGGCGCGCGGTGTTCAGCGGCCGGGTCAAGGTGGACGCCAGCTTCGGCGACCTGATGCGGCTGCGCAAGCTTCTGTGAGCGTGGTCCGCCGTGACCGGCGGCGGCAGGGCGGCGGACCCGTACGGATCACGCACCCTTCCGTCCTCCCCCCGGAACGGCCCCGTGCCCGGGAAACGGCCCGCATGGGAACGGCCCCGCGTCCGGGAATCGGCTCGCATGGGAACGGCCGATACGCCCTACGGGGTGTGACGGACAGGGTCCGGCACGGGAAAGAGGAGGCGTGGAGCGTGCCACGGCAGCGCCGTCAGCGGTGATCGCCGTTCTCCCCGGGGAAGGGAGCCCCTCCTGAGAGCACGGAGGCGAGGACGGCTTTCACGGCGTCCTCGTCCGCCCTCCCGTCACCGGCGGCCTCCCAGGTCGCGGCGCAGGCCGCCCTGAGCCCGTCGACAGGATCCCCCCTACCGTCGAGGTGGAGACGGCCGCCGTCCCAGCGGGCGCTCCACCCTCCGCAGCCCCAGCCGTCCTCGCCACGCCGTACCCGGGGGTAGGGCCGGTGCAGGGCCGACAGGTCGGCGGCGACGTACGTGGGCCGATGCCGGGGGGTGGCGGTCAGCAGGTCGAGCGGGGTCGTCACGCCGGTCAGTACCAGCAGGCCGTCGACCCCGGCGTTCGTCGCCCCCTCGATGTCGGTGTCGAGCCGGTCGCCGACCACCAGCGGCCGTTTCGATCCGGTGCGCAGCATCGACTCTCGGTGCAGCGGCGGCTCGGGCTTGCCCGCGACGATCGGCTCGACGCCGGTCGCCGTGGCGATCACCCGGGTCATCGCGCCGTTGCCCGGGAGCTCCCCCCGCCTCGTCGGCATGGTCGCGTCGGCGTTCGCGGCCACGAACAGGGCCCCCTGCCGTACGGCCAGCGTCCCCTCTGCCAGCAGGCCGTAGGAGAGGTTGGGGGCCATCCCCTGCACCACGGCCACCGGGGCGTCCAAGGCGGTGCTGACCGGGCGCAGCCCGTGGGCGCGCAGCGCGCTGCGCAGCCCCGTCCCGCCGACCACCAGCACGGCCGCGCCCGGTTCGACCCGTTCGGCGATCAGCCGCGCGGCGGCCTGCGCGGAGGTGACCACGTCCTCGGGGGACGCCGGAGCGCCGAGCGCCTCCAGATGCTCGGCGATCGCACCGGGGGTTCGCGAGGCGTTGTTGGTGACGTAGGCGAGCCGCACACCGCGTTCCATCGCCCGCCGCAATGCCTCGGGAGCCCCCGGCACGGCATCGTGCCCGAGATACACCACCCCGTCCAGGTCGAGGAGAAGGGTGTCATATGGGTCGATCAGCGTCTGCGTGTCCACCCGCCCATTTCACCATCCGCGAGGATCACACCTGGCGGGCACGTAAGGTCGCCCGGACGCTGCGCAGCGCCGACACGTAATGTCGCTGATCAGGACGCATGGCGGCGGCGATGGCCAGGGGTTCCTGGGCTCCCTCCATGTCACCGGCCCGCCACAGGGCGAGGCCGAGCCCGAAATAGGCGTAATCTTCGGCTGGATTGGCATCGATAATCCACCGGAAGCTGTCGGCGGCATCGGCGTACTGCCTGGAGTTGAACTGGGCGCGGGCGAGCGCCTCACGAATGCTCCGCGACTCCGGCTCGGCGCCGGCGGCGCGTTCCAGCAGCGCGGCGGCCGCGGCCGGGCTGCCCTCGCCCAGGAGCTTCATTCCTCGTTGAAACCATTCGTAGACGTCCCCGACCGGAGCGCCCGTCTCGGGGTTGGGGGAATCAGACGGACCGCTACGTCCTTGGACCATACGTGAGGCCTCCTTCATCGACAGACGACAGATCTGGCCGACTCCCTGACGGACCGGGGCGCCGCCGCGCCATCGCTGCGACCCCTGGACGTTTCAGGCCTTTATGGCAGCATGCCCTATATGGCGAATCCTGAACTGCCGATACCCGATGGGCTCGTGCTTCGCCCGTTCCGCGGTGTACGGTTCGCGATCGACAATCCCGCCGAGGTGACCTCTCCACCTTACGATCTCATCGAAGAAAACAACGAGCGGGAACTACTCGACTCACATCCCAACAACGTGGTGCGGCTGATCCTTCCCGGCTTCGACCGTCACAGGTACGCCGAGGCGCGGGAGACCCTGGACACCTGGCTCTCCTCCGGGGTGCTGATCGCCGATGAGACTCCCGCCCTCTACGTCTACGAACAGACGGGCCCCGGAGTCCTCCAGCGCGGGATCATCGGCGACGTGGGCCTCGCCACCCCACAACAGCGGATCATCCTGCCGCACGAGGACGTGATGCCCGGCCCGGTCGCCGACCGGCTGGCCCTGATGCGCGTGACCGAGGCCAACCTGGAGCCGATCTTCCTGCTCTATCAGGGCGAGAACGGCGCCGCCACCCGCCTCGTCGACCTGGTCGCCACCTCCCGGCCGCCGCTGGTCGAGACGGAGACCCGCGACGGGGTCAGGCACCGGCTGTGGGCCGTCACCGACCCCGGCGAGCTCGACACCGTCAACGCCGATCTCCGCGGCCGGCAGGCTCTCATCGCCGACGGTCACCACCGCTACGCCACCTATCTCGCCCTCCAGCGGGAACACCACCTCTCGACGGGTGAGGACGCCCCGGACGCGCCTCTCACGAGCACGGAAGACACGGATCCCCCAGGCGCGGACGTCCGGGCCGGGGAGACCCTCAACGCGACCCCCTGGAACGAGGACACCTCCCGGACGAGAACCCCGAACACGGGGACCTCGAACACCGACGTCCGGGACACCTCCGACACGTCGCCCCCGGACACGCCCTCTCACCCCGCAACCCCGGGCACGCCCGGCCGCCCCGCAGCCCCAGGCGCATCCGCCCGGGCCGCGACCCCGGGCGCCCCCGGCCGCCCCGCGACGCCGGGCCCGTGGGACTTCGGCCTGGCGCTCCTGGTGGACGCGGGCTCCTACCCGCCCGATCTCAGAGCCATTCACCGGGTCATCCTGAATCTGCCGCTTGAGGAGGCGCTGTCCAAGGCGGGAAGGGCCTGGCAGGTACACGAGTACGCCGACCTCTCCGAGGGACTGGCGGCACTGGCGGACGCCGCCGAACCGGCCTACCTCCTGTCCGACGGCGGTACGGCACATCTGCTGGTCCATCCCGACCCCGAACAGCTCGAACACGCCATGCCCGCCGACCGCTCCGCCCGATGGCGTGCGATGAACACCGCCGTCCTCGCGGAGTTCGTACTGCCCAGGCTCTGGGGGATGCGAGACGACGAACACTCCGTGCGCGTCGTGCACCACGATCCGGCGACGGCCGTACGGCTGGCCCGGGACTCCGGGGGGACCGCGGTGTTGCTCAACCCGCTGACCGTCGACGACGTGCTCACAGTCGCGGCACAGGAGGAACGAGTGCCCCGTAAGTCCACCTCCTTCGGCCCCAAGCCCCGCAGCGGGCTGGTGCTGCGAATGCTCGCCCTCGACTGACTGCGACGTTGACCCCGGCGACGGCGGCCCTCGCGATCGCGCATCGGAACACGGCACAGTCCCACGGGCGAGACGTCCGAGGCCATCGGGGGCGGTCGCCTCTCCGGAACCGGTGACCCCTCCGGAACATCGCATGACTTCTCCGGGAGGCGGCGCAGCGCCTCGCCGCGGGGTACGTCTCCGTATCTCACGGGGTACGTCTCCGCATCGGCCGACCGCTCGCCTTTCCTCACCGGTTCACCGGCTCACCGGCCGCCTCCGGTGACGCATCCGTTTCCCCACCCGGTGGCGCGTCCGTTCGCCCGCGCGGCGGCTCGCCGTCTCGCGGATGGGGCACCGTCATGCAGCGCCGGACGGACGCCGGATCGTTCTGCTCGATGTCCGGAGCCAGCCCCGAACCGGAGAAACGCCGTGCCTTCCCCCTCTCGGGAACGTCCCTCGCGGGCAGGAGTGACCGCACCGGCCGGGGCGGAGCCGAGGCCGAAACGCGTCCGTCATCGTCGGCGGCGACGGCGACGGCGGCCGGGCGCTCAAGACGCCTCGCCGACCGGACCTCGACCTCGTAACCCGACGACTTCGCCCCGTCGGCTCCCCACCAGCGGCGGCGCAGCGCGCCCACTACCTCGACCATGTCGTCGGGAAGCCACTCGGCCACGGCGACGGTGACCTCTGGCTCGAACGACGCGCACGGAATGGTGTCCACCCGGGTCCCGCGACCGCGTTGCTGCCGCCGGACGATCATCCTCCAGGTGCCGAGCGTGCTCCCGCTCTGCAGTGACCTGACACGCACCGCCTCGGGTAGCCGGCCCACCAGGATGACCTCGTTGCGATCCATCGAATCCTCCTTCGATCTCTGCCGATCAGGAACGACTCTTTACGATTGAGCTATGCCGGAGCGGTCCGAACGCCGTTCTGGGGATATCCGTTCCAGTTCTGAGGTGGCCTGTGGACAACGTCACCGCCCTCGGCGGAGAGGTCTATGAGATCGATACGAGGATGGCGGGATATTCCGGCATCACGGCTGGATACCTGATCCTTGGAGACCGTCCCTGTCTGGTGGAGACAGGCACCGCCACGTCGGCTCCCGTGGTGCGCGACGCCCTGGCCTCTCTGGGCGTCGGTCCGGAGGACCTCGCGACCGTCGTGGTGACCCACATCCATCTGGACCACGCCGGCGGGGTCGGGGACATCGCCGGGTTCTACCCCCAGGCGGAGATCGTGGTCCACGAGAAGGGGGCCCGGCATCTCGCCGACCCCTCCCGGCTGATGGCCAGCGCCCGAATGGTCTGGGGCGACAAACTCGACACCCTGTTCGGCGAACTGTCCCCCACCGAGTCCGCGCGGATCCGCGCACTCGGCGACACGGGGACCATCGATCTCGGCAACGGGCGCACGCTGAGCAGTCACTATTCTCCCGGACATGCCAAGCACCACGTGGGGCTGATCGACTCCGGCACCGGTGACCTCTACGTCGGCGACGCGGCCGGGGTCTACCTTCCACAGACGGGTGATCTGCGTCCCGCCACCCCGCCACCGGACTTCGACCTGCAGACCGCGCTGGACTCGATAGCGCTGTTCGAGGCACTGGGCCCGCAACGACTGCTGTTCAGTCACTACGGGCCGGTCACGGACGTGGAGGAGACTCTGGGACGCTCCGCCGAGGAGCTACGCGTCTGGGTCGACCTGACCCGCCAGGCGCACTCCGAGGGCCTGGACCTGGACCACGCGGTGGCGATGGTCAGAGAGCGGACGCGGGAGCGGTACGCGGCGATGAAGGCCGACGACGCGACCGCCGAGCAGTTCGAAATCCTCAGCGGCGCTCCGTCCAACGTGGCGGGCATCCTTCACTGGTTGAACCGCGTCCAACCCTAGTGCTGCGTTCCTCATAGCCGGTAGACGAACGTGCGGCGCAGGACCCGAGGTTGAGGTGGTGGTCGCCCCCAGATCCAGGGCTGGGCGCGGG
>NZ_JBFBCF010000011.1:0-263611 GCF_040683035.1 Streptosporangium sp. NPDC051022 | reverse complement strand
CATGCAGTACCAGCCCGAGCTCTTGACCGGGTTCGTCGCTCAGACCGGACTCATGGTCTCCGATCCGGTGTAACCCTCAGCTTTCTTGCTCGGTATGGCCAAGCGGATCGACTTCTTTGACGAACCCGACGCCCCGAAGGCCAATAGTTTGGTCCCTTCGGTCAACGTCATCGTCACTAACGACGCCAGCGACATCCTCATGATTCGTCGCACCGACAACGACAACTGGGCCGTTCCCGGCGGAGCTATCGATCTGGGCGAGTCCATCCCCCAAGCTGCCATACGGGAGACCTACGAGGAAACCGGCATTCAGTGCGAGATCACCGGTATCTCTGGCACATACTCCGACCCCCGCCACGTCATCCTCTACACCGGCAACGGCGAGGCCCGTCAAGAGTTCTCCCTCGTTCTCACTGCCAGCTACCAATCCGGTCAGCCCACTCCCGGTGATGAATCTCGCGAAGTTCGCTGGGTACCGTCTGGCGAAGTCAAGAAGCTAATCATGGACCGTTCAATGCGCCTACGTATCACGCACTATCTGGCTGGAAGCGGTATCCATATCGGCTAGCGCTAGGACCTTCCCGGCTAGCTGTTCACACGATGCGCTGGGCCTAATTTCTCCGTACTTGTTTTCAAGACAATAATCGTGACGAAGCATGAATCTCTGAATCTTGAAGATCAAATAAAAGCAATGCGTCATCGCTCGACTGGCGGCGATGGCGCGGATTGTGAAACGGGGAGATGGAGAGAATTTGTCATTGGAAGATAGCTGGGAAGCTGGGAGTGTAGTCGCCCCATTTGTGTGGGCATCGTTTGGCCTTGAGGCCTGAGCGACATGGGCAGATCTTATTCCGGTCAACCGGTCTGATATTTCTCCAATATTGCTCGTTGGCGACATCTGGTGCACCTGTCGTCAAAGCCACATCATCGATCATGCGTAGAGAAGCATCCAGGCAATTACGCAATACTTTGAGCGCTATAGTCGCTCCCTCTGCGGTCGCCGCTTGAACGGTCCGTTCTGCGTGGTTCTCTCTACCGTTCTTGATATGGATGGGCCGGCCAGCGAACCAAGTCATCATGTGTGTTCTCGTGTCATGGACAAGTGGTGGTGCGCTGAAGGCAAAACTGTTCCCAATCGAAGGGTGGACAGTGTTGCAGAGCCATTGATAAGCGGATTGCAGGTCACCTGAGGTAACTTTGGCGAGCTTCTCGACCTGCCCGAGAACGTTTGAACGTTGGAACCTTCCCCATAAACGCTGGAGCTCCGGCGCTCGATTATCAAACTTTGCTCCGAAGATAACTTCGTTAAGGATTGCCATGAGTGTCCCACGTCGTTTGAAGGCGTCAGCATCGGTCAGCGGGTGTCCGGCGCTTTTCATGGCATCCCACGCTGCAACAAGCTTACGGCCGTCGACCCAGTGTGCAGCCGCCGTCTCTATCAGAGGCCTAACGCACGCTGCCGCAGCAATCACATCATGCGCCTCAGTGAGCGCCATGGCAGCTCGTGCCAGCTGCCGTGCCCGCCATGCCGTCGTCAGCCACCAGGCCACCAACACCGTGTGAATTTCCACAAATAAGATGGAGTAAGCATCTTGTGGCCTCCAGTGCGCCACAGGTAACGCGTAGGCGTACTGTTCACCAGAGTCATCTGGAGAAGTAGAAATGAACGCCCATGTTTCGTCTCTGCTTACCTGAGACTGCAGCGAGTCAATAAAATGAGTAGGTGACTCGATACGACAGGCGATTAGACGAAGAGTGACAGTATGAGCTTCATTCGTAGCGCCAATATCGTCGAGAAATCCATTCAATGCGTTCCAGGCTTCAAGCCAATCTTGGTGCAGCTGTGCTTCAGATTTGTCCACTAGGCTAGACTAGCTGAGCATCGGCTCATGTGCCTGCCGGTTGATAGTTTTTATGCTGACGCGGTGCTCATGGAAACGCCTCTGAGGGGGCTATCGCTTGTCTAGCGACGCGTTTCGTTACCACCCGCTCGCGGGGCTGGGGCCCGGTCCGAGGGTGATGAGTCGGCTGCGAGCCTTATGTGAAAGGCCTGGGGATATCTCAGGGTCTTCTAATACTCCAGCCGTACTTAGTGGGTGTTTGATCCCGTAGATTCCGTCTGATTTGGGCTCAGGTGTCTCGCCAGGTCGGGGTGGATTCTCCAGTGAGGCGGCGGCTCATGAGGTCGATCATCGTGATGTGGATCATGGCTTCGGAGCTGGCCGGTAGGGCCTCGTAGTCGCGGGCCAGGCGACGGTGGAGCATGAACCAGCCCAGAGTGCGCTCGACCACCCAGCGGCGGGGCAGGACGGTGAAACCTCGGGTGCTGGGGTTGCGGCGGACGATCTGCATGTCGATGCCGAGGGCGGCGGCATGTTCGACGAGGTGCTGCCGATAGCCGCCGTCCACCCAGGTCTTGCGGATGGTGGGGTGGGTGGCGGCGATGCGGTCGATGAGGGTGGTGCCGGCGACCGAGTCGGGCACGGAGGCGGCGGTGACCAGCACGGCCAGCAGCAGGCCGAGGGTGTCGACCACGATGCTGCGCTTACGGCCGACGATCTTCTTGGCGGCGTCGATGCCCTGGTCGGCGGCGGGGACGTCGGTGAAGGTCTTGACGCTCTGGGCGTCGACGACGCAGGCCGACGGCTCGGGCGCGCGGCCCTCGGCGATGCGGACCAGGCGGTGCAGCAGGCCGCTCAGCTTGGTGAACACCCCTTCGTCGCACCAGGCGGCGAAGTACCAGTACGCGGTGGCCCAGGGCGGGTAGTCGTGCGGCAGGTAGCGCCAGGGGATGCCGGTACGGTCGACGTACAAGATCGCGTTCATGATGGTGCGCAGGTCATGCTCAGGCGGGCGGCCGATGCCCAGGGCACAGGCGAGGCGTTCGGTACGCCAGGCGGTCAGGGTCGGTTCGATGAGCTGCCAGCGGGCATCCGACAGATCGCTGGGGTAGCGGCGGCGTTCGGTCATGACCGTGGCGTAGCGCCGTATGGGGCTGCCGGCCAGAGGCGTATCGGTCAGGTCAGGCAGGTGAGGCGCCGCGGTCACCTGCCATAACAGCAGATGGCGGGCATTTTGGGATCAAACAGAAATCTGGGCGCAGAAGGTGTCCGCGTGCGTCTCATCCCCCTCGGGTGGCGCACGTCTGTTCCAGAGTCTCCAACTCCATCGACGCAGAGGTCGCGAAGAACCATCATCTTTCACCGCATTTATGGATCAAACACCCACTTAGAGGGCGTCTGAAAAGCTGGCGTTCGCGTAACTGCCCGGCTGTCTGCCGGTGTGCGTTGCTGGGCGTGGGAGGCCCCCATGCCCGACCCCCGACGCCCTTATCCAACCGATCTCGCCGACGCCGAATGGGCACTGCTGGAGCCGCTGATTCCCGCCCCCAAGTATGGCGGCCGCCCGGCGGTGCACGCACGCCGGGAGATCGTGAACGCGATCTCCTACTGGCTGCGGGCTGGCTGCGCCTGGCGGCTGCTGCCGCACGACTTCCCACCGTGGCAGACGGTCTACCACTACTGGCGGCAATGGCGGATCGCCGGCCTATGGGAAGAGGCTCTGGCGGTGCTGCGTGAGCAGGAACGCCTCGGCCGGGGCCGTGATCCCACACCGAGCGCCGGGGTCATCGACAGCCAGAGTGTGCGCGGCACCGAGCGCGGCGGCCTGCACGGCTACGACGGTGCCAAGAAGGTCCTCGGCATCAAGCGGCACCTGCTGGTCGACACGCTCGGCATCGTGCTGGGCGCCTGCGTGAGCCCGGCCAACGCCGATGATCGAGATGGCGCGATGGTGGTGCTGTCGCGCAGCATCGACCGCTTCCCGCGGTTGCATCATGTGTGGGCCGATCAGGGCTATCGCGGGGCCCGGTTCATCGGCTGGGCCGAGGAGGCGCTCGGGGTGACGGTGCAGATCGTGGTGCGCCGCGACGGCGGTATGCGTTCCACCTGGGCCAGGAACGACGCACCGCCGCGCGAGGTGCCGCGCATCGGGGTGATCCCGCGCCGCTGGGTCGTGGAGCGGACCTATGCCTGGCTGGGCCGCTATCGGCGTCTGTCACGTGACTACGAGTACCTGATCACGACCTCCGAGAACGTCATCTACACGGCCACTTGCATGCTGCTCCTGCACCGTCTCGGAGCGCAGCGATCATGACTTTTCAGACGCCCTGTAGTGATCTCTGAGGCGTTGACGCTGGTAGTGGCATCGTCGAGCACGGCTTTGATGGCGTAACCGCCATATGGACCACCGGCGAACATGGTGCTCATCGAGCGGTGGCTGGGTCAACGACGCGAACAGGCGACGGATCTCGTTGACGGAGACGACGATCGATCGGACACCGGCCTCCTTGTCCTTGCCCAGGCGCTCTGCCTGTTCATCTTGGTCAATCACGTCGTGTTCGTCCAGCAGTTCGGCTCGGGTGACGGCCAGGAAGGCCAGGGCCAGCATGGCCAGCGTCATATACCGGTACCAGGCTGGATGGAGCCGGACCTGGTAATGGTCGAGGGCGGCCTCGTTCTTGCCGGTCTGGAAGCACTCCTCGATCGTCCAGCGGGCGCCGGCCACGGCCACCAGACGGCCCAGGGGTACCGGGGCCGGGGTGTGGCACAGGTAGAAGGCCAGCTCGGTCGGCCTGCTGACGGAGCGGCGGATCAACAGCCGGTGCGCCGGGCCGACGGTGGCGATCAGTACCCAGTCATAGTGCCGTAGTCCTTTGGCGCCGTTGCCGCACAACAGCCGCTGCCAGGCCGTCCTGCCGAGCTTTTTGGCGATGACGTCGGCGCGGACCTTGCCCGCACCGATGGTGATCTGGTGGTCGCATGCCACGGCCAGCACATAGCTGAGCTGCTGGCTTTCCAGGAAACGGCGTAGTGGGCCGTTGTCGCCGTAGACCTCATCGGCTGTGACCCACCCAAACGGCACCCCGGCGGTGATGGCTCGTTTGATCATCGCCTGCAGCAGTTGCGGTTTGGTGGCGAACTCCACCTCCTGGGGGATGTTCGCCGTGGCGCATCGGTCGGCGTCGGCGATCCACGAGGTGTGGGGCAGGTAGAGCTCCCGGTCCAGCAGGGTATGTCCGCGGGGCGTGGCGTAGCCGAGGAACACTCCGATCTGACAGTTGGTGATCTTCCCGGCGGTGCCGGTGTATTGCCGTTGCACCCCGGCCGAACAGCGGGCCTTCTTCTCAAAGCCGGTGTCGTCGCCGATCAGGACGCCGTCGGAGGCGCCCAGGTGGTCGATCACGTAGTCGCGGACATCGTCACGGGCTCCGTCGGCGTCCCATTTCGCATTGGTCAGTAGTCGTTGCATGCCGTCGAGGGTGGCTTCGCCGGCGTATTCGGCCAGTGACCAGCCGCTCTTGCGTTCCACGCCGGACAGCAGTCCTTCGATGAAGGAGCGGGCGCGCAGGCGCACTTCCCTTCGTTTGAACCGGCCCGCGATGTGGGCGAACGCGTTATCCAAACCGGCCTGTAGGCGAGTCGCGCCGAGGTGTTCTACTCTGGCCAACGCGGCTACCGCATGATCTTCAGTTCCATCACACCTGAATGATCACAGCGGTGGCCGTCCGTCGTAGTTGTGGCCCTATCCTCACAGGTTCACATGCGCACGAACTGCCCCGCCTCACGATCTGCGGCTGGAGTACTAGTAGTGGCCACGAACACGATCGTCACCGACACCTGCCGGGCATGGGCCGCCAGCAATCACCAGCCTGCGGCTGGACGAGGGGTGCGGGAACTGTCCTCAGGAACAGCCCCCAAGCTCGTCTGGGACAAGCCTCCCCGTGAACGCTTTCATGATCAGCAATGAAGGATCGTCAATCAAGAAACGATCTTGATAAGGGTCTTGCTTGGATATGATTGATCGGTTGTTCTCGCAGCCGATGGCGAGTATAGAAACAGGAGTGAGGATGGCTGACAACTCAGAGGTTCTTGCCAGCTTCCTTTGGTCGGTCGCAGATCTGCTTCGTAGTGAATTCAAACAGTCCGACTACGGCAAGGTGATCCTTCCGTTCACTGTTCTGCGTCGTCTCGATTGCCTCTTGGAGGCGACGAAAAAGGATGTTGTCGAGGCCGTTGACCGATCCGGCGGCGGTGACTTCCCGAGCCATGAGGTGCTCATGCACCTCTCCGGGCAGCCTTTTTATAACACCAGCCCGGTGTACCTTCAGCAGGCACTCGACGATCCTAGTAGAACGGCCTACCTGCTGCGTCGCTACCTCCATGGATTCTCGTCGAACGCGCGAGAGGTCTTGGAGCGCTACGAGTTCGATCGGATGATCACTCGCCTCGACGAGGCTGGCCTCCTATACATGGTTGTCAGCAAGTTCCTTGTCCTGGACCTCGGGCGGACGATCACTGAGCGTCAGATGGGCTCCGTCTTCGAAGAACTGGTGCGTCGTTACGCGGAACTATCCAACGAGACCGCGGGTGAGCACTTCACACCTCGCGACGTCGTCCGCCTCATGGTCGATCTCGTGATATCGCCGGACGCAGACTTGCTTACCATTGCTGGTGCTCATCGCACCGTCTTCGATCCGGTCTGCGGGACGGGCGGTCTCCTGAGCGGGGCTGCGGAGCGTATCGAGGAGCTGAACCCTCATGCGGCGGTCACTCTCTATGGCCAGGACATCAACCCCGAGTCGTGGGCCATATGCCGATCAGACATGATGATGAAAGGCCGCTCTCCGGATACCATTGCCTTAAGGGACATCTTCCAGGGGGACAGACACGAGGACGGCAGGTTCGACTATCTCCTGGCCTCACCCCCTTTCGGCGTTGACTGGAAGAGATCTTCTAGGTTCGTTCAGCACGAGCATGCGCATCTCGGTTTCAGTGGACGATTCGGCGCAGGTTTGCCGCGCATCAACGATGGCTCTCTGCTGTTCCTCCAGCATATGTTGGCCAAAATGAAGCCCGTCGGTGACCAGGAGGCTGACGGGAGCCGCCTCGCCATCGTCTTCAACCGATCGCCGATGCATTCCGGAATGGCCGGATCGGGGGAGTCGAACATTCGGGAATGGATCGTTAAAAACGACTGGCTGGAAGCGGTAATCGCGCTTCCCGAGCAGCTTTTCTACAACACTGGGATCCCGGTCTATCTCTGGATCCTGACCAACCGGAAAGCGGCCGAGCGCCGAGGGAAAGTTGTTCTCATCAACGCCCAAGAGGCTGCGCAAAAGATGCGCCGCTCCATCGGTGACAAGCGGAGGTACATCGCTCCGGATCAAGCAGCCGAGATTGTCCGCCAATACAGAACCGCACTTGAGATCGCGCGTGACCCTCAGCATCCGGAATCCGCCAAGGTGAAGGTGCTAGAGAACGAGGAGTTCCTTTACCGCAGAATCGTCATTGATCGTCCGCTGCGCCTGCGTTACGAGCTGACGGAGGAGAGCCTAGCCCAACTTTCGGACTCCCGGGTGTTCAGGAATATCGACGACCCCGACGGGCTGCTCGATGCGCTGCGCTCCCTGGTGGGATCCGTCTGGAAGACCAGGGCAAAGGCGTTCGGAACGCTACGCAGCGTGGCCAAGGAGAAGGGGCATGTCTGGCCCAAAGGGGTCGCCTTCGAGAAGGCTGTTCGCAAGGCTCTCGGCGTCAGAGACGTCGAGGGTGAGGTGCAAAAGGACAAGGGGAAGGTTGAGGCCGATCCCGAGCAGCGCTCCTTCGTGGAACTTTCCCTGAAGGAGGACCTTGAGGAGTACCTCCGGCGCGAAGTACTCCCCGATGTGCCTGATGCGTGGATCGATCACACGAAAACAAGGAACGGATGTGAGGTATCACCCGCGCATTTCTTCGTCCCTGAGGTCGACGGTCCCCACGCCTTTCTCCGGCAGTACGTGCGAGTGGAGACAACGAGGATGACCCAGTACGTCGGGGACGAAGACGCGGGAATGCCTTATCTACGAGTGCAGGATCTTCACGTCGTCGACTCTGCAGTAGAACTGCCGAGCGTGTCCGAAACCGGCTTAGTCATGACTCCTTGTGGTGGCGGCGATCTCGTCGGACGTCCTGGGAACTGGCGCCATCTCCCACAGAGCTTCGGCGAGGCTGCCACCACCATGTTCGTCCTGCATCCCCTGCCAGGGCGCGGCCGGACTCTGTGCGAATGGCTCAACTCACGTAAGGACAACGCGCAGTTTCCCAGTACTCGGGATCTGATGAACCTGCGGGTTCCTATCGACCTCGTTGAGGACGAGGAGATCGATGGACTCCTCGAGGACGTGCAGGACGGCCGCCGCAAACTCAGGTCGGCGACCTCGGAGATCCTGCCAAACGTTTTCGCAGGGAAGGAAGCGGACCTAGCGCGGCTGAAGAGCGAGATTCGATCCTCGGCCTACGAGGCCCGGCTGGTCGGTGATCTCGTGCGCCCACTCGAGGACCCGATCTGGAGGGCTGAGTGGAGCTATCCCTTCCATCTGTCCGCCCTGGCCCGCCGGTACCGCATCAGCACCCATCCGGCCGAACGGAAGGATGGCCTTCTCAAGCTCGGGGAAGGGATAGCGCGGGTGCTTGGCATTCTCGCGCTTGCCGAGATCGTCGCCCTTGAGGGGTTCACCAGCGCGCTGCGTAGGCGGTTCCGGACTGGCGCCACCTTCGGGACATGGCTGACGCTCATCGAGAAGTTCGTGAACGAAATCGATTCCCCCCGCCTTGCGGAGCTCGCCTCTCTGAATGAAGTCGAAGGCACACGCTCCCTGCTGGATGCCGTTAAGACTTCCAGAAACGACACTCACCATGCGCACGGCGTGCGCTCCCACCATGAGTTAAACGAAGACGTCGAAAATCTGGAGCCCCTCGTGGTCTCGGCGATTTCCTCGGTCAACTGGTTGTCGGGAACGCCCTGGGAGTGGGTGGACCGGTGTGAATACATCGACGACTCGTTCTATCGGGTCATCGGTTCGCGTCTCCGTGGAAGCCACCCGAGCTGGGAGCCCTTCGAGCGCGTCAGCACCTATCCGCTGCGGCCCAACCGTATCTACGTGGACAGCACCGTCGGCACCCCCGTCGATCTCTGGCCCTTAGCCACGGTGAGTCTGTGCCCTGAATGCCGAGTGCGTGAACTTTTCCTGCTCAACCAGTGTCAAAATGACACCATTACCCTGCGGAGTCTGGAGGAGCACGAGCTTGAGATCCCCTATTCCGGGTCGGACTGAGTGATCGACGGCGCAATAGGCGGTCAGTGCGTCGTACGGCAGCAGCGAACGATTAACGTCGGCGGTGATTCATCTACCAAGCACGACATCTTCGTCGCGCAGCGCTCAGTCCGACCAAGAAGTGCAATCGAGAGGAGGTTGGGGGATCGGAGGCAGGTCCAGGTCCGCGAGCACTGCGAGCGCCTCGGGAAACGGCTCAATGAACGGACCGTGCCGGACTGGCCGAGCGCCATCGAAGCTACGCTGGGCGGCGAGGCTGCGTGGATCGAGAAGACCGGTGAGCCGGTAGTGACGCCACAGGACGCGCGGACCGGCGTTGATGGTGAAGAGATCCGGTCGGCGCCAAACGACGAGTGCCCAAGTGCCGTTGGAGGACGTGGCCCAGGCGCCGACGAGACCGGAAGCCTGAGCGGCCGCAACGGCCTGGAGGGCGACGAGTTGTGCGTTGCTGAAGGTGCCGGTGACGTGCAGTAGACGTTCTGCGTGCCGATGCACGTCGTGGCCCTGTTCCGCGAGCGTGTGCACAGCGTCGGCGAGAGGGTCTGCCTGGACTATCTCGGCTGCGAGCCTTTGGACCGCGTCCGGGCTCAGCGCCGGGCCGAACGCGTCCCGCAGTAGTTCGCTGTACTGCTCGACGTACTCAGGTTCGGCGGCGGGGAGGAGGTGGTCCACGACGGTGATGGCCTGGGTGAAGGCGACCGTGGCAGGGGTGCTGACGTGGCGGGGCGCGTGGGCGCGAAGCACCGCGAGACCGACCGCCGCCAAGCTGCCCAGCTGTGATTCCACTTCGGCGGGTGGCGTGCCGACGCCCAATTCGCATACGGCGTCGGCAAGGAGATTGAGCCAGGCGCGGTCGTCGCGGTCCCAGGCGCCCGCCGCAGCTGTCCAGAGCAAGAGCCTGGTGACGAGCATCCGCTCTGGAAACTCCAATGTCGGCGCAACCCGGGTCAGCCGCTCGGCCCATCGCTGGTAGCGGCGGCGTAAACCGACATCGCTGGTACGCAGGTCAGGAAGGGCTGCGATGGCCGCGGGCTGGTCGGCCACGGTCTCCGGATCGTCACTGTCGAGCCCGGCGTCGGCGTCATCTGCGAAGTGCTCGTCCCAAGACACCGGCAGCAATTCCTCGTAGGCGCTTTCCTGCTCGGCTGGGAGGGAAGACAGGCCGAGGGCGAAGCGCAGCAGCGGCGTTCCGAGTCGTCCAGCGCATTCGTCCAGGTAGGCCGCCCCGCTACTGGTTCGATCGGAGACGACCTCGACGCGCGCTGTTTCGGCTGACGCTGCCGGGGTGGGAGGCCGGGTCAGCGTGGCGGCGAGGGCACTGAGGTCGGTGAGGAACTTGTCCGCCAAATGCGGATCGGCGAAAAACTGGTTGGGCCGAACCGCCGGCGCGGAGGTGCCGGTGAGGCCGTGCCGGTTCTGCGCGTGGGAGGGGTCGACGACGGGGACGACATTGCTGCGGCATACCTCGCCGTCCACGGTGGTAACGAGGCGGAGTCGACTGCCGCCGTCTGCGAGCAGGGGCAGCAACACTTCGGCGATGTCGGCGGACACCTCACCGATGCGTTCCCATGTCTCGGGCGGGGCTGCGGCGGCGGACAGCTCCAGGTATCCACCGGTGCGCAGCGTGCGCGCGAACATGACATGTAGGCCCTGCTCAACCCGGGTAGCTCCGAGCAGGAGCGGCCCTTTCCTCTCGGCCCGCGAGCGGATCGAGAACTTCAGCGGGCGCAGGTCAGCAGTGGATACGGGGACGCCCTCAGGCATGCGTGAGGCGTCGATCGGCGTGATGATGCCGAGCTCACAGTTGCCGCCGTTCTCCAAGGAGGTGGACAGCGCGGCAGCCGAAAGGTTGGGGCTGCCGGTGAGCGCGTATCGGCGGCCTTTGATGACCCACTCGATGAGCTTGCCGTGTCGGTAGCGGGGTTCGTCGTCGAGGCGGACGTCTGCGCCGAGTTGGGTGGCGAGATCGGTGAGTGCCTGGCCGTCAAGCTCGGTGAAGCCAGGCTGGAAGCTGACGACCAGCCGTTGCGGCCTCATGCGCTCGACCAATCGGCGCAGAGTGACGGCGCCGGGATCGTGGAACGGCGCGCACACCGCGAGTTCTTCGACCGGGCCAGTGGGGAGCTGGTTCATGATGGGCTGCTCGCTGGACGACACCAACCGAAGTTCCGGGTACATGGGCTCGGCCTGCTCCCGCAACGCCGCAAGACCGTTGGCGACCCGGCGCAGCGCCTCCGGTACGCCCGCGGAGAACCGGACCCGATCCGGCAGTCCGGACAACCACGACGCAAGCTCACCGAACAGATCGGGGACGTGGTCTTGGTCGGCTCGCAGCACGGTCCACAGTTCCGCGTTGGCCTGCCAGCCAGCGAGCGTGACATTCCCGGATCCGATGGCGACGGTGGCCCGCTGGGCGCCCACCAGCACCACCAGTTTGGGGTGGAAGGCTCCGCCGCACACGGCCTGACCGGGTAGGTAGGTGCGCCCGGCGCGGCGTACGGCCCGCGGGTCGACCACGCTCATCGCGGCATCGCCAACCAGGGTCACCCGTGCCCCACACGCCTGAGCGACCCCTAGCACCACCGTCTCAAAGAAGCCGAGATCGGTGGTGAAGCTGAGGAACAGGGCCTCCTCGGCCTGCCGGTCGCCGTGCCGTTCCTCCTCTATCAGCAACGTCAGCGGGGAGGCGAGTTTAAGGTCCGCCAGTGGCTCAGTCAAGGAGCACCTGCCCGGCACCGGTCACCCGCCAGGTCCCGCCGACCAGTTCGAGCACTCCGGCACCGGCCAGCACGGAGGTGAGCTGTGCCAGCCTCAGACCCACGTCACCACTCCCTTCCTGGCTGGTCTGATGGAGCAACCCGTCACGTTCGTGCAGCCGAGTGGGTAACCACAACGTTCCGTCCGGTCGTCGGCGGGCCTTCGACAATGCCACGCGCCGACCGCGGGTCAGCAAGTCATCGGTGAGCCGGCGGGCGAAATCCCGCATCGAGCCGGACCGTGACTCGGCCAGTCGCCAAGCCATCCACTCGGGGCCGAGTTCCACACCGCGTTGCCCGAGGAAAGCGTCGCGTACCCGGTCGGACAGCTCCACCACCCGTCGAGTACTGACGATCAGTACTGCAAGCTCGCGTACCGGGATGGGCAGGTCGCCTGCCCGCAGCTGCTCCTCGGCCGGAGCAGGGGCGGAGGTCGAGGTGACGGTGGCGGGCAGCCCCGCCATGAACGCGGCCAGAGTCCCGTCCGGCATGCTATCGGCGAACCGTTCGGCCAAGTCCTCGACGGACATCAGGCCGACGACCTCTGACACGAGCCACGACCACAGGCGTCGCCAGGCGCCGACCGCGTAGTTGCGTAACACACCCCACGCCAGACCGGCGCCGTATCCAACGAGGCGGCTACGGGGTCGCTCGTCAGGAAGTCGCCGTACGCGATCACCGGTCTGACATCGTTGGTCACATCGCCGATCTCGTGAGTCCCCATCACCCGCGCGAGCAGCCGGATCGTGTCCCGTCTAACGAACCCTGCGGCTTCGGCGGGCTGCTCACCGGGCAGGCACAGCAGGCTCGCCAGCCACGTCCCGTCGGCCGCTCCGCCGCCGGCGCACACACATAGGTGCGAGTGGCCGCGCAGTTCGTCCACGGTGAGGCGCGGGCGGACCGCCAGCTCAAGGATGCCGTCGAGCCCGGCGATCACCTGATCGGCCGCGCAGGCGGGACCTGGGGTTGGCATGATCGCGGATGTGAGGATTCCGAGGGAGATCTCCGAAGCCGCGTACGGATTCCAGAAGCCCCACACGTTGCGCACGTAGCCACCCTTCACCGGCTGCGCAGCCTCGGCCATGACTACCTCGCCGCTTTGCAGCCGAGCCGCGAGGGCGTCGAGGCCGTGTGCCCGTGGCAACCCGATCTCAGCGTGATCGTGTGCGTACGACACCGCCGCCATGGCCACCTCACAACGGCGCAGCAGGTCTTGTGCCTGCTGGAGGGACAGCCCGCGGCGCTCCGCCTCGATGGCGACAAGGGCGTGCAGGCTGTAGTAGCGGGCGTGCGGCGTCACCGTTGTCACACCCGGCACCAGCAGGCCGGCCATTCGCATGATGTGCCGCTCAACCGACAGCGGATACCTACCTGCGGCGACGTCGAGCCCGCTGGTGCTCCATGCGGGGCCCTGCGTCATATACATCGAGGCCTCCCGGATCTTCGATGCTGTGAGACGCCGACACTATCGAGTACGTCCGCTTGATGGCAGCAGATGGTAAGAAGACTGTTGCTCAGAGAGTATGGCGCGAAATGCGCCGAGCCGCTGATGAGTGGGAAAGCCAGCGGGATGCACGCCTTCGCGTACCGAAAGAACCTGCTTGTGGAGAACACCGAGAGCCTGGTGGAGATCGTGTCCACGGAAGTGGTTTACAGCAACGCCGCCTTACATAACCACGTAGCGACAGTCTGTATCCAATTTTGGCTCGCTTGGAGCAATCGGGCTGGGTCGATAGCCATTGGGAAGTGATCGATCAAAAGACGGAGGGGCATCCCCGGTGCCGCTACTACTGCCTGACGCGAGACGGTGCGGCTCAGGCCTGTTAAATTTCACAGAGACCTTTGAGCGTCTGGCTCCGAGAGGGCGGCTCTTCGGCAATGGAAGCCCGGGAGCGGTGACTCCGTGAATGAATTCGTTGCCTTACTGTTATTCGGGGTGACTGCTGTTGTCCTCCCCTTGCTCGTGGACGAGTTCGCCGACTGGATGCCATGGGGCGCACGGTGTCTCATCGCTCGCGCCACCCGACGCCCCCAGTTCAATCGCGTGCGTGATACCAAGAGGAGTGGCTTGCGGAGCTGACTGCTCTTCCGGGCGGGAAGCTTAACCGGATCCGCTTCGGGTTCATCACCCTTTTCGGGTCTTTCAGCCTGAAGAAGGCGCTCGCCGAGGCCTCCGCTCACAAGCTGGTGCAATTGGTCAACCTTGATCGCCTAAATCCGACTGAGTTCGAGCTTCTGATCGGTCAGCTATTCGCTGCAATGGACTACAAGTCAGAAGTTGTCGGAGGACGTGGTGATCTTGGAGTAGACATCCTCGCTCGTGATCCTCGCCCGGCTCGTGGTCGGCGCGTTGTCGTTACAGGTCAAGAAGTATCAGAGGATGGTTGGACTCCAGGATGTTCGGTCACTCCTCGGGGCCGCCAAAGAACACAAAGCTAAAAGGGCATTCCTCGTGACAAGCTTCTATTTTGGGAAGACTAGCCTTGAGCTTGCCGTTCATTACGGACATCTCGAACTCATCGATGGAGCTGCCTTGCGGGATCTCATGGCTGAGCACCTACAGCTGGATCTCCGTATGAAGTCGTAGGATAAGCAAAAATGATGTCCTGGTGTGCGCGGTCTCAGCTTCAGGATGGGGCCGCCGCTCTCCTTAACTGGACTCTAGCCTGGCATAACAATCTTGTTGAGGCATGCTTCCCTAACCTAAACAGAGAGTATTATAGAGATCGATTTTCGGGTCGTACGTCATGGGGAGATGTTATAAATGAGCACTCGCTGTTCCAATGGTAGAGCATCGATAACGAAGCCTGTCGAGCGAGAACTGTTCTCGCGTGCCTCTGGATATTGTCAGAAACCTGATTGTTGCCGAGAGCTGTTTGTTCCGGTAGGAGAGAAGATCATTAGCTTTGCCGAGATGGCTCATATTGTAGCGGCGGAGATCGATGGGCCCCGAGGTGATAGTGCTCTAAGTAAGCCCGAGAGAGCTGATTCTTCAAATCTAATTCTTTTGTGTCCAGCGTGTCACACGCTTATTGACAAAGCTGCGGACGAGTTTCCTGTCGAGATGTTGGAGAAATGGAAGATTGATCACGAGCGGCGTCGTCAATCCTTGTTCAATGTCGCAAGATATTCATCGCGAGAAGAGGCTCGCAGTGCATTCACGAAATTAGCGAGCGGAAATCGTCAGATTTTTGATAATTACGGACCTTACTCCAAGCTTTCGGAGGATCCGGAGAGTGAAGGAATTCGTGATTGGCGGCGACAGGTCTTGGAGCATATCATTCCCGTAAATCGACAGATTATCGGATTACTGGATGCAAATACTCATCTTCTAACGAAAGGCGAGTTGGAGATACTAGCGCTTTTTAGAGTTCATGTGAACGACTTCGAAGCTCGGCATGTTCACGGACATATCGAAGTTGGAAGTCAGCGCTACCCTGATAGTATGGATGACATTCTAAGGTAGGCTTCTTATGAATAAAAAAACACTTCGCATGACGGACTATGTTCGGCGTGCACTCGAGAAACATAGTGCGGTCTCTAATGCCTCCGAAGTCTCCCCGCAGAGGCTGTTCATTGAGCGCCGAACGAATTTTCATCCAATGTTCCTAGTGGAGCAAGAACTCCCCTCTATATCCATTTTTGTCACATCGAAACCAATGCTAGAGGCCGTCCATGTCCAAGCTATAATCGCAAGCAATCAAGGTTTAGACGCCATTGTCAACACTGGAAAATGGGGTAGATATACTTCTGAAGCCAAGGAGTATGCTAACAGTCAAGGCGTATCCCTATTTAACTACAGGCAGCTCTTGGGTGCTCTCGAACGCGATGATGAAGAGTTTCCTGTCTATGAGCGAACCGCAATGCGTGTGGCCAGGCAGAGTATTTCACGGCATAGTAAAGTGGTGCGCGTTGAAGATGTTGCCCTTTATGAGTTGCGAGTGCATCGCAAGAATCTCTCCACAGTGCGAGTGGCCTTTACTGAGATCTATATCCTAGGGATAGCTGACCTTAGGGAAATTCTTGAAGAATTTCCCAATATTGATGCTATAGTCAATCTCAGCCTGTGGAATTACTACACTAAGGAGGCGAAGGGTAAGGCGAAAGAATATGGCATCGGGCTTTTCGAACTAAAGGAGTTTCTGGGTGCGCTCAACTATGCTGGGGATAGCTTCATTAGTTATGGAGATCCGGAGGCTGGCTGGTGACTTTTTCCCCGACGCTGCTAGAACAAGCTGGTATCTGTTTGGATCTGCGCTCAGTGGCAAACGGGGAGGGGCTCCAGTTCAAGACGTCGATCTCATAATCATCTATGATGAAGGTGACTTGGAGCGCGTGCTGGCGCTCAGGAGATGTCTACAGAATTCGGATTTTCCATATGAGCTAGATGTGGTCCTTCTGACGAGAACGGAAGAGCGACGGGCCGAGTTCATAGCTTCCGAGCGAGCCATGCTGGTTTGGCAAGGATAGGCGATGTGCCTGATAGCCTTCGCCAGCAGCAATGATGCAAATTATAGAGCGCAGCTATGGATTAACATTCTCTTGAGTCGAGCTGGGCATTTTGATGAGTAGGCTACGAGCTTTCGAAGCCATAGCGATCGGCACATATGCCGGGCTTGGCCAACGGCTCGATTGGCCAGCTCCTCTGAGGCGACCGGGGAACGCGGCCGAACCAGGAACACAAGGCGGACCACGTCGTTACGGACGTACTTCGGGCCATAGAGGTCCTGTGTGGCGAACGTTGACCGAGAGGCCGCGCGCAGCTTGGGGAGTGCTGTACAGCAGCGCTGTACAGCAACACCGTCTTACGGGACTACATCTCATCGCGCCGCATCTACCACCTGACCAGCGCGGAAGCCCTCCGACCAGGATCTTGCCCTTCCCTACGGATCAGAAGGTTAGGGGTTCGAGTCCTCTCGGCCGCGCCAGGCGAAAGCCCGGGTCATCAGCCGGTGAGCTGGGCTTTTTCGTGCTCTGGATCAGCTGTTGGTGTCCGGCTGTCTCCGGTTGATCGTGCCGAATACGTGCCGAAGGTTCAGCCCAGAACTTCGCTGATCCGGCGCATGGAGACCTCGTCCTGGCCCACGAGGCACTTGGCGTAGGTGCGCAAGAGCACTTCCACGCTGTTGCCTGCCCACTCGGCCACCTGCTTCGGCGAGATGCCAGCGTTGAGCCAGGTGGATAGGCACGCATGACGGAAGTCGTAGACGCGCTTCGCCAGCGGTGAGCCGTACTCCTCCGGACTGAGGGCGGCGCGGCGGGCCTTGTCCCAGATCCGCTGAATGGTGCTGGTGGCGAGCACGCCACCGTGAGCGCCGTAGAAGACCCGCCCGTCCGGACCGGCGCCGAAGGTCTTGAGGCGCTCGCGGAGGATGGTGACGAGTTCGGAGGCGCACGGCTTCTTGGCTCTTGCTCTGTCGGCGTTCCGCTCACCTGTGCTTGGCCCTCACCAGTTCTCCGGTCACCGGGCAGGGCAAAAGGAGCGCACCGCGGCAAGAAGAACCGGGGCGGGCAGGAGCGGAGACGGGGCGGTCAGTTCTCCGGGTCAGGGAGCAGGATGGAGGGGAGGGAGGTGTCGGGGTGCAGGCGTAGTAGTTGGTAGAGCATGCCGCCCACTCCCGGCATCAGACCTGGGCTGAAGGCGTCACGTGAAAGGCCACTCACCGGGCCGTGCTCGTCCATGCTGCCGATCATGTACGCGGCGAGGTACTCCGGAGTCAGCTCTTCGGGCCCGACACCCACATCGATCGCGTGGCGCACGATTTCCCAGTTGCCGAGGTCTCCGTGGCAGAGCGTGTGGTTCCAGCCGATGCCCCTCGACCAGGACGACGCGGCGGCCCGGCGCAGCACGTCCGCCCAGCGCGGGTCACCTTCGCGGGCCAGCCGGTCGGCCGCGACGAGGCCGATGCCGGCGGCTCCGTGGCACCATGCGCTGGAGGTCACGCGAAGGTCGTCCACTTCGCGCAGGTCACGCCAGCCCTTCTCCGCCGGGTCGTACAGTGACTCCTCGTACAGAAAGGCCCTGTCTGCCAGGGCGCGGAAGTCCGCAGCGCCGGCCGTGGCGCTGTCGGCGAGCCGGGCCAGCGCCCAGGCGATCCCGGTGGCGCCGTGTGAGACCCCGCCTAACCCTTGTGGGAACGCGGTGCTGGGCCAGCGTGCTCCCCGGTCGTCGATGTGGGCCAGTGAGAGCAGGCGCTCCCCGATGCGGTCGGCCTGCGTGGACCACTGCTGGTCACCGGTCTGTTCCGACAGGCGGAGCAACGGCACGATGGCGCCTGCCATGCCGGTGAGCAGGTCGTACACCCCGTCGGCGGCCACCGCCTCGGGCAGTTGCCCCGCCAGGGCGCCGGCCCGGGCGACCGCCTCCTCCGAGCCGACGGTGCCCAGCCTGCGCAGCAGCAGCCAGCTCCAGATTTGCGAGCCGATGCCGACATAGCCGCCTGGGGTGGCGGGGCGGCGCCGCGGCCCGGTGCGGCGTACCTCCGCGTCGCGCTCCTCGGCCAGCCTGATCGTATGGAGGAGATCGGCGAGCAGCCCGTCCAGCCCCGGCACCTCGTCGGCCCTGCCCTGCCCGGTCTCACTCACGTAGGCGGCCAGAGTGATGGCGACCCCGTACGCCCCGCCGTACACGTCGGGAGACAGCGACTGTACGAACCAGCCGTCGGAGGTGAGCACCGGCGCGGTCCAGGTGGCGGTGCCGTCGTCGCCCCGGACCGCCGTGTCAAGCATGCTGCGGGCGATCCCGGCCGCGATCCGGCGCCGGCGCCGCTCGAGGTCCTGGTGCCGGATGAGAGGTACGGTCATACGCTTGTTGGCAGGCATCCACCCTTCATTGAGGTAGGCGCTGACCAGAGCGGACCGGATCACCTCGCGGTCCAGGGCCGCGTCGCGGTCGTGCCAGCGCCGCAGCGCGTCCGCGATGAGGTCCTGCTCGTCTCCGTACGAGGTTCCGCCGGGGCCGTCCAGACGGCCACGAGCAGGGGTCGTGGCGAAGAAGGGGACATCGCCGACCAGCAACTCGGCCACCTCGGCGTCGATCACCTCGGGGTCCGATGGCGCGCCGGGCAGGTTCTCGGCATGCTGGGCCAGCAACCCCGCCGCCCTGCCCATCGCGGTCGGCTCGTCGTGCAGTGAGGCCGGGTGCCACAACATGCGGGCCAGCTCGGCGTACGCCTCGGTGGCGCGGAGCACGACCCGGATCGGACGGTCGGCGAAGTCCGTGAGCAGCCCGGCGAGCTCATCCCGCCGATCCAGCATGTCGAGGTGCTCGACCAGCTCGGTGAATCCGGACAGCACCAGGTCCCAGTAGTGGACGAGGATCGGATCGGGGCTCGGGTGGTTGCTCACCGCTCCCAGCTCGACCCGTTCCATCCCCAATCTCGCCATGTCCGTGCCCGCGTCGACGACGACCGGCACCTGCGTGTACGGCTGCTGGCCAGGCAGGCCTCCGACGGCGGACATGTCGACGCCGCGCCAGGCGAGCGAGACGCCGCGTCCGGGAAGGAGTCCAGTGCGCAGCACCGATCCGCTGAGCAGGTCGGTCGCCTGGTCGACGGCGTCGCCGTATCCGGACGGTTTGGCCGGGACGTGCGGGGTGAACAGCGTCTCGCAGTCGACGACGACGGGCGCGGGACCGGCCGCGATGAGGTTCTCCATGTGCAGGTCGCTGCCGCCGATCAGCCGCATCAGCGCCAGCCAGTGCCCGACACCGCGGTAGAAGGACCGCAGCTCCGTCTCGTCGGCGCAGTAGCGGTGCTGGATGTGCTCCGCCCAGCCGTACCCCTGGCGAATCAGCACGTCGGGTACGCGGATGCGGCTGCCGGCGGGCAGCTGGGGTGCCAGGCGGTCGATCAGCCGCGCCAGCGCCTCGTCCACGGCGAGGGACCGGGGCTTGTAGACCACCTTGCCCTGCGAGCCGTGCAGAACGGCGACGCTGTGCCCTCCGCGATGGCTGTCTCCCGTTCCGAAGTCGACTCCGACCAGCTCGCCTCGGAGACCGCCGGGCAGTGCGGTGAGCGCCGCGCGGTCGGCGGCGAACCTGCGGGCCAGTTCCACGGCCGCGGCGCACCTGTTGTCGATGATCGTGCCGAGCCGGGACAGCATCGTGGGGTAGTGCCCGGTCAGGGACAGCCAGAACTCGGGCGTCGCGGCCGTCGCCTTCCACTCCTGCCACCGCAGCTGCGGCGTCTCGGCTGTCAGTCTTCCGCTGATCCTGGCGGCGTTGAGTTCCAGCAGCAGGACCCTGTTGACCTTGAGGCGGACGGTCTCCTCCAGCGCTTCGGCGGTTCTCTGGCATATCAGCCGGGCCTCCGCCTCCGTGAGGCCGGGGATCGATCCCAGTGTGGCGGACAGCCCGGCCAGCGCCGGTGCGGTCAAAAAGTCCAGCGACGGGTCGAAGTCCCCGGCCATTCGGATCATCCTTCCTTGATCAGCAGCAGAAGCGGCTGCAGGTGCACGAGCTCGCCAGCCGGGTGTCCAGGGCCGTCAGCGTGATCTCCGACTCGGCGTAGTCACCGATGAACAGCGGGCCGGCCGGGTTGTCCCAGCCCTCGACGTCGGCTCCGCTGCGCCACGCGGAGACGATTTCCTCAGAGCGTTCCAGGGTGATAGGCATTCTTACTCCCTCCATGACCAGGCGTCCCGATCAGCGTTAGTCAGCCGATCGAAAAAATCAATACATAGCGGGCGAAATATAGACTTGTCGGCATTCAGCAGAAATGGCGAAAGCTGCCGTTGACTGTGACGGAGCTTGCCCAGACGCCGACGGGATGTCCGGAACGCGCGAGCGAGACCGGCCACCCTCTACACCACCGGCCCACACCCACCAAGAGGACGACAGCGCACGTCAGGGGTTTCGTCCCGCAACGGGCCATGACCACCACCTCGGCGACGGCGCTCATGTGCGGGACGACCCAGCGAACCGCTTTCATACGGAAGGGGAGGCCGCGAGAAGGTTTCCGCTGTTCGGGAGTGCGGCAGACGGCGGCGAACAGCCCCGACCACGGGCCGTTCGGCGACATTTCCCGCCAATGTACCGGAGATTCTCCATATATTGCGGGCGACAATTATTGCGATTTATGAATAGAGCCATCCGGCGGCGCGCCGCCCCGGCCCGAGCACCCCTCCCTCCACGCGCAGCACATGATCCACCACTTGGGGCGCTGTGCGGCCGTTCACTCATGTTCGCCGGATCGCCCTCTCCCCGCCCGCTCGGGGCTCTCCCATCGGCTTCGCGTCGGCGGGAGGCGGCGCGGCGAGTCCAGGCCCGTCGTACGGTGCGGCACCCGGCGAACGCTCACGGACAGCCATCAGGCGGTCACTGGACGTACCGGACAAGCCGAACTAACTAAGTTGATGTAAGGCAACTATTTTTCCGATGGGAGATGTCCCGTGGGAACGAGCGCCGCTCGATCGCCCGCCTCCGTGGCCACGCCGGGGCCTCACTACAAGTGGATCGTCCTGTCGAACACCACCCTGGGTGTGTTGATCGTCTCGATCAACATCTCGATCATGCTGATCGCGCTTCCCGACATCTTCCGCGGCATCGGCGTCGATCCGCTGCAACCTGGCAACACGGGCCTGCTGCTGTGGCTGATCATGAGTTACATGGTGGTCACCGCCGTCCTGGTGGTGACCTTCGGCCGTCTCGGCGACATGTACGGCAAGACCCGTAGGGGCGGTTAGTGTGGATTCTGCGGCGGGGATGCGCGTGTGTCCGCCGACGGCGAGAGGTAGATGAGCTGAGTTGATCGAATTTCGTGTGCCTGTAGCGCTCGCTGAGGGGCGATCGCGGGTGGGCCGACGTGATTTGGTAAGGCTCCGAAACGCTCTTGTCAGAGGGCCTCTGAACCGTGATCCTGTGCGCTCAGCGCTTCGTCATGCCGAATACGTGCCGAAATCCGGGCTATCGGCGAGCTGATCGCTACGTTTCCTCTGGTCAGAGGGCGCGGACTTGGTTTGTGAGGCTTCCTCTACGGATCAGAAGGTTAGGGGTTCGAGTCCTCTCGGCCGCGCAGCAGGTCAGAGGCCCTCCGGGATCATCCCGGAGGGCCTCTTTCATGTCCGTACAGCAGCGAAATACGGCAACGCCGTAAGCCGTCACCCTCGACCTCCCTTCTGACAGTCGTGGTTCGGCAGGCCATCATCCGGATGAGATCGGTAGCCGAATCTCTCGAGCTCGACCGGTGCATCGCTGGCATCGCCGAACAGGAGACGGCGACTGGTCGACGGCGACAGAGCCGAGCAGGCTCATCGAACCTGCCATGTCTCTGGGTGTACGTATGGTGTCGTGGAGGCAGCCCGGACCTCACATGGATGCGTCGGCGGTCAGAGCTGATCGGGTGGTGCGTCGAAGGTCTCCGCGGCAGGGACGGCCGTGAGCGCGTCCGCCAACTGAGGCAGTGAGGAGATGACGACCGAGCCGTCGGTGACGGCGAGGCGTTTGCGCTTGGCGTGCTTGCTGACCACGCCGATCGCCTGGGTTCCGGCGTCTTTCGCCGCGAACATGCCCTGAGGGGACAGACTGACCAGCGCGCAGTCGGATGGTTTCGCACCCAGTGCCTTCACCGCCTGCCGGATCAAGGCGGTACCGACCGGTTCTCGCGAGGAAGGCCGCCGCTGCTCGCGTCCGATGATCGGCCCCACCAGGTGCCGCAGACCGTGCGCGTCGAGGTAGGACTCCATGGCTGCACGGCAGGTGTCTCCCACCACGGCGACGGGCCTGCCGCCGACCTGGCAGGCTCGCAGTACCTCATGTGCCCCCGGCGTAGGTGTGGCCGTCTTGGCCGCAGCCATCTCCGCATCCCGGACGATCTCCTCGGCTTCGGTACCGTAGGCCCAGCTGACGTTGTGGGCATATGCCAGCATCCCCAGCGGGTCGGTCGAAGTAGAGGTTAGGAGCGACATTCGGTGCCCCTGATCGAAAAGCCGGGCTCGGATCCTTTCGGCGATCGCGGTGGTGTCCACGTCGGCGAAGAGGTCGCAGAGCGTGCCGTCGAAGGGGAACAGCACGGCGCGGGTGTGTTCCATGACGCGGATGACGTGGGGGCGTACCCTCGTGCTCGTCAATCGGGACCCTCCTGATCATGGTGTCGTGGCCGATCGTATGTGTGACTGTACGATCTTGGAAACGTTCGGATGAACGGTGTTCGGCGCCGCCGCTTGCATGATCACGAGCCGCCGCTGTGGTAACTGCCGCTGGCGCGAGGTGTTCGACCACCACAACAGCCGCTACCTGAAGTGCACCTTCGGCGATGGGGCTCGGGGTGGCCACGGTGCCGCCGCCGACTGCCGCGCCTGGTGGCTCGGACACGTGAACCACAAGTGGAAGGAGAAGACGAATGGCTGGCCTGCGCCTCAACGTGCGTGCCCGCCAAGTTTGGCAGGGACAAAGAACTGCGTCTGACTGCCAAGGAGTTTGACCTGCTGTGCATCCTGGTTCGTGACGCCGGGAAGGTGGTCACCCGCGAGCAGATCATGCGCGGGGTGTGGAGGGTTGAGCGGTGAGCTCCACCAAGACCCTGGACATGCACGTCTCGTGGGTGCGCCGCAAGCTTGGCGATGACGCCATCTGGCCTTCCTCCATCGTCACCGTGCGGGGTGGTGTCGGCTTCCGTTTCGACGGGGCTGCCGAGATCGTCGGCGGCCCGGTCCCGCCTGAGCTGGCCGGCGCGCGCTGGCCCTGGCCCGCGCCCTCCTGGCCGACCTGCGGACGATGGCCGACCAGGCGGAGAGGCGCCTCGCCAAGTTGGAGCGCGTCGCCGAGGAGGTGACCTCCTACACCGAGGTGGCCGAGGTGGCCGAGGTGCCAGCCTCGCTGCCGCTGCTGGTGCGCGAGGCTCGCCGTGCCCGCCACCTGAGCCAGAGAAAAGCAGCCGACCAGATCGGTGTCTCTTTGGCCCCTGTCTCTCGAATTGAATCTAGTGAGGGCTTCTACATCGACAGCGCCCTGTCCATCCTGCGGTGGCTGGACGCAGGGAAGGAGAATCGTGGCTGACAGTGATGCCGCTTACCTCCACCAGGCCCTGCCGGTCCTGGTCACCTACACACGCCAGGTCGTGATGGCCATGGATGTGGAACGGATGCGCCGGGCCGCCGAAGAGGCCGACCTGCCTGCCGGACAGGTGGCGTTCCTGGAGGCCATGCGGACGTTTCAACGGGCCGTCCGCGGGCTCCAGGTGGACGAGGGGGCGCTGGGGTGAACGCGGCTGAGGAGGTGACCGCGCTGGTCACCGAACTCGCCGAGCTGCTGGAGCGCCTGGAGGAGTTGCCGGCCGAGCCGGTCGCCGATCCCACCACGGGCACCATGAGCCACCACAAGGTCACCGGCTCGCCCGCGCCCTGGCGCGCCGAGGCCGGACCGATTCTGATGGACATCCACGAGGGCGTCCGCCGTCTGGAGGCGAGCCTGCGCCGGGAGGTCGCCGGGCACCTCGGTGCCCGGCGCGGCGGGTCCGACGCCAACACCGTGGCGGCCCTCGCCTCGATCGCCCGCCTCGATCGCCCGCCTCGATCGCCCGCCTCGTTCACCCCACGTCCTGCGGACGCTGCCGACGCCGCGCAGGCGGCAGCCGTCGCCGGGTTCCTCCGGCATGCCGCGGCCGACACCCGGCGACTCCTTGATGGCCGGGAGGTCAGACCGGACCTGGCGCCGTGGGGGCAGGAGTTCCTGAAGAAACAGGCTCAGGAGCAACGGCTGGGCGACATGGAGCGGCGGCTACAGGCACTGGAGGCCGGAACCGCCCGGATCAACGCTTTGGGTTTGGGTTTTCTTGGTTGGGTTATGCAAGCGCCATGCCTATCCGTAATCCATTGAGATGACGGGTGAAAATAGGGCCGTCCCTTGTCTGGAGACGGCCCTACTTGGTCGGTAGCGATGTGTCTGATCGTCAGCGGCGGATGCCGGTGGCCCAGTTGTTGTGGCCTCCGTAAACCTCTGCTTCAAAATCGCGCATGTCGACGGTGGCCCATCAGTACCAGCGTTGGCCGGCGCCGCCCCAGCAGTCCCACATTTGCAGGGGTGCGCCGGGGGGCAGTCTGAAGTCTCTGATGTCGATGCAGAGACCGTTCAGTTCGCTGCGTAGGAGGCGGCCGTCCCAGTACCAGCGTTGGCTGGCGCCGCCCCAGCAGTCCCATGTTTGCAGAAGTGCGCCGCGGGCTGGGTTGGCGTCTTTGATGTCGATGCAGAGGCCGTTCAGTTCGCTGCGCAGGAGGCGGCCGTCCCAGTACCAGCGTTGGCCGGCGCCGCCCCAGCAGTCCCATGTTTGCAGGGGTGCGCCGTGGGGGAGGCTGAAGTCTTTGATGTCGATGCAGAGACCGTTCAGTTCGCTGCGGATAAGAGGGATCGCCGCCGCGGCCGGTGTGGCCGGCAACAACCCAAAGGACAAGAGGATGGCCACCAGCGAGCAGGCGACGTAGCGACGGACTCGTTGGAACGGACTCAAGGCATTCTCCTTGATGTGATGGACTGACCACCAGATGCTCGGAAATCCCGCTGACCGCCGGCGTCCGCACGGATGGGTGTGCTGTACCGGCTCGGCTGTCGAATGATCCGTTTCGACCTGGCCGGACGAATGGGGATACGCGTTCAATCCGCGCCACTGGTGACGAGGATCCTCGGGATTTGCATCCTCCATTCCTGGCCAGGTGGGATGAAGCCATCGGATGGACCAATCCGGCGCTTCTTCTCTTAGATCGTTCGGGTCATGAGCGAGTACATGAAATCTACCTGTGAGGGGGAGTAATGTCGCGAGTAATGTCCTGATCAGGTCAGGGCGAGGCGATGGGCGTGGCGGGCGGGCCGGCTTGTGCGGGAGGGCCGCAATGGAAGATCCGGACGGGGGCGCGATGTCGCCGGTTCGCAATTATCGCCTGTCGCCTTGTTTATGGCCGCTCACAGGACGATAAAAGACATTGACCGTTCTGATGTCGTCAATGAAGCGTCCGGATCCCCATGGCCTGCCTGTCATAGGCCCGGTCGGCGTAGGTACCAGTAAGACACGACCGGCCCAGGAACTACTGTCCCATCTCGGCGGCCTCGGGGGCATGCGCTGGTGGCGGTGGCGACTCGGACCGGCCGCCGGGTCCCATTCGGTGCCCTGGCGCTTGATGAGCAAGCCCTGGCCGAGAGGAACGCGATCGGCGAAGAGATGCGCATCATCGGGATCGCGGTGTGCCAGGTCTGCGGCGACCAGCGCGGGGTGCCCTGTGCCGCCGTCCGTCAGCTCGCGTACGGTCGGTGCGGCTGTCCGGGCCGGCGAGAGGAGTGGCGACCGTGAGGGAGCCGCAGGAATGGCTGCGTGCGGACATCGAAGCCGAGCTCGCCACCGCGCAGGCCGCCACCCAGGGCGACTGGGAGATGTACGGCCAGGGAGATGATGACCACCTGCCCTACCCGGCCTATCCCGGCGAGCAGACCCAGCGCGGCCATGGCTGGGCCATCGGCATCACCGGCCGGCCGGGCCCGACGTCGCCGCCGATATGAGGCAGGTCGACGCGCGCCACGTCGTCGCCCGGCAGCCACGCGAGGTCATCGCCCGCTGTGAGTCCGACCTCGCGCTGATCGAGCCGTGCCAGACCGTCATCGAGGAGGAGAACCGCCGAGACGTCCGGGGAGGCCGGCCGAATCCGGAACGTGGGACGCCGGCCACGGAGGTCCTGGAGCACCTCGCGGTCCGTCGCCGTCACCGGCCCGGGGGCGTGAGAAGTGGGCATCGGATTCTGAGCCTAGGCTCTAAATCGACCCGATGCCTCCCTTGTGCATTTCCGTGCCTTCGCCTGGGATATCTCACCAGCCTGCATTTTCGATAGCAGCTTGAACAACCGGACCGTGTCGATAACCGCACCTCCGGCCACGGAAAATGTTTCTACATCCTTGTCCTTGCCGTTGAGAAACTGCGGTCTCGTTCCCGGGTCGCGGTCCTTGAAATGATTCACTGTGTATCACAGGGCGTCGGCCGGCTTACCTGTTCTCTGCTGGTGACGGGCTCGCCCGGCGCCCTGGTACGCCGAGGCCGCCCGCCGTACGGCGCGCATCTTGTTCGGCTGGATTCGCCGGGCCGAGGAGGTGCGCGACATCGGCGAGGCCGAGCGATGGGAGCCGCTGCGCGCCCCGGCTGGCGAGTTGCCGCCGGCCTGTCCGTACTGCCGGACGTTCTCGCTGCGGGTCGGCCGCCGGGCGGGTCAGGTCAGGTGTGCGAACCGGCGATGTGTGGATAACGATGGGCGTCCGCCGGTCGCGACGATCGGCAAGAACCGGCTGAAGGACCTCCGCGCGGACCTACCGCGGAAGGCGCGTGATCGGCGCTTACGCCATGATGAGGGCATGGACGCCTGGGCTTGGAGGACGCCGCCGCCCTGCTCCACCCGCCGCTCACCGCGGCGGAGGTGCGGGAGATGGTCGACCTCCTCCATCTCCAGCCGTACCGGATGCCGTGGACGACCGGCCCCCACATACGACCCGGCCGTCTTGCAACACGCCCACGCTGCGGGATGCGCGCCCGTGTTGACCTTGCTCGAATTCGGGCAGCATAACTCGAGGCAGGTTCCGCATGTCCAAAACCCGGCCGGTGAGCCGGGCTTTCACGTGTGCAGGGTCAGAGCAGGCCCAAGCTCCCGATGATCAGCAAGGTGAGCGTCACCGCTCCGGCAAACGCCGCACCGCTCGTGATGATCACGGTGTGGGACTCGGCTCCACCCAGCCGCGCGGAGAACCCGGCGAACTGGGCAGCGATAATCCCGATGAGGACGGCCACGAAGACAAGCAGGGCCTTCAGGGGGGTCATGCTCTCTCGACTCTCTATCCAAGTCGAGGCCGAGCCGGGATACGGGCAAGCAGTCCGACGATGGCTCGACCTCACGCCAACAGCGATCGGTCTTGCAAAGTCGGAGCCACCTTTTTCTCGGCTCCGTGCGCGTGCAGTACTCGCGCAAGGTCATCTTGCCGTCTGAATCAATGCCTCGGGATGAAACGCAGACATCCCTCGATGCGCTGGTGATCCGAGCCTGGCCAGAAGCAAGGGGCGCTCCGCTCGACCCGAGCAACGCCCGTGCCGCGCACCACCGATGCAACAGCGGACGCAACCCTGGTTTTCTCGGCCGTCTCTGCTCCTTGCTGACAGGGAGTCCTTTCCATCCCTGTCCCGGCGCCCGGCGGCTTGCCTGCTCCGCTGCGCCTTCAGGACCTTCACCGTCCCTTCGTCGAGGCTAAGGTGATTGGCGCGTCTGTCCGCAGGTCATCGAGGCCGGTGGCCCTTCTTTTTACGGCCGGCTGGCACGGCCCGGCGACCGGAGCCACTCTGTGCGGGTTTTTGTGCCTGCCGCTGTGCCGGTTTCTCCGCAGGGGAGGCGGGAGTACGGCCCCGCGAGCTGTTCACCGTCCGGCCGCGGACGATGCCGATGAAATCTTCCACCAGGTCAGTGGTCGCGTCCGTGGGCCAGCTCAGCGCGACCTGAGACTGCGGCGCGTCCGGCACCGGCCGGTAAGTGAGATCTCTGCGGTGGTGAAGGCGTGCCAGCGACAGCGGAACCAGGAGAATCCCGGTGCCGGCCGCTACCAGCTCGACCGCGTCCGCCGTTGTGGCCGGGCGGGTGAACGCGGGCAGCCCGGGCCGGACGGTCCACTCGATGGTCTCGTCCAGGGGATGGAACACCTCGTCGTCGACAAGATCGGCGATGGCCACCTCGTCGGCGGCGGCGATCACGTGGTCCTTGGGCGCCATGACCACCGTGGTCTCCACGTAGAGAGGAATCACGCTGAGCCCGTCCCGGTCGACCGGCAGCCGGACGAACCCGGCGTCGGCGCCGCCATTCCGGAGGAGTCCCACCACCTCGGCGGCGGGAACCGCGACCAGGGTAACCGGCACGCCGGGCATTCTCTCGGTCCAGATGTTGATCCATTTCGCGGGTGTCACCCCGGGCGCGTACGCCAGTCGAAACATCCTGCCGGTCTCTCCATCAGCCACTTCCTCAGGGTACCGATGGCAAGGGGACCTGTTCCGGCTGACTACTCTTGACGCCATGACCTCGCCCAAACCGAAGACCACCCAGACAATGAAGCCTGCGACCGCGGCCAAGAAGCTGGGTGTCCCTCTCTCGGCCACTCCCGCCGAGTTCCAGGCGGGTGTCGTCTCCAGGGACGAGCTGAACGAGTTGCAGTCGACACCACCCGCCTGGCTCGCCGACCTGCGCCGCAACGGCCCGCACACCAAGCAGGTCATCGCCGCGAAGCTCAAGGTCTCCATTGCCGGCCTGATCAGGAATGGGATCACCGAACCGCTCACCACCGCTGAGATCGATGAGCTGAAAGCGGAGAACCCGGCGTGGCTGGAGCGCGAGCAGTCCCTCCAGGTCGAGGTTCGCAAAGAAGCACTCCGCCTTAAGCAGCAACGCTAGACAGCGGAGATCCCGTACGTTTCCGGCCTCAGAGGTGTCTCCGGGCTGCCGCCACCGCCTCGCTGAGTGACCATCCGGTGATAACGCCCCTGGACGAGTCCCAGTCCGGTTGCGTTCGCGGGCGTGGTGTGTGAGTTGTCGCTGACAACCTGAGCCCTGCCGCACTCCACGCCTCTGCCCTTCCAGGCGGGTCAGGCGGTCAGGTGTCGTATAAGCCGTCCCAGGGTTCGTAGAAGCCGAGAGTGTCCGGGTAGAGCTCGGCGTGTTCGGTGCCTTCGAAGGTCTCGATGACGAGGCCGAAGAGCACGCCGTCGAACTCGTGCCGGAAGGGCCGGATGGCGATGTCGCCGAAGCGGCGGCCGGGGAGTTCGTCGAGCCACTGCTCCAGCAGGCCCTGGGCGGCGTCCACGGACGCCCGGTGGTCGGCTTCGGTGCCGGTGCGCTCGATGCGGGAAGCGAGGTGGTGGCCGGAGGCGTCGAAGGTGTGCAGGACGGCGTGCCAGTGTTTGTGGGCCGGCCAGTCGTCGGTGTGGGTGTAGCCCTTGGGGAAGACGGCGACGACGGAGCCGAGGAACTGCCCGCCTTCCCAGTGGCCGATCGTGTCGGTGTGGTAGTCGGGCTCGTAGCTTATGGGGATGATCTCCGGGACCGTCATGGGCTGGAGAGTAGCCACCGGGTACGACAACACCTCCGCACCGTCCTCGACCTTGCTGACGGAAGTGCTGCCCCCGCCCCTGGACGAAGGTGGACGGAGGAAAGGGAAGGTCCCGGCAGACGGGGGCGGGGGAAAGGGCATGCGGTACGGGGTGGGCTGCATGCGTCCGCTTGAGCTGTCTGCCGGGACGTTGGGAGGCGCGACGGGGCAGGGGTGGTGCTCCCCGGCCCCCTCCAGTACCGAGGGGCCCTGCCCGCCGCGCCCGTCTATCGGCCGGCGTACTCGGCCAGGACCTTTGCCGCACCCTTCAGGTCATTGACCGGGTGGCGCCTCTCGGCGGACTGCCAGGAGAAGTAGGTGCCGCCGTACCCGACGAACACCCATACCGGCATCCCCAGCTTGGGGCGGGGAATCATCAGGGCGGTGCCGTTGTCCCGTAGTTCGGCCCGCACCCCGCGCCACAACAGTGCTGCCTGCAGGCGGGGGAGGAGGGCTTCGCTCTGCTGCTCTTCCTGTGGGCTGGCTTGCGGGGGAACGGCGACGGCCTGGGGAGGAGGGTTCATGCCACGCTCCTTTCGGCCCGGCCGCCTCCGAGGCGGTCGAGACATTCCTGTTCTCCGTACGTCTCTCGATCACTGCCGTTCTCGCCGGCGAGGAGGGCACGGCATGAACTGCGCAGCTTGGGTCCACGTCCTCGGCACGAGGGACAGGGGTTTCTTCTCTGGGCTCGTCTGGCCGGGTCACCGTCGCCATCTTCTCGATATTTCGACATTTGATCCGCGCTCCCTGCGGCGGGAGGCGGGTTGACGTAGCGTGGTTGCTTGGTGACAAGTCCACCGGCGATCGGAGCCCGACAGGACCCCCGCACAGTCCCCTGTCGGCTCCCCTCTTGACTCCCCCCGCTGAGAGGAAAAGCAGGAGATGGCCGAGAAGGCCCCGAACGCCCTGTTACGGGCATGGCGCACCACCAACCGGCTCACCCGGCTTGAGACGGCCGAGAGGATCAACGCCACCTCGGTCGGCGTCGCCGAACGCCTGGCCTGCGACGAGGAACGGGTCCGCCGCTGGGAAACCGGGGAGGTCAGATGGCCCAGTACCTTCTACCGCCTGGCCCTCACCCAGCTCACCGGCCTGACTCCGGAACAGCTCGGCTTCTCCAGGCTCATGCGCGACGAGAAACGCAAGGCAGCCGCGGGTGTTTTGGCCCGAAACGACCACTCGGTGAAGGCTGACGCTCTGGCGGGTGTGCCACGTACCGTGGATCTCGTCGGCGAGGGGGAGGACGAGAATGAGATGCGACGCCGTGAGCTCGTCGGGCTGACCGGAGCCGCCTTGTTCAGCGCGGTGCTTCACCAGCCCGAGCCGCCCCATGACAAGGGGCAGGACACCGATGATCTCGCCGTCGCGCTGCTGGGACACTCCGGCCTCTTCGACGGTCCCGCGGATCTGGCATCGATCACCGCCATGGTCGCCCAGGCCAAACGCGGCTACCAGGCCAGCCGCTACTCCCAGGTGATCGCCGGGCTGCCGTCCCTGATCCGCACGCTCCGCGCCGCCTGCTCCACCCTGGACGGCGACGAGAGACTACGAGCGCACGCCCTGTCCGCCAAGGTGCACCACATCGCGGCCTCCATCCTGCTCAAGCAGGAGAACAAGGGCCTCGCCTGGCTCGCCGCGGACCGCAGCCTCCTGGCCGCCCACGCCAGCCAGAGCCCCCTGGCGATCGGATCGAGTTCCCGGGTCATCACCCGCGCCCTCATGAACGGAGCCCACCACCGGGTCGCCATCAGCACGGCCGGTACCGCGGCCGCCCGCATGGACACCGACCTCGAACAGCCTTCCGGCGACGAGCTGTCGATCTACGGATCCCTGCTGCTGAGCGGTGCCGTGGCCGCCGCGCAGACCGGCAACCGGCACGTCACCGTCGAACTGCTCGACGAGGCCGCCCAGGCGGCCCGGCGACTCGGCTACGACGGCAACCACCAGTGGACCTCGTTCGGCCCGGCCAACGTACTGTGCCACCGGGTCAACGTCGCCCTGTGGCTCGGCGACGCGGGAACCGCGATCGACCACGCCCGCCGGATAGACCTCGACAGGCTGTCCACCAACGAGCGCAAGGGCAGGCTCCTGGTCGACACCGCCCAGGCGTTCCTCATGTGCGGAAAGCACGACAAGGCCCTTCACATCCTGCGCGCCGCCGGGCAGATCGCCGCCGAGGAGGTCACCGGCCGCCCGGCCGCCCTTCGCCTCGTCCGCGACATCGCCGCCACAGCACCGGTCAGCGTCCGTCGCGAAGCTTTCGAGTACGCCACATCCCTGGGAGTCGTCACTTGATGGAACCGGGCAATGTGCTCTACATCGTCGTGTGCGCCGCCGGAGCCGCCGGTGACGTCGGCCGCCTGGTCACCCTCGCCCAGGACGACGGCTGGGCCGTCCAGATCGTCGCCACCCCGCCCGCCCTGGACTTCATCGACGTCCCCGCCCTGGAACGGCAGACCGGCCGCCCGGTACGCAGCCAGTACCGCAAGCCGTACGAACCCCGGCCCCCACGCGCCGATGTGATCATCGTCGCCCCCGCCACCTACAACACCATCAACAAGTTCGCCCAGGGCATCGCCGACACCTACGCCCTGGGCCTGCTCGCCGAAGCCCCAGGCCTGGGCATCCCCGTGGTCGTACTGCCCTTCGTCAACACCGCCTTCGCCTCCCGTGACCCTTTCCGCCGCAGCGTCGAAACCCTGCGCGCCGAGGGCATCCCCGTCCTGCTCGGTCCCGGCCGGTTCGAACCCCACCCACCCGGCGCCGGAGGCGAGATCCTGGAGGCCTATCCCTGGGCGCTGGCTTTGAGGGAGATCGAGCAGCACCGTCCCCGATAAGAGTGTGGATCACTGCCGAATTGTTCTTGTGGGGGTATCAAGCGGTCGCCCGGTCTCGGGGTCCAGGACGACCACCTGCCCGCCCCAGAGCGCCCGATCATCACCCGGCCTGTCGTCCAGGCGCACGTGCGAGGGATCGACCCAGGTCACCACAGGCAGGCCGTCAGAGTGCTCGTAGCTGAAGCGCTCCACCAAGGACCACTCACGCGTCAGCAGGCCGTCGTTCTTGCGGACCATGAGCGTCCAGTCGGGGACGATCCAGCCGTCGTACAGGACACGCACCTCCAGCCCGCTGCCGGTCGGGCCGGGGATCTGGGCGTACACCTGCTGGTTGTTCACGTAGGTGACCAACCCTATGGTCGTCCAGATCATCCCAAGCGCGATGACGGGCCCGCGGGGCCCTCCCCCGAGGACGAGCGCCCCGGAGACGATGATCAGGCTCGCGGCCAGGGTGCCCAGCAGGATCGGCCGGTCGAGGACCACGTAGTGCCCGACGGCGCCGGCCACGGCGAGGATGGGGTTTCCGGCGGCGAAGCGGGGAAAAGGGGCTCACGGGCACGCCGGATCGCTCTGGCTCGCCACGCCGGTCCAAGGCGGAACGGCGGGGTCTGTCTCAGGTCGTCTCCGGGCGATCCGGTTCCGGTTGAACCGGCCGGGCCGGTGGTGTTCAAGGCCGCCGGTCGATGACCCGGCCTCGTCGGCCTCGATTCACCCGCCGCGATACCCACGCGGTCGCGCTCCTCAACGGTGACTCGTCCGTAAGCTGAGGGTGTGTCCCCCTCACTGGTCCTGCTCGACGGCGTCCGCTGGCGGGATGTTCGCGTGATCGGCGATCGCGCGCACACCCTGCTCGCCCTGCTCGCCATGCACGGGCGTGCGGGGGTCGGTGACGAGCGCCTGATCGAGGAGTTGTGGCCCGACGAGGCTCCGGCCAACCCGACGAAGGCGTTGCAGGTGGTCGTCTCGCGGACCAGGGCGGCGACCTGTGCCGACGTCGTGGTGCGGATCCCGCGTGGTTACCGGCTCGGGGTGCCCGCCGGTCAGGTGGACGCGCTGTTGCTCGGCGCGCTGGTGGAGCAGGCACGGGCCGCACTGGGCGAGGACGACACGGCGCTCGCGCGTCGATGCGCCGAGGAGGCCATGGGTCTCGTGGCCGGTGGCCTGGACGGCGCCACGGGCCCGCTCGCCGAACTGAGGGGCGTCGCGGCGGGGTGGGCGGCCGAGGCGCGACGGGTGGCGGCGATCGCGCGGGGCCGGAGTGGCGCTCACGAGGGCGCGCTGCCGCTGCTGGAGGAGGCCGCGGCCGATCGGCCGCACGACGAGGAACTGCTCGCCTGCCTGCTGCGCAGCGAGGCCGCCGTACGGGGTGTCGCCGCCGCCCTGGAGCGCTACGGGCGGTATCGCGCGGACGTGGTCGCGCGGCTCGGCGCCGAACCGGGGCCTGAGCTCGCCCGCGTGTACGCCGAACTCCTCGCCGCCGATCGGCCGGTGCGTGAGGGCATCCTGTTCGACGGTTCCTCGCTGCTCGGCCGCGACGGCGACATCCGTGCGGTGCACGCCCTGTCGCAGACGAACCGGGTGGTCTCCATAGTCGGCCCCGGCGGGCTGGGCAAGACGCGGCTGGCTCATGTCGTCGGCAGGAACGCCGCGCAGCCCGTCGTCCACTTCGTCGAGCTCGTCGGCGTCTCCTCGCCGGAGGGCGTGGTGGGCGAGGTGGGCTCGGCGCTCGGGGTCCGGGACTCGGTCAGCGGGCGTCGTACCTTGACCGCCGGGCAGCGCTCCGACGTTCGCGCCCGGATCGCCCAGCATCTCGACCAGGCTCCGGCGCTGCTGATCCTGGACAACTGCGAGCACGTGATCGAGGCCGTCGCCGACCTGGTGGCGTTCCTGACCGTGACGACCCGCGACCTGCGGGTGCTCATCACCTCGCGCGCCCCCTTGTCGATCCCCGCCGAACGCGTCTACCTGCTCGGCGAGCTGTCCACGGGCGACGCGGTCGAGTTGTTCCGCCAGCGCGCCACGGCCGCCCGCCCGGGGGTGCGGATCGACGAGGGAGTGGTCGAGGAGGTCGTCGCCCGTCTCGACGGGCTGCCGCTCGCGATCGAGCTGGCCGCGGCCAGGGTGCGGGTGATGTCGGTGGAGGAGATCGCGCGGCGCCTGGCGGACCGGTTCGCCCTGCTGCGCGGCGGGAACCGTACGGCCCCCGACCGGCACCAGACGCTGCTCGCGGTCATCGACTGGTCGTGGAATCTGCTGGGCGAGCCGGAACGGCGGGCGTTGCGGTGGTTGTCGCTGTTCGGCGACGGTTTCACGCTGGCCGCGGCGGAGCACGTACTCGGCCCGGACGCCCTGCACGTCGTGGACGCGCTGACCGAGCAGTCGATGCTGAGCGTCCGCGAGACGACGTACGGCCTCCGCTACCGGATGCTGGAGACCGTCAGGGAGTTCGGGCGGATGCGGCTGAAGGAGACCGGTGAGGAGGCGCCCGCTCGGAGGGCGCAGCGGGCCTGGGCGACGGAGTACGCCCTCGAGCACGCCTTCGAGCTGTTCAGCCCGGCGCAGTTCGCGGCGGTCGACGCGTTGGGCGCCGAGGAGAGCAACCTCGCCGATCTGCTCCGGCAGGCTCTCGGCGAGTCCGATCCGGTCACGACGGTCCAGTTGCTGGCCGGCGTCGGCGCGCTGTGGACGGTTCGCGGCGACTACCCCCGGATCCTCGTTCACTGGGATGCGATCATCCAGGTGATCACCGGCTGGATGCCGCCGCCGCACCTCGTCGAGGTGACCAGGGCCGCCGTACTGGTCGCGCTCACACACAACGTGATCATCATCGACCGCCGCAGCGATCCGCTGCGCGCCCTTCTCCGTGGCCTGCCCACCGATGACACGACGGATCCCCGGGTGGCGGCGACGGCCACGGTGCTGCTCGCGTGCGCCACGGCCGACGGTGCCGACGTGCGCCGCCGGCTGGCGGAGTTGTGCCGGAGCGCCGACCGCGACGTGGCCTTGGCGGCGACGCAGATGAGCGTCCACGTCCTGGAGAACGCGGGAGACGCGACCGGGGCGGTCGAGGCCGCCGAGCGGGCCCTGACGATGCTCGGCGAGGACGAGGGGCCGTGGTCCGCCGCGATCATGCACGCCGTGCTGGCACACCTGGTCGCGCAACTCGGTGACCGGCGGCGGGCGGTCGGACACGCGCGGACCGCCATCCCGGTGCTGAGCCGCGTCGGCGCCACCGACGACGAGACCCAGCTCCGCTCGGTGCTGCTGGTCTCCGCACTCGTCGACGGTGATCTCGGCACCGCCGAGGCCGAGCTCGCCGAGATCACCCGGATCAACGACAGCGAGGCGGTGCTCGGCGGGTCGGCGGCCGTCTCGTTGTGCGTGGCCGAACTCGCCCTCGGCCGCGGCGAGACGGCCGCCGCGCTCGCGGAGTACCGCCTGGCCGTCCGGCGGGCGCGCGACGTGCGCCTGCCGGGGATGCCGCACGCGGAGCTCACGCCGTGGACGATCGTCGCGGTGTCGATCGCCCTGACGGCGTACGCGTACCACGCCGCCTCGCCGGAGGACGTCCGGTACGGAGAGGAGTTGTTCTCCACCGTCCGGGGCCGGGACCTGCTGGACGAGGAGGACTCGCTCCTGGACTACCCGCTGTGCGGCTCGATGCTCTTCGCGCTCGGTGCCTGGGGGCTGTTGCGGAGAGCCACGGCTCCTCGCGACGCGATCGGGTTGCTGGTGCTGGCCGAGCGGTTCGCGTACCACAGCAGCATGCCCAGCATGGCCTTCGGGCGGATCGAACCGCACGCCGAGCGGGCCGCGCCCGGGATGATCGCCGCCGTGCGGGCCGAGTACGGCGATCGACGCGGCTCCGACCTGTTCGACGAGGCGCGGAATCTCGTCGAACAGGTCTCCGGTCGTGCCGGGCGGAGGTCACATGTGCCGCTTGTAGCTGCGCACCGACAGCGGCGCGAAGATCGCGATGACGATCAGGCACGCCAGGAGCGTCCAGGCCACCTCTCCGCTGAGGAGGGCGTTGTTGGCGAGGTCGCGGGCGGCCGTGACCAGGTGTGAGACCGGGTTGACCCGTACGAACGCGGCCAGCCAGCCGGGCAGGGTCTCGACGGGGACGAACGCGTTCGACAGGAACGTCAGCGGGAACAGGATCATCATCGAGATGCCCTGTACGGCCTGGGCGCTCCGGGAGATCGTGCCGACCCAGGTGAAGATCCACGCCAGCGACCAGCCCGTGAAGATCGCCAGCAGGATCGCGGCGAGCACGCCGCCGGCTCCGCCGCCCGGGCGGTAGCCCAGCCCCAGCCCCATGCCGAAGGTCAGGGTGGCCGAGATCGTGTAGCGCAGCAGGTCGGCCACCATCGGGCCGGCGAGCGGCGCGATCCGGGCGATCGGCAACGACTTGAACCGGTCGAAGACGCCCTTCTCCATGTCCTCGCGGAGTTGCGTGCCCGTGGCCATGCACGTCGTCAGCACGGTCTGGGCGAGGATGCCGGGGATCATCAGGGGGAGGTAGCTCTCCACGTCGCCGGAGACGGCGCCGCCGAAGATGAAGGCGAACATCGCGGTGAACAGGATCGGCTGCAGCGTCACGTCGAAGAACTGCTCCGGATTGCGGAGCATCTTCTTGAGCGCCCGCCACGCCATCATCATGGTCTGGCCGACGGTCTCCCCCAGGGAGACGTGCCGCCGGGCGGCCGCCACGCGGTCGGCGGCCCGGACCGCCTCGCGGGCGGGTGCGATCATGGTGCTCATCGGTTCTCCTTCGTGCCGGTCTTGTCGTCCCCGTCCGTTTCGTGGCCGGTGAGGGCGAGGAACACCTCGTCCAGGCTGGGTTTGGCCACGCTCACCGAGGAGATCGACACCCCGGCGGTGCGCAGCGCGATCAGTACGTCCGCGGCCAGGTCGGCCTGGTCGAGGGCGACGTTGAGGCGGCCCTGCTCCGGGCTGAGGACCGGGTCGGAGCCGAGGACACGCCGTACGACCTCAACGGCGGTGGACACCTCGCCCGGGTCGGCGAGCAGCAGTTGGAGGGTGGAGTCGCCGACCGCGGTCTTCAACTCGTCGGGGGTGCCCTCGGCGACCTTGCGGCCGCGGTCGATGACGGCGACGCGATCGGCGAGCTGGTCGGCCTCGTCCAGATACTGCGTGGTCAGCAGCACCGTGCAGCCGTCGGCGACCAGACCGCGGATGGTGTCCCACATCTGGCCGCGCGTGCGCGGATCGAGACCGGTGGTCGGCTCGTCGAGGAAGATCAGCGGTGGTCTGGTGATCAGGCTGGCCGCCAGGTCGAGGCGCCGGCGCATGCCGCCGGAGAACTGCGCGATCGGCCTGTCGGCGGCCTCCTCCAGGCCGAACTGGCCCAGCAACTCCGTGGCGACGCGGCGGGCACGCGGCGCGGCGATGCCCTGCAGGCGACCGAAGAGCCAGAGGTTCTCGCGGGCGGTCAGGTTCTCGTCGACCGACGCGTACTGTCCGGTGACGCCGACCAGTTGCCGGATCACGTGCGGGTTGCCGGCCACGTCGACCCCGAAGATCTCGGCACGGCCCGCGTCGATCTTCAACAGGGTGGCCAGCATCCGCAGCATGGTGGTCTTGCCGGCGCCGTTCGGGCCGAGGACGCCGAAGATCTCACCCGGGTGTACGTCCAGGTCGATCCCGTCGACGGCACGGTGCCCGCCGAACGTCTTCACAAGCCCTTCCACACGTACGGCCAGATCGGTGCCCCCGCCGGGGACCGTGCCGCCCCCGGTACGTCCGAGTTCTGTGATGCTCATGGCTCCACTATCGGCGGCGCCGGTTTCACGGCGCCCTCGACCGGGTTTCACCGGTTTCTGGGAGTTCTGTTCCGGCACTCGGCGGCGGACTCGTCCTTCGGCCTCGTCTCTTCACGCGTGCCGGGGCAAGACGTACACTACGTAAAGTACGTGGTTGACGTTCATTGCGGAGTTGGCACGGGTGAACCCTTCGGAGATCGAGTTCGTCGATCGCATGGGACTGATCATGGAGCGCCTGGGCGGGACGCGCACGATGGGCCGCATGCACGCGTGGCTCATGATCTGCGACCCGCCCGACCGGTCCCTCACCGAGCTGGCGGCGGAGCTGGGCGTGAGCAAGACCGCGGTCAGCACGGTCGCCAGGCAGCTGGAGCTGAGCGGGATGGTGGAACGCGTCCCCACATCCACTCGCGAGCACCGCTACCGGATGATCAGCGGGGGGTGGGATCAGGTCATGCGGGTGCAGCTGGCCGTCGTCAGGCAGAGCCTCGACACGCTCGACTTCGGGCTGTCGGTCATCGGCGACGACCGGTCCGGCCAGCGCGACCGGCTGGAGGACACCCGGGAGTTCTTCGCCTTCATCCTGCAGGACTCGGACGGGATGTTCGAGCGCTGGAAGGAGTACCGCGAGAAGACGTCCTGACGTACATCAGCGGAGGGATCCTCAACCAAGGAGAGGCGATGTCCGACATCGTCGAACGGTACGACATCCCCAAACGGCACTTCTGGCTGCACGGGCCCCGATCGGGCCCGGCGGTCGAGTTCGACGCCCGCACCGGGCTGTGGAACGTCTACGGTTACCCGGAGTCGCACGAGGTCCTCGGCGACCCCGTGACCTACTCCTCCGACACCATGCGCGTGCTCCCCAGGGAGCTGATGCCCAGCGCGGACGACTTCTCGCTGAATGGCTTCATCACCCAGATCGACCCGCCGGAGCACGGCAAGCTGCGCACGCTGGTCAGCAGCGCCTTCACCCGCAAGGTCGTGGCGGATCTCGAACCGAGGATCGCCGCGCTCACCCACGAACTGCTCGACGCGGCGCGCGAGCGCGACCGGTTCGAGCTCGTGAGCGATCTGGCCTATCCACTGCCGGTCATCGTCATCGCCGAGCTGCTCGGGGTGCCCAGCGGCGATCGCGCCCTGTTCAAGCAGTGGGCCGACGCGCTGTTCCAGCGTGACACCGAGATCTCGCTCAACCAGTCCGCCGAGGAGCGCAGCGCGGACATCGAGACCACGATGAGACCGTGGAAGGAGATGTCCGCCTATCTCGCCGCCCACGCCGCCGAACGCCGGCGGCAGCCGCGCGCCGACCTGCTCACCAGGCTGGTGGAGGCCGAGGTGGACGGCGAACGCCTGCCCGACGAGCAGGTGGTCAACTTCGCGATCGTCCTGCTGCTCGCGGGGCACATCACCACGACGATGCTGCTCGGCAACACGGTGCTGTGCCTGGACGCCTTCCCCGAGCGGCAGGACAGGGCACGTGCCGACCGCTCCTCGATCCCGGCCGTCATCGAGGAGTCCATCCGGTTCCTGACCCCGTTCGCCCTCCTCGGCCGCGCCACCACCCGTGAGGCCCGGCTCGGCGGTGTGACGATCCCGGCCGACCAGATGGTCATGGTCTGGCTCGCGGCGGCCAACCGGGATCCGCGCCAGTTCCCCGATCCCGACGTCTTCGACCCCGGCCGCACCCCCAACCCGCACCTCGGCTTCGGCCGCGGTGTCCACTTCTGCCTGGGCGCGCCCCTGGCCCGGCTGGAGGGGCAGGTCGCGCTGAACATCCTGCTCGACCGGTTCGACGTCCTGCGTACCGACCCGGACGACCCCGTGCGGTTCATGCCCACACCGTCCCTGACCGGAGTGCGCCGCCTTCCGCTCGTTCGGGGGTGACGCCGTACGGCGGACGCGCCCCTGAGGGGCGAAGCCGCCCGGGAGGCCGTCGCGGCCGGTGACCGGACCGGTCAGGGCGACGGCGGTGATCCCGGGAGGAGCGCGCGCGACCGGGTCCGGCGGCGGCGGATGCCGCCGGACCCGGTCAGCCGTGCGCCTGATCCGCCCGCCCGGTGTGGTGTGCGAGGTGTTCACCCAGGTCATGGAGCGATGCGGGGGTTTCCTCCCGTGATCTAGAGGTCGCCGGCCGTTGGTGAAAACCGGGTGACATTTCGTATCACTTACCGGAATGCTGGGTGTGGGCGATGAGTTTTGTCGGTGGTGCCCGGCAGGCTTGACATGACCAGGACTCCCTGTGAGACCCGCGGCTGAAATGCCAGCGATGACGACGTCATGTCCGACGACCCCGTCCTGACCGACGACCCCGATTGAGGTGCCGTGCCCAGCCCACAGCTCGACTCACCTGCCAAGTCCGCGATCGCCGTTCCAAGTCGCACCCCGGCCGTGATCCGGCTGCTGGTGCTCGCCACGTTCGTGGTCATTCTCAACGAGACGATCATGATCAACGCGATCCCGCGGCTGATGGACGCGCTGCACATCACCGAGCAGACCGCGCAGTGGCTCTCGACCGCCTTCATGCTGACCATGGCCGCCGTCATCCCGATCACCGGATGGTTCCTGCAGCGGGTGTCCACCCGCGGCGCGTACACCACCGCGATGGGCCTGTTCCTGCTCGGTACGGCGCTGGCCGCCGTCGCGCCGACGTTCGAGGTGCTGCTGGGCGCCCGCATCGTCCAGGCGTCCGGGACGGCGGTGATGATGCCGCTGCTGATGACCACGCTGATGCAGGTGGTGCCCGAGACGGAGCGGGGCCGGGTGATGGGCAACATCACCCTGGCCATCTCGGTCGCACCCGCGATGGGCCCGACGGTCTCGGGGGTGATCCTCCAGTTCGGGTCCTGGCGTCTGCTGTTCGTCGTGGTGCTCCCCATCGCCGCCGTGATCACGTGGGGCGGGCTGAAGCAGCTCAGGAACGTCGGGGAGCCTCAGTACAGCACCATCGACTGGCTGAGCGTGGTGACCGCCGCCGTCGGCTTCGGCAGCCTGGTCTACGGGCTCAGCCGGTTCGAGGGCGGTGACGTCCGCCTCGCCGCCACGATCACGGCGGTCGGCCTGGTGTCCATCGCCGTCTTCGTCGTCCGCCAGCTGTCGTTGCAGAAGCACGGCGTGCCGCTGATGGACCTGCGCACCCTGCGCCACCGCACCTACACGGTCGCGCTGATCATGATGTCGGTGGCCTTCATGGCGATGCTCGGCTCGATGATCCTGCTGCCGCTGTACCTGCAGAACATCCGCGAGGTCAGCCCCCTGCAGACCGGGCTCCTCGTGATGCCGGGCGGTCTCGCGATGGGGCTGCTCGGTCCGACCGTCGGCCGCCTGTTCGACCGGTTCGGCGGCCGGGTTCTGATCATCCCCGGCGCGATCGGGATCACGCTCGCGCTCGCCGGCTTCACCCAGGTCACGATGACCATGCCGTTCTGGCAGCTCCTCGGTCTGCACGCGCTGCTGATGGTGAGCCTGGCCGCGACCTTCACCCCGGTGTTCACCCTCGGGCTCGGAGCGGTTCCGCCGTCGCTCTACTCTCACGGCAGCTCGATTCTGAGCACGTTGCAACAGGTCTCCGCGGCCATCGGCACCGCGCTCGTGATCACCGTGATGAGCGTGCGAGCCGATGCCCTGAGGTCCGCGGGGGTCACGGAGACGCTCGCCAACCTCGACGGCATGCGGCTGGCCTTCATCATCGGTGCGGTGCTGTCCGTGGCCGTGGTCGTCACCGCCCTGCTCCTGCCCGCTCGGGCGAGCAGCTTCGGTGAGTCCGGGGAACACGGGCCGATGGAACCGGCGCGACGGTGAAGCGGACGCCGCCGTCCCGATCCGGCCGCTCACCGCGGCGAAGGTGCGAGAGGTGATCGGCCTCCCGCGCCTCCGGCCGTACGGTTTCCGCCGCACCGAACGCCGTGGGCGTCCGGTGCCGACGTATGATCCGACCGTCCTGTAACACGCTCACGCCGCGGCTGTGCGCGCCAGAGCCGACCTTGGACGAGTTGGGTCCGCACGGTTCGCGACGGTTTCCGCCTGTCCTCAGACGGAATGCGGGGTCCTCGCCAGCTTCTCGGCCAGTTCCACCGCCGCTTCGATCGCTTCGGCCTTGGCCTTCCCTCGCAACGTTCGAGGGACGGTGAAGAACAGGCGGGAACCGTCCCGCAGCGTGACTTTGATGGCCTGTCGCTCATCGGTGAACATTCGCGGTCACCTGCCTAAACCACATGTGCTGTTCCCGGCATTAGAACATGAATGCCAGGTTTAGCCCAGACCTATTTGTCGTTGTATGTCCAAGGCTTCTCCGGGGACATAAGGGGCAGGGCGGGCCCGGCCTCGTGATGATCGGCAGGGTGGGCGTCACCGCTCCGGCGAGGGCCGCGCCGCTCGTGATGATCATGGTGTGGGACTCCCCCTCTCTCCGCTTTCCTGTCACATACCGCCTATAGCGGGCAATGCTTACCGAGCCGGTGCGATCGTGAATGATCTACATATTTCCGTCAGACAGGATTATGCTCTGGGCAGTTCTGAAGTGGATCACACGGAGGTGCCTGTGAGAAAGATGACCGTACGCCGCAAGAGCTCGCTGCGTCTGCTGTCCGGCGCCCGCCGGCTCTGGATCGAGTGGTGCTGGTAGCTGCCGGCATGGCGGGTGCTCCCGGGCGCCCGCCCCTTCGGCGATCGGCCCGGCCGTGACCGGCGAGCCGGGCGGCTACGACTGCCACCGCGACCACGGGCCGTACGCCGGGGTCGCGGCCTTCCTCGGCCGGATCGCCGCCGACCGTCCCCGCCTGGCGTCCCGCCACAGGGTCGAGCTGCACGCCATCGCCCCCTGGCTCGACCACGCGGCACGACCGGCCGCCGAGGATGAGCCGATCCGGTTCCATCCCGCCCGGCGCACCGCCTGCCTGGCCTATGGCGCGGCGGAGTTCGTGGCGGCCTGGGCGGACACGCTCCGGCAGCCGGTCACGGTACGGTTCGACCACGTCGGCAGTGCCGACGAGACCACCCGCGAGCTGCTGGACGCGCTGATCCGCCGGATCGGGTCGTCCCCGGTGCGCCTGGACCTGCGCGACGGCGGCGCCCGCGAGCCGGTGGCGGCCGACCCGGCGCCGGAGGCGACGCGTACGGCCCTGGGCGACAGCCTGGCCCGCGGCTTCTACCACCACGCGGCCCGAACCGCCCGGAGCGGACGCGCCAGGGTGACCCCGGACGGCGACCTGCGGCACTGGTGGGCGTTCACCACCGGCCTGGCCACCGCCCTGGCGGCGATGGACCGCGCCGCCGAAGCGCTCGACCTCTACCACGAGGCGCGCACCGTCACCGACGATCCGAAGATCACCATGTCGGCCGCGTACGCCACCGCCATGCTGTACGCCAGGCACCTGCCGGCGGCCGACCAGGACCCGGCGCTGGCGCGGCACTGGCTGGAGCAGGCGCTCCACCTCGCCGCGGGTTCGAACGACCCACGGCAGCGGGTGCTGTCCACCGTCTTCTACGAGCAGGGCCTGGCCCTGCTGGACGCCAGGGCGGGTGAGCCCGCCCGCGCGCTGCGGCTGATCGACGACGGGCTGGCCCGGCTGACGGCGGTGCTCGCCCCGGGCGAGCGTCCGCAGGACCTGGCCCGGCTACGCCACAACCGGGCGCAGGTGCACCTGGCCCTGGGCGATCCGGCACGGGCCCTGGCCGACCTCGACACCGTGATCGCACACGACCCCGACAACTGCGAGTACTACGTGGACCGGGCCGCCCTGTACCGCGCGGCGGGCCGCTCCCAGGCCGCGATCAGGGACTACGGCACCGCGATCCGCCTGGGACCGCACCTGCCCGAGGCGTACTACAACCGGGCCGTGCTCCAGCAGGAGCGGGGCCGCCTCGATCGGGCGCGGGATGACCTGGAACGCGCGCTCGCCGTCGATCCCGGGCACCTCGACGCCCGGATCGCCCTGGTCAACCTGCTGGTGGAGCGTGGCGCGCTCGACGCGGCCGAGGCGGGCGCGCGGGCCGGGCTGGAACTGGCCCCGCGGGAGCCCGCGCTGCTGTGCACCCTCGGGCTGATCCGCTCGGAGCGCGGCGGCCTCGCCGAAGCCGACGAGCTGCTCACCCGGGCCCTGGCCGGGGATCCCGAGCTGGTCGAGGCGTGGACGAACCGAGCCGCCGTCCGGTTCGAACGCGGCGACGTGGCCGCCGCCGTGGCCGACCTGGACCGGGCGGTGGCGCTGTCGGAGGCACCGGTGCCCCGCTACAACCGGGGCACGGCGTTGATGAGGCTGGGGCGGTGGGACGAGGCCGCCGGCGACTTCGCCCACGCGCTCGCCCAGCCAGGCCTGGACCGGGCGCTGCGACGCGACCTGCGCGCGGAACTGGCCCGCTGCCGCCGCGCCATGGCCGGGTGACGCCGGGGGCGCCCTTCCGGACCCGCGCTCCGCGCCCGCCGAAGGGCTGATCCGTCTTCGGGGGGCGCGGCAACGGGTGGTGATACCCGGCGGATACACGGCTGAGCACGCACGGATACCCGGCCGGTACCGGGTGGAGGAGAACGGCCGCCAGGGTGGCCATGGCGCCGCGAGGGGTGGCGCGATTCCACCGTGGAGGGTTCCTCGATGCGTGTGTTGACGTGTGCTCTGCTCTGCCTGGTGGTGCTGACCGGCTGCGGGAACAACGCCGTCCCCGCGGCCGACGGGAGCGGGAACAACACCGTCCCCGCGGCCAACGGGAGCGGCACCTCGGCGGACAAGCTCCGCGAGCGGGAGAATGTCATCGCCACCTGCATGAAGAAGAAGGGCTTCGGCTACGTCCCCACGGTCAGCCGGCCCAAGAGGTCCGACGCGGGCACCGCCGACTACGCGGCGATGAAGGAGGACCGCGGCAAGTACGGCTTCGGCATCTTCTCCGCCTTCGTCTACCCGGAGCAGGCCCCCACGCCGGAGCCCGACCCCAACGAGGCGACGATCAACAGCCTCTCCGGCGCCAAGCGGCAGGCCTACCTCAAGACCATGAACGAGTGCCGGGTCACCGCCCTCCAGCAGGTGGACGGCCTGAAGGTCACCTCGCTCGACGACTACCAGGAGCAGATGAGCAAGGAGATCGAGCGCATCGACAAGGAGCTCGACGGTGATCCCAAGCTCGTGGAGCTCGCCGGGTCCTTCGCCGAATGCCTGAAGTCCAAGGGCGAGCAGGTGACCTCCAGCAGGCCGAACAGGCTGAGCGGCCGCGGCATGACGGTGTGGGGCGAGGAGGCCAAACGGCTCGGCAAGAAGGGCACGGTGACGGCGGAGGCGGCCAGGCCGTACCTGGCCAGGGAGATCAAGTCGGCGCTGGTCGACCTGGAGTGCGGCAAGGACTTCTACGCCGCCTACATCCCGCTGGGCACCCGGCTCACCAACGAGGCCCGGGTGAGGTTCGGGTTCACGGAGCAGTGATGCGCACTCCGCGCGGCAGGCTGCTGTTCGCTCTGGCGGTGATCCTGGTGGTCGCGGGGGCCGGCTGGGGAGTGAGCACTCGGCTGCGCTCCCCAGCCGACGAGGCGGCGGCACGCAAGCCGCCCAGACCGTCACTGGTCACCGTCGCGGTCGAGCGGCGCGAGCTGGTCAGCACCGTCGCGGTCAGCGGCGCACTGGAGTACGGCTCGCCGTACCCGGTGTCGCTGGCCGGCGTGGTGGGCGGCGGCGAGGCCGTTCAGCGGGCCACCCGTGCTCCCCGGCGAGGCACGATCACGGAGGGCGCGGTGGTGATGGAGGTGAACGGGCGCCCGGTGTTCGTCTTCTCCGGCAAGGTGCCGATGCACCGCGGCCTCGGCCCGGGCGCCAGTGGAGCCGACGTCAGGCAGTTGCAGAAGGCGTTGCGCAGGCTTGGCCACCGCGTGCCCGTGACCGGGGTGTTCGACCAGGCGACCATCGCCGCGGTGTCGCGTTTCTACGCCAAGCGGGACTACGAGGCACAGCAACCCACCCTGGAGCTGCGGCAGCAGCGCGACACCCTGCGCAGGGCCGTACAGACCGCGCAGGAAGTGCTGGTGACCGAGCGCACGGCGCTTGACCAGGGCGCGGACGTGCTCCCCCTGAAGGTCAGGCTCGCCAACGCCCGGCGGGATCTGAGGGAGGCCGAACAGGCGCTGGCGCGCGCGCGGGCACAGGATCACACCACCGAGGACGAGGCCAAGGTCGAGGCCGCCGAGAGTGCCGTACGAGCGGCCGAGGAGAGACTGCTGACCGCCGAGCAGGAGCTCGCCCAGGCCCGCGCGACGCCCACCCCTTCGCCCACCTTCTCGCCCGGTCCCAGCTCCAGCCCCGGCACCGGCACCGGCACCGGCACCGGCACCGGAATCGGCACCGGAATCGGTACCGGCACCGGCACCGGAATCGGTACCGGCACCGGCACCGGAATCGGCACCGGCACCGGCACCGGAATCGGCGTCCCGGACGGGCCGCCCGCCGACACCCGCCTGCTCGAACTCCGGGTCGCCAACGCCAGAGCGGATCTGGCCGCCGCCCGGTCGGCGCTGGAGCGGGTGCTTGAGGAGGCCAGGACCGCGCGGGACGGGCGGCTGGCCGAGCTGGGGAAGAGCGTCCGTGCGGCGCGAGAGGCCGTCGTCACCGCGGAGCAGGCGCTCAGGCAGGCCAGGCAGCTCTCGCCCGCCAGGCTGAAGGTGGCCAACGCCCGGCGTGACCTGGCCGCGGCACAGGCGCTGCTGGCCGAGTTCTCCCGGACCTACGGAACCACCGTTCCGCCGGGGGAGATCATCTTCCTGCCCAGACTGCCGGCCCGCCTGCACAAGGTGACCGTCAAGGCGGGCGAGCTGGCGGACAAGCCGATCGCCACGGTGACCGGCTCCACCTTCGTGGTCTCGGGCTCGGTGGACGCGGCCGAGGCCGAGCGGCTGAAGGCGGGACTGGACGCGACCATCGAAACCGAGTCCGGCAAGGTCGTCCCCGGTACGGTGACCTCCCTCGGCGGGCGCGACGCGAAGGGCGCCGTGCCGGTGGTGGTCGTTCCCGCCTCGATGAAGGGACTCAGGAAGCTCGCCGGCGCCCCCGTCACCGTCCACGTGACCATCGGCGCCACCGGCGGGCAGGTGCTCGTGGTCCCCGCGGCGGCCGTCGTCACCGCCGCGGACGGAAAGGCCCGGGTACAGGTGGAGATCGCACCCGACCGGGTCAAGGAGGTCGAGGTCCGTACCGGCCTGGCCGCCGACGGGGCCGTGGAGGTGACCGGTGACCTCGAACCGGGCGACCGGGTGGTGGTCAACAGTGCCTGAGCCGGTCATCCTGCTCGACGACCTGACCAAGGAGTTTCCCGCCGATCCTCCCGTCAGGGCGCTCTCCACCGTCAACCTGAGGGTCGAGAGAGCGGACTACGTCGCCATAGTCGGCCCCTCGGGGTCCGGCAAGTCCACCCTCCTCAACATGCTCGGCCTGCTCGACCGGCCGACCGGCGGCAGCTACCGGCTCGACGGCATCGAGACCACCGCGCTGAAGGACGGCGCGCGGACCACGGTGCGCGGCAGCCGTATCGGATTCGTCTTCCAGTCCTTCCACCTGCTGCCCCACCGCAGCGTGCTGGAGAACGTGATGCTGGCCGAGGTCTACGGCAGGGGCGCGCGCAAGGGACGGCGCGAGCGCGCGCTGCGGGCCCTGGAGCGGGTACGGCTGTCGCACCGGGTGGACTTCCTGCCAGGCAGGATGTCCGGCGGCGAGCGGCAGCGCGCCGCCATCGCCCGCGCCCTGATGGGCGAGCCCGCGCTGCTGCTGTGCGACGAGCCGACCGGCAACCTCGACAGCAGGAACACCCAGGCCGTGCTCGACCTGTTCGACGAGCTGCGCGCCCAGGGCATGACCATCGTGGTCATCACCCACGAGAACGAGGTGAGCGAGCGCGCCGCGCGCCGGGTGCGCATCACCGACGGCACCCTGACCGAGGAGTAGACGTGCACCCGCGCGACCTGCTGAACGAGGCCATGGCGGGCCTGCTGGCCCGCCCGGTGCGCTCGGCGCTGACCACGCTGGGCACCGTGCTGGGCATCACCACCCTCGTGGTCACCCTGGGCGTCGCCGCGACGGCGGGCAACCAGATCGTCGGCCGTTTCGACGAGCTGACCGCGACCTCCGTCACGGTCGAAGTCCCGGAGAACCCGTTTCCGCTGGTCGACTGGGACGACGTCGGCCGGGTGACCCGGCTGCGCGGGGTGGTCTCCGCCGCGGCCCTCGCCGAGTCGGAACGGAGCGCCAACCTCAGCGTCCGCTCCAACGACATCGTGGACCCCACCCGGGTCACCGACCAGACTCTCACGGTGGTAGCCGGCGGCCTCGGCCTGCCCGCCGCGGTCAAGGGCAGGATGGTCGAGGGCCGCTACTTCGACGCCGGGCACATCGCCCGCGGGGACAAGGTCGTCGTGCTGGGCCGGCACGCGGCCAAGATGCTGGGCATCACCCGGCTGGACCGGGCCCCGGCCGTCTTCATCGGCACCCAGGCGTACACGGTCATCGGCGTGCTCGACGACCTGAAACGCGAGAAGAGCCTCGCGAGCGCCGTCATACTGCCACCGGCCGTCGGCAGGCGCTACGGCCTGAGCACCGTGACCCGGGTCCTGGTCAACACCGGCCTCGGCGCCGCCGAACTGATCGCCAAGCAGGCGCCGGTCGCACTCAGCCCCGGCAACGAGGGCCTCCTCCAGGTCATGTCGCCGCCCAGTCCCACCAGGGCACGCGACGCGGTCGAGGGCGACGTCAACGGCCTCTTCCTGATCCTCGGGCTGGTCTCCCTGGTCGTCGGCGCGGTCGGCATCGCCAACGTCACCCTGGTGACCGTGATGGAGCGTGTCGCCGAGATCGGCCTGCGCCGCGCCCTGGGCGCCGCCCGCCGCCACGTCGCCGCGCAGTTCCTGCTGGAGTCCACGCTCACCGGGCTGACCGGCGGCGTCATCGGCGCTTCCGCGGGAATCGTCGTGATCGTCGCGGTCTGCGCCGCCCGGCAGTGGACTCCGGTCCTGGACGTACGGCTGGCCGTCATGGCACCCGCCGCCGGTGCCGTCGTCGGGCTGCTCGCGGGCCTGTATCCGGCCCTGCGCGCCGCCCGCATGGAACCGGTCAACGCGCTCCGGTAGACATGGCGCATGACCGTTGACGCGATCACTACAAGACGGGACATGTGGCGGACGTCCGGTCTACGATTGCCACGTCCCTGGACGTCCCCCGGCTTTCCGGTAGGTGCGATGGCGAACGAGCGGTTGCGCACGGCGTTGCTCGAACGGGGAACCACCCTCGCGGAGCTGGCCGAGGCCGTCGAGGTCGACGCCAAGACGGTGGAACGGTGGATCACCCGGGACCGGATGCCCTACCGCAAGCACCGCTTCGCCGTGGCCAGGCTGCTGGGTGTCGAGGAGTCCTACCTGTGGCCGGAGGCGATGACCCCCGCCCAGACCGCGGCCGTCTCCGAAACCGAGATCGTCGCCGTCTACCCGCACCGCTGGGCCGTCCCCAAGGACGCCTGGGGACGCCTGTTCGCCGCCGCCCGCGAAAGAATCGACATACTGGTCTACAGCGGCATCTTCCTCGCCCAGGACACCGGCATCGTGCGCGTCTTCGCCGACAGGGCCGACGCGGGGGTCAGGATACGCATTCTGCTGGGCGACCCCGACTGCGCGCAGCTCGCCCAGCGCGGCATCGACGAGGGCATCGGCGACGACCTGGCCGCCCAGGTCAGGACCGCGCTCGTGTTCTACCGGTCGCTGCGTCGGCACGAGAACGTGGAGGTCCGCTTCCACGACACGGTGCTGTACAACTCCATCTACCGTGCCGACGACCAGCTCATGGTCAACGCCCACGTCTACGGCTCCTTCGCGTCCAACGCCCCGGTCATGCGGCTGCGCGAAGTGCCCGGCGGCACCATGGTGGCCACCTACGCCACCTGCTTCGAAGCCGTGTGGGACCGGGCCGTCCCGGTGGAGTCCTGAGTCATGGCCCGCCGGATCGACTGATCACGATCGTGTCGATGTGGTTGAACCTGGCGAAGATCGATGCCGAGCTGCTGGAGTCCGTACGGGCGGCCCCCGATCTGATCGGCACGCTCTTCTCCGACGACGGGCGGGCGCCCGCCGGATTCCGTCACGGGATCGACGTGTTCGAGGACGACTACCGGACCCTCGCCGCCGTCGCGGAGGGCAGGGCCGAGGCCGAGCACGGGACCACGCGGTGGGGAGGGTGTTATCCCTGGCTCGCGGCGGCGACCGGTGAGGACGGCGAGAACGACGTGGAGGAATACGAGCTCGGCTACGGCCCGGTGTTCATCCTTGATCCCGGCCGGGTGGCGGAGGTCGCGCGAGGTCTGATGGGGGAGGGGTGGGGGTTCGCCACCGCCCGGCGAGGTGCGGCGGAGGAGGCCTACGAGGGGTTCGAGGACCTCGGACCGTTCTACGCGGCGGCGGCACGAGAGGGCAAAGCCGTCGTGGGCGGGGTGAGCTGAGCCGGGATCTCCACGTGGCCGACGCGGCGACGGCGCCCGCCCACGATGATCCCGTACGGTCTCCGGGGCGGGGGAGGGCGGCGTGCCGATCAAGTTCCGCGAACACGGAGGCTGTCCCTATAGATCCTATATGATCTTCTATGTTATATTGGCCGCGTGTTCACCACCGACTCGACCGCAGGGACGGTACACGCACCGATGGCCACGCACACGTCGAGGGAAACGGTCGTCACCGTCACCGGTGAGGTCGAAGCGAACTCGCTTGGCACGGTACTTCCCCACGAACATCTTCTGAGCGACTTCGCCACGCCCGACGACACGGCCGAGTCCTGGGCGGCGGTGGGGCGCACACGGCCCACGGCCGCGAGCCGGATCCAGATCTACCGCGCACCGCTCACGATGGAGCTGCTCGGCGAGATCAGCCTGGGAGCGCCCAGCAGGGACAACTGGCTGCTCGGTGACGAGGAACTCGCCACGAGCGAGGCCGCCGCGTTCAAGCTCGCCGGAGGCGGCACGCTGGTGGACGTCACGAGCGTCGGTCTCGGCCGTGATCCGGCCGGCCTGCGCCGGATCTCCGAGGCGACCGGCCTCGCCGTCGTCATGGGCTCGGGCTGGTACCACCCGGCGTGGGTCGAAGGGCTCGCCGGCCGCGATGTCGAGAGCCTCACAGAGGAGATCGTCCGGGACCTCACCGAGGGCGTGGACGGGGTGCGCGCGGGCATCATCGGCGAGCTCGCGGCACTCGATCCGGAGGAGCCCGCCGAGCGCGCCGTCCTCGTCGCGGCGGCACGGGCCTCGGCGGCCACGGGCGCCCCGATCTCGCTCGACCGGTCCGGCGACCCCGTCACCCAGCAGCGCGTCCTCGACCTGCTCGCCGCGGAGGGCGCCGACCTCACGCGCGTCGCCGTCGGGCACTGCGACGCGCTCTCCCCGCGTCCCGACGAGCTCGAACCGCTCCTCGAACGCGGGGTGTTCGTGCAGTTCGACCAGATCGGCCGGCTGCCCTCGGTGCTCAACGTGTCCGACGACCAGGACGTCGCCACGGCCGTGGTCGAGCTCGCGCGCCGGGGCCACGCCGATCGGATCCTCCTGTCGCAGGACGTCTCCGCCAAGCTGCAGCTGCTGGCCTACGGCGGTGGCGGCTACGGCTTCATGCTTCAGCAGTTCGTCCCGTACCTGAGGATGTTCGGAGCCGACGACGCCCTCGTCGAGTCCGTCACCGTGCGGAACCCGAGGCGACTCCTCACCATCCCGACCCCGAAGGCAGATTCGTGAGCCGCTATCCCTTCGAGATCCCGAACATCGCCGGTAAGGCGCTCACCGTCACGGGTCCCGTGGACCCGGCGACGCTCGGGGAGACGCTCATGCACGAGCACGTCTTCGTCGACCTGAGGCGGCCGTCGCGGTTCCGCCGTCCGGGCGAGGACTCCCCCGAGGCCGCCGAGCCGCTCACGCTCGCCAACCTCGCGCGCACGCGCCACGGGGGCCCGAACGCCGACAACGACGTGATGGGCGACTTCGACGAGATGCTCTCGGAGGTGCTCGCCTTCGCCCACAACGGGGGAAGCACGATCGTCGAGGTCTCTCCCATCGGCGTGGGCAGGGACCCCGAGGCGCTCCTGCGGCTCTCCCGCGCGAGCGGGCTCAACGTCGTCATGGGCGGCGGCTGGTACACCCCGACCTTCCACCCGGCCGACATGGACGAGCGCCGCGTCGACGAGCTCACCGACATCATCGTGCGCGACATCGTGCTCGGGGCCGACGACACCGGCGTCCGCTCGGGCATCATCGGCGAGGTGGGCGCGGAGTCGGTGCCGCTGACCGGCAACGAGCTCAAGAGCGTACGGGCGAGCGGGCGCGCGAGCAGGATCACGGGCGCTCCCATCACGTTCCATTTCGGCGGCGTCGGTGAGGAGAAGTTCCAGGTCCTCGACATCCTCGAGGAGGAGGGCGTCGTCCCGGCGAACGTCGTCATGGGACACGGCATGGACGTCCTGTCGGGGCCGTCCTTCGCCGACCGTCTCTTCGCGCGCGGTGTCTTCGTGGAGTTCGACTTCATGGCCTCGCCCGGGAGCCCGTGGGGGCACCTTGTCCTCGGGAGCGATCACAAGGTCATCCGGGGCATCGCGGACCTGGTCGAGCGGGGCTACGCGAGCCAGATCGTGCTCGGCCACGACGTGTGCCAGAAGATCCAGCTCAAGAGGTACGGCGGCAAGGGATACGACTACATCCCGAGATACTTCCTGCCCGCTCTGCGCCGCCTCGGCGTGAGCGAGGAGGCCATCCACATGATCATGGTCGAGAATCCGGCGCGAGCGCTCACCTTCGTGGAACCGCGCTAGGGCCTGGATCACCCGTCCACAGTAATCCGACCATTCAACGAGGGCAGAACCATGACCGTCGCCCCAGTCCCCTTCGACCCGGCTCTGAAGGCGATCCTCGAGAGCATGCCTCGGTCGGAGGGGCCCGAGCCGTCGGCCGCCGAGGCCGTTTCGATGATGCGCGCGACCGGCGGGGGCATGCCCACGTTGTCGATCGCCGAGGTCATCGGTACGCGTGAGATCGACGTCGAGGAGCGTACGATCCCCGGGCCCGACGGTGCCCCGGATCTCGAGATCACCGTGCTGCGGCCGCGCCACCTGGACGCCCCGGTCCCGGGGCTCTACAACATCCACGGCGGCGGCATGATCAGTGGTCACCGCTACCAGGACACCCCGCGCCTCGCCGACCTCGTCGAGGAACTCGGCGTCGTCGCGGTCAACGTCGAGTACCGCCTCGCCCCCGAGAACCCCGACCCGGCCCCCGTCGAGGACTGCTACGCCGGTCTGAGGTGGATGTCGGAGAACGCCGCCGAACTCGGTGTCGACCCCCGGCGCATCGTCGTCATGGGCGGCAGCGCCGGAGGCGGCCTCTCGGCCGGGGTCGCCCTGCTGGCGCGCGACCGCGAGGGACCGCACCTGGCCGGGCAGCTGCTGCTGTGCCCGATGCTCGACGACGGCAACACGACCCCGGCGAGCCACCAGTACGACGGCATCGGCACCTGGCAGCGCGGGATGAACCTGCTCGCGTGGCGGGCACTGCTCGGCGAGAAGGCGGGCGACCCCGCGGCCGACGTGTCGATCTACGCCGCGCCCGCGCGGGCGACCGACCTGTCCGGCCTGCCGCCGGCGTTCGTCGAGGCGGGCAGCGCCGAACTGTTCCGCGACGAGGACGTGGAGTACGCATCCCGCATCTGGGCCGCGGGAGGACAGGCGGAGCTGCACATCTGGAGCGGGGGCTTCCACGGCTTCGACGTCTTCGCTCCCGAGCACGAGATGACGCGGGCCGCCCTCGCGGCACGCCTGTCGTGGCTCCGCCGCGTGTTCGATCTCGGCTGATCCTCTGTTCGTGACGTTCGCCGACCGAGGATGAGCGCTGGAATCCAGCGGCTTGCCCCGATCGTGCGGCAGTGGCGGGGCGGCGGGCCGACCGCCGTCCAACGGGCCGGGCGTCGCCGCGGCCCGGTCAGGCATGGCCGTCTCCGGCTCGTCTACCAGCGGTTTCGTACCGCCGGTGCGGTCGTCGCCGGGGGCGCGAGAGCGCGGCGGCGGGCTTCACCCGGCGCGATCACCACGATATGATCATCATGGTGCATCCGCGGCTCGGAACGCCGATCGTGCTCATCTGGGACACCCCCAACCGGCACGCGGCACACCGATGACCTGACGCGGCGGTTCGTCGCCGGCACCACCGACTGGCTGTGGATCTTCAGCCGCCTTCGTGTGTTTCCACTCTCAACCCGGTAGAGGGTCTCCTGCCGCCGTTCGGCCGCGGCATGCCGCCAACCCCGCGGTAACGGGCCCGGACCGGTTGACGCGTGTGACCGACGCGGGTTGAGGAGGATCCGGTACGGCCGTGGCCGATCGCCCGCCGCCCGGCAGGGACCGGTCCGGTCCGCACGCCGCCGTGACTCCGCGAACCGAAGATCAATGATCGCCTCGGGCCATGAGGCAGTGGCCCGCACGTGGCAAAGGAGCCCCCATGACTGAACCGTTGATTCTGGGAATCGCGGCATCGCACAACGGAGGAGCCTGTCTTCTCCGTGGTTCCGAAATACTTGTCGCCATGCAGGAGGAACGGCTCGCCCGGCAGAAGCGGATCTACCTCCAGCCCGCGGACCCCTCGCTCTCGGTGAGCTACTGCCTCGACAGCGCCGGAGTGACCATCGACGACGTCGACGCGGTCGTGGTCTGCACGCAGGAGCCGCAGGACAGCCGTGCGAACAGGCTCGAACTCAACCCCCAGCTGCGGCCGGCCGTCGAGAACGGCCGGGCCTACCCGGTCTCCCATCACTACGGGCACGCGGTGAGCGCCTTCTGCACGTCGGGCTACGACGAGGCGGCCATCCTCGTGATCGACGGGCTGGGCTCGCCCTGGGCCGACCTGTCCGAGGAGGAGCGCGCGGCCTGCGTCGGCGCCGAGGAGGGCTGGGAGTCGATCTCGATCTACCGCGCGAACGGGACCGGCATGGTCCCGGTGGAGAAGCAGCTCGCCGTCGACCTGTACGTGGAACCGGACGGCGAACGGTACCGCTGGGACCAGCCCCACACCGGCATGCCGCGCTTCCGCACGCTGGGCGGGATGTACTCGGCCGTGTCCTGGCAGCTCTTCGAGCACGGGCTCGAAGGACCGGGCAAGACCATGAGCCTCGCCGGGCTGAACGAGCCCAGCTTCCCCGTGTCGGCCTTCCTGGAGGTCGAGGAGTCCGGCCTCGTCACCTTCAGGGACACCGTTCCCGAGCACTTCACCGACGACGTCCGCTGGCCGGAGGGCGGCGACGCCTACACCGCGCTCGCGTCGTCGGTGCAGAGGGCGCTGGAGCACGCCGTCATCGCCCTGGCAGAGAGGGCGCTCGCCCTCACCGGGTGCACGCGCCTGTGCTTCGTCGGCGGTGTGGCGCTCAACGGCATCGTCAACGACATCCTCGCCAAGCGCCTGGGGCCGGAGAACTTCTACGTGATCCCGGCCGCCGAGGACAGCGGGACCGCAATCGGCGCCGCCTACGCGGGACTGTGGCGGCTGGGCGGCGGCCACCCTGCGGGCCGCGTCACCCACGACTTCCACGGCGCCCCGTACTCCAACGACGCCGTCCGCGCCCAGGCCGAGTCGAACCCCGTCGTCCGGTGGCGGGAGGAGCACGCGCCCGAGGAGGCGGCGGCCGCGCGCGTCGCCGACGGTCAGGTCGTGGGATGGTTCCGCGGCGGCGCCGAATTCGGTCCCCGCGCGCTCGGGCACCGGAGCATCATCGCCGACCCGCGGCGCGCCGAGAACAAGCTCCTGCTCAACACCAGGCTCAAGCGCCGCGAGGAGTTCCGTCCCTTCGCCCCGGCCGTGCTGGAGGAGTACGCCTCGGAGTGGTTCGACATCGAGGACGCGCCGGACGCCTCGCCGTTCATGCTGCGCGTGGCCGCGGTGCTGCCCGGCAAGGCGGACCTGATCCCGGCGGTCGTCCACACGGACGGCACCGCGCGGGTTCAGACGGTCTCGAAGGACAACAACCCCGACTTCTACCGGGTGATCGAGGAGTTCCACCGCCTCACCGGGGTGCCGATGCTTCTCAACACCTCGATGAACGGCCGGGGCGAGCCCATCGTCGAGCGCCCGTTCGAGGCCATGCAGCTCGCCGTGACGGCTCCTCTCGACGCCGTCTACTTCGAGGAGTCGGTCATCGAACCGCTCGAAACCGATGTGCCGCGGCTCGTGCCCCGGCACGTGGACGGCCTGGCCTTCATCGAGATGCCCGGGGCGGAGTTCATGCCGCTGGACGTGAGCATGCAGTACGACTGCGCGGTCAGCGTCCCGACCCGGTGGGGGTCCGTCGTGCACCGGCTGGACAAGCGGGCGCAGCGCATCCTTGAGGCGGTGGACGGCGAGCTCAGCGTCGCCGGGCTCGGTTTCGAGACGGGCGACGTCGTACGGCTGCAGCGCATCGGGCTCCTGGAGTTCAGGCCGCGCCCGTCCTGAACGCGGACGTGAGGACGCCCCCGAACGCGGACGTGGAGGCGTCCCCGGACGGGGGCGCGCAGACGTCCCTGAACGTGGGCGGGGAGGCGCCGTGACACCGGTGATCGCCTGACGGTCGCCGGATGTCCGGCCGTACGCCCGGCCGGGGTTCACCGGCCGGGGTTCACCGGCAGGGCGCCGCTCCTTCCGCGACCGTCCCGCTCCTTCCGTGACAGGCCGAGTGTGATCCAGTTAGCGGGATATTTACTGTTAGTAAAGTTTCCTTTATATTTGGGTCTTACCCCCCAGCGAAGGAAGCACGACATGCGCAGATTGATCACAGTCTTATCGACCGCGGTCATCGCGGTCGCGTCCGTGGTGTTCGTCGCCTCGCCTGCCCTGGCGCACGGCTACATCACCTCCCCTCCCAGCAGGCAGGCCCTCTGCGCCCAGGGGAAGGTCGCCAACTGCGGCCAGATCATCTGGGAGCCGGCCAGCGTCGAGGGCCCCAAGGGACAGCGCAACTGCAGCGGCGGTGACGCCCGCTGGTCCCCGCTCGACGACGACAGCAAGGCGTGGCCGGTCACCAACGTCGGTAACTCGATCACCTTCAACTGGCGCATCGAGGCCCGGCACGCCACCAGCACGTGGGAGTACTTCGTCGGCGGCACCCGCATCGCGGTGTTCGACGACAAGGGCAGGGTGCCGGGCTCAACGGTCTCCCACGTGGTCGACCTGGGCGGCCGTACCGGCCGTCTCAAGATCCTCGCCATCTGGAACGTCGCCGACACGGCGATGGCCTTCTACAACTGCGTCGACGTGAAGGTCGGCAACGGCCCCGACCCGACGCCCACCCCCACCCCGACCGTCACGCAGACCCCGACCCCCACCCCGACCGTCACGCAGACCCCCACCCCGACCCCGACCGTCACCACCACCCAGGGACCGGCCACCCCCTGGACCGCCGGCACCGTCTACACGGCGGGTGCTCAGGTGACCTACAGCGGTGCCACCTACCAGTGCCTCCAGCAGCACACCGCGCTGCCCGGCTGGGAGCCGCCGAACGTTCCGGCGCTCTGGAAGCGGCTGTGAGCCGGTAACACACGGCGACAGTGAACGACACCGGCGCTCCTCTTCCGGAGGGGCGCCGGTTTCCTGTCCGGGGCCGGGCCCGGACCATGCCGCGTGGTCAGCTCCAGGTGGCGCGCGCGAGCAGGCCGGACAGTTCCCTGTGGTCCCGCAGGTCCACCACCAGGATCTTCGAGGTGGGCAGGAACCACTCCCGCTGCGTGAAGGTCACCTTCCGTCCCGAGCTGCCCTGCGCCTCGCAGTAGCCGGGCCAGGCGGCGTACCGCGCCTGGTGACCGCGCCCGACCTGCCGCACCTCCCGCGAGGCCGCTTTGTTCCCGAGCACCGCGAGGCCGGGGCCGCCGAACGGGCATGACGGCTGGCTGAGGGTGGGCACGTAGCTGTTCTTCCCGGTGTAGCCCCACTCGGCCAGCGACTTGGGACCGATCACCCGGAATCCCCGGCAGGCGGCGTAGAAGTACTCGGGATCGGTGCACGCACCGGTCGTCACCAGGGCCGTGTCCCCGTAGCGGCGTACCTTCCAGGTGGACGGGATCCTCAGGTTCATGCCCCGGAAGGAGAAGATCTTGGTGCCCGTGGCGGACGTGGCCGCCGAGTCCGACGAGATCCCGGCCGCCGGCGTCCCGCTCCCGGTCCGGGCTGCGGTCCCGGTCCCGGCTGCGGTCGCGGTCCCGGGCGCGGCCGAGGCGGCGGCGGGGGCGGCCAGTACGGCGGCGGCGGACAGGACGGCCAGGGCGAAAGATCGCTTTCTCATGCCCCGGAAGCTACCGAGCGCCGCTTGTCGATCACTTGTGGCCGGACGGTGGAACGAGCGGAGACGGGAGGGTTACGCTCGCTCCGTGACGGCTCTGTGGGAACCCGCGACGGCGGGCGTGCTGCGACTGCCCTCGGGCCGGCTCGTCCGCGGCCGAGGGCTGCGACACCCCCTTCCGGCGGGACCGGAGCCCGACTTCGCGCTGTACCTGCTGGGTCACGAACCACCCCCTGTTCCCTGGGAGGCCCGCTGGCTCCGCTGGCCGGACTTCTGGCTGCCGTCCGACCGCGCCGCCGCCGGGGACGCGCTGCGCGAGGCGTGGGAACGTGCCGGGAGCGAACGCGTCGAGATCGCCTGCGGCGGCGGACGCGGGCGGACCGGTACGGCGCTGGCCTGCCTCGCCGTACTGGACGGGGTGCCCGGCCGGCGGGCGGTCGCCTACGTCCGCGAGCACTATGCCTCACACGCCGTGGAGACCCCCTGGCAGCGCCGCTTCGTGGCCCGCTTCCGGTAGTCCGCCCCACCGCGGGACGCCGGACGCGTCCCCGCGGCAGGTTCCGAACCGGCCGCGGATCGGCGGTGGACACGTGCCGGGGCGATCTGTCACCATTCCTGACATGATCCTTGGAAAGGACGACGCCACCTTCATTCGGTGAGCGCTCTTGTGCGGCGGGAAGCCGCAGAAATCCGCGAGGAATGGCTGGGCCTGGCGCTGTCGACGCTGCCCGCCGACCGTCCGGCCGCAGAGGCCGCCATCTCCGGGCTGTACCACCTGATCGGGCTCGGACCACCACGTTTCCACTGGGTCGCGTCACCGCTCGCGGCCCTGGAGACCGTACCGCCGGGCGCGCACCCGCGCCCCGCGGAGACCGTCGACCGCCTGGTCGAATGGTCGCTGCCGCCCCGGTTCTCCGCGCTGATGAGAGAGCTCTGCCGCGACCTGGACACCCAGGTCAGGTGGGTTCACCAGCCGATGGACCAGCTGATCCGCCATGAGGTCCGCGGCTCGCTCTCACGATCCGTCGACGGTTCGCTCGCCATGGCGCTCCGGGCGGCGCACGACTCGCGCCACCGTATGGAGACCGGCTGGTACGGCACGCAGTGCGTCTCCTGGATCGCCCACTACGACGCCCTCCGCAGGGCGGCCGGCGTGGTCTTCGCCCCCGAGCGGCTCCGGCGGCTCGACCTGTGGGCGGCGGTGGCCCGGTCGTGCGGCTGGTGGTGGCCGCGCGAGGACGTCTGCGTCGTCTCCGAGCGGCACGTCGCCGTGCACACCGAGGTGTGCGGCGACGACGGCGAGGTGTGGCTGCACCGACCGGACGGCCCCGCGATGCGTTACGCGGACGGGTGGGACGTGCACGCCTGGCACGGGACGCGGGTCCCCTCCTGGGTGATCACGGATCCGAGCGTCCAGCGGATCGCCGGGGAGACCAACGTCGAGGTCAGGCGGTGCGCGATCGAGCACATCGGCTGGGCGGCCTACATCGACCGGGCCCGGTTGCGGCCGGTCGCCTCCGCGCCGGACCCCGGCAACCCCGGTGCGGAACTGCGGCTCTTCGACATGCGGAAGGAGACGAGGGTGCTCCTGGCCGTCAACGGGTCCGTGGAACGCGACGGGCGCCGCCGGTGGTACGGGCTGACCGTGCCGGGCTTCTTCGACGATCCGATCGCCGCCGCCGGCTGGACCTACGGGTTGTCCGCCGAGCAGTACTCCCTCCTTGTCCGCCGAACCTGAGGTGACCTCCATGACTGTGACTCTCGCTTCGCTCTCCAGGCAGACCGGACTCGCCGTGCTCGACCATCTTGAGCAGTCGGTGAGCATCCCCGTCGTCGACGGGCTCCACGCCCAGGGCGACCTCATCGTCATCCCGCTCTCCGTCGTCGCGCCGTCCGTGCGGACCTGGTCCCACAGCGTCTGGACGGACGTTCCCCCGGAAGGGGTCGAACTGCTTCGGGGCGCGGCCGGGGGCAACCCGCACACGCTCGTCGCCGACCCGGGCACCTGCCGGTGGACGACCGACGTGACGGACCCCCTCTGGCTGGCGATCGGCGTCTTCGAGACCTCGGCCGCCGCCTACCTGCTGCATCCCGAGCACGGGGCCACCGGCTGCGCGCCGGGCACCTACGTCGTCCGGCGGCAGCGCGAGCACGAAGGACACAGGGCACGCCTTGTCGCTGACTGAGCTGACTGAACGGTCTGAACGGGCCGATCCCGGCGTGCCCGGCGGGCTTCGCCGTAACCCGGCGAGGCCCGCGTGCCGGGCGGTCCGGGTGTGCCGGACGCCTTCGTCCGGCACACGGCCCGAGGTCAGCTCCAGGTCGCGCGCTTGAGCACGTCCGGCAGCCCCGGGGTGTTCCAGACGTCCACCACCAGGATCTTCGAGCTGGGCAGGAGCCACTCCCGCTGGGTGAAGCTCATCGTTCGCCGGTTGCCGTTGTTCGTCACGCACTGGTTGGGCCAGGCGGCGTACCGCGCCTTGTGCCCGCGTCCGACCGGGCGCAGGCCCGTCGAGGTGGCCTTCTCGCCCGGGAACCAGCTGGTCTTGGCGTTGAAGGGGCAGGGGATCACCCCGCTGAAGGGATGGAACTGCTGCTCACCCGTATAGGTGAGGAGGCCGCCCCCGACCGGGACCTTGATGTACGCCTTGGGGCCGAACACCCAGAAGCTCTGGCAGTTCGAGGCGAAGGGCTCCGGCCTCTGGCACTTTCCGGTCACCACCGTGACGCGGTCCCCGTCACGGTACGCCTTCCAGCCCGCGGGGATCCGCAGGTTCATGCCCCGGAAGGAGAAGACGCCGGTCTTCGACGCCGACGAGCCCGAGGAACCCCCGGCCGTCGGAGCCGTCGGCGCGGCCGAGGCCGCCGCCGGGGCGGCGAGTACGGCGGCGGCGGTCAGGACGGCGAAAACAGAAGATCGCTTTGTCATGCCGGGAAAGCTACCGGTCCCCATTTGTCGATCTCTGCACTTTTGGTTGCATCTCACTGCCGCCGCCGCGACGGCTTCCCCCTCTGCGACGGCCTCCTCCTCCGCCCGCCTCCGGCAGGGGCCGCGCCGTCGGCTCGCTGGGGCGTGGCCGTTTATCGTTTCGGTAGGGAAACATGTCCTGATATATGCGGTTTATGAGGGGATGTCCGGCTGTCAGAATCGTCGGCACAGGGCGGACCGAACAGGGAGTGCTAACGTGCCGAACACCGCGACGGCCCCGGTCGCAGACTGGTTCACGCTGGACCAACTCGACGCCGACCCCTATCCGATATACGCGCGGTTGAGGCGCGAGGCGCCGATCGCCTGGGTGCCGGCGATGCGAAGCTATTTCCTCACCAGCTTCCAGGCGTGCCGTGATGTGAACCTCGACCAGGAGGTCTTCACCGCGACCCGGGAGCACACGCGCCGATACTCGATGGGCGCCAGCATGCTCCACAAGGACGACCCCGAACACGCGGCCGAGCGGAAGGCGTTCGGCGGCGTGCTCAAGCCCAATGCGATCGCGCGGGACTGGAGTCGTGTTTTCGAGTCGAACGCGCGGAAGTATCTCGCCGATTTGCGTGACGCCGGCCCCGGCGCGGACCTGGTCGAAACCTTCTCCGGCCCGTTCGCCGCCGACTGCCTCCGTGAAATGCTCGGTTTTCGCAACGTCGGCCACCACGACGTGCACCGGTGGTCTCAGGCGATCATGGACGGCAACAGCAACACCGACGACGATGACGACGTGTGGGAGCGGTACCGCCGCAGCGGCGAGGAGATCGACGAGGCCCTCGACGAGATGATCCCGCTCCTGCGCGCCGAGCCGGACGGCTCGCTCATCTCCGCGCTGGTCAACGGCCCCGAGCCGATGAGCCTGGAGTCGATCCGGGCGAACGTCAAGATGACCGTCGGCGGCGGGGTCAAGGAACCGCGCGACGTGCTGGTGATCGCGCTGTGGGGGCTGCTGAGCCACCCGGACCAGTTCGCCCAGGTCAGGAACGACCCGGGCATCGCCACGCTGGCGTTCGACGAGGCGGTGCGGTGGGTGTCCCCGATCGGGATGTACCCGCGGAAGGCGACACGGGAGACGGAACTGGCGGGGGTGAGCCTGCCCGCCGACGCCAACCTCAGCGTCGTGATCGCCGCGGCCAACCGTGACGAGACGGTGTTCGACAACGGCGAGGAGTTCGACATCAACAGGGAGCGCAAGCCCCATCTCGCCTTCGCCAACGGGGCGCACATCTGCGCCGGCCAGCACGCCGCCAAGGCGATGATCGGCCGGATCGCGCTGCCGATGCTGATCTCCGGGCTCCCCGGGTTGCGGCCGGCCGAGGACACCGAGCCGCGTAGCGGCGGGTGGATCTTCCGCCGCATCTACGAACTCCCCCTCGCGTGGGACGTGTGAGCATGGCGAAGATCGTTTATCGGTACGGCGACGGCACGAGGCGGGTCGTGGAGCGCGACACCCCGGCGTCGGTCATGCGTGCCGCGGTGGAGGCCGGTGTCCCGGGCATCGTCGGGGAGTGCGGCGGGCAGACGATGTGCGCGACCTGCCACGTGTACGTCGACGACGGCTACGTGGACCGCCTTCCCGCCGTCGGCGACGACGAGGAGGAGATGCTGGAGTGCACGGCCGCGCCACGGGACGCGGCCCGCAGCCGCCTGAGCTGCCAGATCGTCGTCGGCGCCGGTCTCGACGAGATCGAGGTCGACGTACCGGACACCCAGATCTGATGACGGTTCACGGACATCGCGGCGGACGCGTGGTCATCGTCGGAGCCGGGGCGGCGGGTGTCCAGCTCGCCGACTCCCTGCGCTCCGGCGGGCACGAAGGGGCCATCGTCCTCATCGGTGACGACCCCGCGCTGCCCTACCAGCGGCCGCCGCTGTCCAAGGAGTACCTGGCCGGGCCGGACCCGGCGGTGGGGTTCCCGCTGCGCGGCGAGTCGTTCTACGCCGACCACGGCATCGAACTCCGCCGGGGAGAGACCGTCGCCGAGATCGACGCCGGCCGCCGTCACGCGGTGCTGGACGGCGGCGAGCGTGTGGAATACGACCACCTGGTGCTGGCCACGGGCGCCCGGAACCGGGCCCTGGACATTCCGGGGAGCGGTCTTTCGGGCGTGATGTCGCTGCGCACGCTCGCGGACGCGGACCGGCTCCGGCGGCGGCTGGCGGCGGCCGAGCGGGTCGTGGTGCTGGGTGCCGGGTTCGTCGGGCTGGAGGTCGCGGCGGCGGCGCGCCTTCGGGGGGTGGAGACCGTCGTGTTCGAGAGCGCGGCCCGGCCGATGGCGCGGATCGCCAGCCCGGTGCTGTCGGAGTACGTCGCCCGGGCCCACGCCGAGATGGGCGTCGAGCTGCGCTGCGGCCGGTCGGTCACCGAGATCGTCGGCACCGGCGGCACCGGCGGCACCGTGACGGCGGTACGGACGGACCAGGGCGAAACGCTGGAGACCGACCTGGTGCTCGTCGGCGTCGGCGCGGCGCCGGCGGACGAGCTGGCGCGCCGCGCCGGTCTCGCGGTGGAGAACGGGATCCGCATCGACGACCGCTTCCGTACCGGCGGTCCGGGGATCTGGGCGATCGGCGACTGCGCGAGCTTCCCGGACCCCTACTCCGGCCGCAGGCTGCGGCTGGAGTCGGTGCAGAACGCCTCCGCCCAGGCGAGGACCCTGGCGCGGATCATGCTCGGTGACGACGTGCGGTACGACGAGGTCCCGTGGTTCTGGAGCAACCAGGGGTCGATCCGGCTGCAGATCGCCGGAGTGCGTTTCGACGGGGACAGGGCGCTGCCCCTGGGGGACCCCGCCACCGGGTCGTTCTCGGTGCTGTCCTTCCGGGAGGACAGGCTGGTGGCCGTCGAGTCGGTGAACCGGCCGCGGGACCACGTGTCGGCGCGGCGGGCGCTGACCCGGCGGCTGTCCCTGCGGCCCGAGGAGATCGTCGCCGGATTCGACCTCGGCGCCCACGTCAGCGGCACGCCGGCGTAGCGCCGGAGGCGCCGTCAACGCCCGGCGACGTCGTCAACGCCCGGCAATGCCGTCAACGGCCGGCGACGCCGTCAGTGGTCGGCGACGTCGTCAGTGGTCGGAGAGGCGCCGTCAACGGCCGGGCGGCTCCGGCGGTATGCCCCCGGAGCCCCACTCAAGGGCGGTCGCGTATTCGATCAGCTCCCGGACACGGCGGGCGAGGCGCACGCGCGACGGCCAGACCATGACCACCCTCACCGGCCTGGCCGGTGGTGACAGCTCCTTGACGACGACGGGGAGCCCCTCGTGGCTGCGGTCGTTGTGCGAACGCTGTACGGACACCGCGTATCCCATGCCCCGTCCGACGAGGGCGCGGGTCAGCTCGAAGCTGGTGGTCGTGTGGCCCCTGGTGACCGTGAGCCCCCGGTCGTGGAAGACGGAGAGCGTGTGCTCCTGGCTCACCGGTGTGCTCGGGAGGATGAGCGGCTCGTCGACGAGTTCGGCGAGGTCGACCGTCGGCGCGGACGCCAGCCGGTGGTTCTCCGAGAGCAGGACGTAGGGGTGCGCCTCGTACAGGACGACGCGGTCGAGTCCGGCCGAGAGGCTCCACTCGTAGGCGACGCCGGCGTCGAGCGCGCCCGTGCGCAGCTTGCTCTGCAGTACGTCCTGGTCGCACTCGACGAAGTCGAGCCGCACCCGCGGGTGCAGGTCGCCGAATCCCTGGAGCAGCCGCGGGAGCACGATCGACGCCAGGGGCACGTAGCAGCCGAGCATGATGGGGCCGGCCAGCTCGGTGCTCGAACACGTCACGCTGAGCTCCGCCGCGTCGCGGAGCACCAGTTTGGCCTGTTCCAGGGCGCGGACCCCGCTGGCCGTCAGCGTCACCCCGCGCGCCTTGCGGCGGACGAACAGCTGGGTGTTGAGGGTGCGTTCGAGCTCGGTCAGGGCGGCGGAGAGGGCGGACTGCGACACGTGCAGCTTGTCGGCCGCGTGGAAGATGCTGCCCGCTTCGGCCGCGGCCACGAAGTAGCTCAGTTGACGCAGAGTGAAGTTCATCCATCCCTCATTGACGGGCCGACCCTCGAACCCGCATCGTATGCGATCCTTTCGGCCGCTCGTCCGGGCTCGTCCGGGCTCGCGCTCCGGCGGCGTACGCTCCGGCATCGCCGTGAGACGCCCGTTCCCGGCCCGGCCGGCCTCACGGCCGTGCCCCCCGGGCCGGGAACGGGCGCCTGGCTACGGCGTCCGCATCCGCGGCGCCTTTGTGAAGGGCGTCGCGGTACGGTGCCGGGCCCGCAGGCGCTGGAGCGCGTTGAGCGCTCGCACGCGCGGGTCGACGGTGGCGCGCAGGCTGGAGCCGAGAAGGTTGAGAAAGAAGACGCAGACGAGCAGCGCCACGCCCGGGAAGATCACCAGCCAGGGGGCCACGGTCAGGTAGTCGCGTCCATCCGAGATCATGTTGCCCCAGGTGGGCGTCGGCGGCGCGATTCCGAGGCCGAGGAAGCTCAGCGCGCCGTCGATCAACATGCTCATCGCGGAGATGATCACCAGTTGCACGACCGCGAGGGGCAGCACGTTGGGGCAGACGTGTTTGAGCAGGATCTTCCAGGCGGGCACTCCGGCGGCGCGCGCCGCGTCGATGTAGTTGCGCCGGCTCACGCTCAGTGCCCGGCTCCGGATGACGCGGGCGACCAGGGGGGTGAACACGATCGTCAGCGCCAGCAGCTCGGTGGACATGCTCGGTCCGAGCGCGACGGCGAGCGACATGGCGAGCACGATCCCGGGGAAGGCCATGCCGGCGTCCACCAGCCGCATGAGCACCGCGTCCGCCGTCCGGAAGAACCCGCTGACCATTCCGATCAGCAGGCCGAGCGTACCGGCGCACAGGGTGATGAGCGCGGCGAGACCCAGCGAGTACCGGCCTCCGGTGACAAGACGGCTCAGCACGTCGCGCCCGTAGGAGTCCGTGCCGAACGGGTGCGACCAGCTCGGCGGCAGGAGCCGGTTGGACGGGGCGATCATCCGGGTCGACGGCAGGACGAGCGGCAGCAGCGCGACCGCCACGACCATCGCCCCCAGGACGGCGACCGACACGGTCAGCGCCCGGTTGCGCCGGACGAAGTCCCCGAACCTGTGCATCTGTGGTCTCACGAAACTCGAACCTTCGGGTCGATCAGGGCGTAGGAGAGGTCGACGAGGAGGTTGACGACGACGAACAGGAGCGTGACGAACAGGGTCACGCCCTGCACCAGGGGATAGTCCCTGGTCGAGATCGCCTGGAGGGCCAGGGAGCCGAGACCGGGGATCACGAACACGGTCTCCACGATCACGACGCCGCCGACGAGCGTGGCGAAGTGGCCGCCCATGACCGTGAGGATCGGCATCAGCGCGTTGGGCAGCGCGTGCCGGAGGGCCACCCTGGTCTCGCTCAGGCCCTTCGAACGAGCGGTGCGCAGATACAACTGCGACATCTCGTTCGCGACGCTCTCCCGGAGGAAGATGAGGTAGACGGCGGCGTCGCTGATGACCAGCACGGCGACGGGCAGGACGAGATAGGGGAGCGCCGCGAGCGGGTCGGTGAGCAGGTCCGCGTATCCGCTCGGGGGGAACCACCGCAGGACCATCGCGAAGACCAGGATGACGATGAGCGCGACCCAGAACTGCGGGAGCGCCATGCCGAGCGAGGTCGTCTGGGTCACCGAGCGGGCCGCCAGGCTCCGCGGGCGGACGGTGCCCCACAGCGTGATCGCCAGCGCGACGGTGAAGCTGATCACCGTGCTGAACAACGCCAGGGTGAGGGTGGGGGCGATGTGCCCGGTGATCACCGGCAGGACGGGGGCGGAGAAGGTGATCGAGGTGCCGAGGTCTCCGGACAGCACCCGGCCCAGCCAGGCGACGTACTGTTCGTACCACGTCCCGGACAGGCCGAGGCTGTCGCGCAGTACGGCGAGCTGCTCGGGACTCGCGGTCTCACCCAGGATCGACACGGCGGGATCGCCGGGCACGAGCCGGATCACGACGAACATGACGGTCCCGACCACCCACAGCACGATGACCAGGTCTCGCGCGCGCCGGAGCAGGATCTTGAGCATTTTCCGTTTCCTCCCGGATCACTTGCCGGCCGGGTCCGGCGTGGCCGGGGCACTGATCGTGAGCTTGGGGTTCGCCTGGAGCAGCCGTCTGGTGTACGGATGGGCCCGCGGGGAGAGGATGGCGTCGGGGCGGTCGACCTCGACGAGCTCGCCCTGGTACATCACGCCGATGCGATCCGCCACGGAGAGCACCAGGCTGAGGTTGTGGGTGATGAAGACGAAGCTGAGCCGCCGTTCCCGCTTCAGGTCCAGCAGCAGGTTCATGACCTGGCCCTGGACGGAGACGTCGAGGGCGGAGGTGGGCTCGTCGGCCACGATCAGCTCGGGCTCGGGTGCGATGGCTCGGGCGATGGCCACCCGCTGGCGTTGTCCGCCGGACAGCTGGCCCGGCAGCCTGTGGGCCGTGGAGGCGGGCAGCCCCACCTCGTCGAGCAGTTCCAGCACCCGTCTGTCGAGCGCGTCTCCGCGCAGCGGGGTGAGCTCTCGCAGCGGTTCCTTGATGATGGCCGAGACGGTGTAGCGCGGGTCGAGCGAGCTCTGCGGGTCCTGGAAGACGATCTGCACCCGCTGACGGAAGGACCGCTTGGCGCCCTGGACACCACGGTCGGTGAGCACGATGTCCTCGCCGACGGCGATGTTTCCCGAGGAAGGCCGTTCGAGTCCGGCGATCATGCGTCCGAGCGTCGTCTTGCCGGAGCCGGACTCGCCGACGAGGCCGAAGAACTCGCCCTGGGCGACGGAGAACGACAGGCTCCTGGCCGCGTGCACCTGCTGTGATCTCCGGCTGAGGCGGCCGCCGGTGCCGAAGACCTTGCTGACGTCCCGGACTCGGAGAACGGGCGGCGCCGTGCCGGGATCGCCGGACGGCGCCGGCGGGCCGGGGAGCACCGGGGCCTCGACGTCGACCGGCTCGGTCGCGGGGTGCAGGCAGGCGACCTGGGAACCTCCGACGAGGGCGAGACTCGGCTCCTCCTCGGCGCACCGCCGGGTGACGCGCGGGCACCTGGGGGCGTAGAGGCAACCGGGAAACCGTTCCGCCGGACCGGGCACCGATCCGGGAATCGACGGCAGGCCGCCGGTCCTGCGCACCTCCGCCTGCGGCACGCAGTCGAGCAGGGCACGGGTGTAGGGGTGCCGGGGCGTGGTGAGCACGTCGGCGGCGGGGCCGACCTCGACGAGGCGCCCGCCGTACATGACCGCGATGCGGTCGGCCATCTCGGCGGCGACGGCCATGTCGTGGGTGATGAACACGCATGCCATGCGGTGCTCTCGTCGCACCCGGCGGAACAGCTCCAGGATGTCCGCCTGGGTGGTGACGTCGAGCGCGGTGGTGGGTTCGTCGGCCAGCAGCAGGTCCGGGTCGGACATGAGCGCCATGGCGATCATGACGCGCTGCTGCATGCCGCCCGAGAGCTGGTGGGGATAGAGCGCCATGATGCGGTCGGTGTCCGCCAGGCCGACCTCGGTCAGGAGACCGCGCGCCTTCTGTTCCGCCCGCTCCGCCGCGCCCGGTGTTCGCGCGCGGCGGCCGCGCACGCCCTCCGCCGCGTGGTGGGCCTCGATGAGCTGCCTGCCGATCCGCTGCGACGGGTTGAGGGACTCCAGGGCCTCCTGGAAGATCATGCCTATCCGGCGCCCGCGATATCGGCGCATGTCCTCGTCGGGCAGGGCGACGATGTCGGTACCGTCGACCCTGACCTCTCCGCTCGTCCGCACCGGGGCGGCGAACTCCAGCAGCCGCATGATGGACAGCGCGGTCACGGTCTTGCCGCTGCCGGACTCGCCGACGATGCAGAGCGTCTGGGCTCGGTCCAGCGTCACGGAGAGGTGGTGGACGAGTTCGAGTTCCGTCGTGTCGGTGCTGAGGGCGATCGACAGGCCGCGCACGTCGAGGAGGGGCGTTTCAGGGGCGTCGGGCATGGTGCTCCTCGGTGCGGGGGCGTCCGCCTGCGCTGCACATGTTTGCCGTTATCGGCATGATCGTCACTCTTCTCCCAGCACAGGTGGATTGGTGCGTAAGAAGACTGTGTCATCCAACTTTCCCTTGGTAAACCAGATAAAAGTGTTCCTCTTCCTCGACTGAGTCGAGGAAGTCGTCGAGCCGGATCGGGGCCGGTGCGCTGTGATCCCACGCTCTCCTCGGCTCAGTCGAGGATTCTGTACGGTTTTTTTCGGTTTATTGCGCGGAACCGATATGCGACATTGCAGGCAATCTCGGCTGCTGCGGCGACCGGAAGTCCCATCACACGTCTCAGGAGCGAAGGAGAATCCGTGAGAACAGCACCCCGGTCCCGCCGATACGCGTTGTCGATCTCGGCACTGGTGGCGGTTTGCGCGCTGGTCGTGGCCGGCTGTACGGGCCAGAGCACGACGGCCTCACCGGCCGGCGGGCAGGGACCCGTCAAGGGCGGGAACCTCAACGTCGCGATCCCCAACGACCCGGGCTCGCTGGACTTCGTCGCGAAGCCCAACCTCCTGGCCGCCCACATGGGCGACATGATCTTCGAGAAGCTGTTCGAGGTCGACAGGAACTACGAGGCGCGGCCCATGCTCGTCGACACCTACGAGCGCAGCGAGGACGGCCTGACCTACACCTTCACCCTCCGCAAGGACGTCACCTTCCACGACGGCACGCCGCTGACCTCCAAGGACGTCGTCGCCAGCATGAAGCGCTGGTTCACCGGCCACCCGACCGGAAAGCTCATCGCCAAGCAGGTCGACGACGTCAAGGCGGTGGACGAGCACACGGTGCGGTTCCTGCTCTCGAAGCCGCGCTACGGCCTGATCAAGGAGCTCACCACGTCGTCGGCGGCCATCTACCAGGCGAAGTCCCTGGAGGGCCTGAGCGCGAACGGGCTGGCGACCGACCAGGTCATCGGCACCGGCCCGTACCGGCTCAAGACGTGGGACGTGGGGCAGAAGATCGTCTTCGAGCGTTACGACAAGTACGCCTCGCGCGGTGAGGAGGACTGGGGCGGCCAGGCCGGGGCCAAGCACGCCTACCTGGACACCGTCACCTATCTCGTCGTCTCGGACGCGGACGCGCTGGTCAACGGCCTGAAGGCCGGACGCTGGGACTACGCCATGCCCTCCAACGAGAAGTACGACCTGCTCAAGGCCGACCCCTCGCTCACCGTGGCCACCTGGAGCTCCGGCAACGTGAACTTCATCCTGCCCAACCGGAACCCCGCCTCGATCTTCAGTGACGTCCGCGCCCGTCAGGGACTCAACCTCATCCTGAACAAGCCGGAGCTGAACGCCGTCGGCGGCGGCAGCAAGGACATCACCACGCTGACCGGCTCCTACGCCATGCCCGCCAACAAGGGAATGCACTCCACCGTCGGCGCCGACCGGTTCCAGGCGAACGACCCGGCCGAGGGCAAGAAGCTGCTCGAACAGGCCGGGCTGAAGCCCGGACAGGTCCTGCGGATCGTGACGACCAAGGCGTACCCGCAGCTGTCCCAGTGGGCGGTCGTCATCCAGCAGGAACTGCAGGAGGTCGGCGTCGAGGCCAAGATCGAGACCTACGACTTCACCGCCATGCTGGCGACCACGATGACCCGTCCCACCGAATGGGACATCTCCATGATGATGTACAACGGCAGCATGACCACGCCGGCGCAGTTCGCGCTGATGCAGGGGTTCGACGAGAAGGGGCAGGCGAAGATCGCCGCCTACGACCAGGCCGTGGACGAGGCCGGGGCAAAGGCAGCCGTGGACGACCTGCAGACCTACATCTGGGACCAGTTCCCGGGCATCGCCATCAGCCAGTCGAACTTCTACGCCGCGTACACGTCCAAGCTGCACGGCTACGACAACTTCTACCGCATCTTCTGGAACGCCTGGATCACGCGCTGATCAGCGCCTGGACGGACACCGGGGGTCCCCGCCGGAACCGGAACCACTCCGGCGGGGACCCGCACCGACGCGGCCCGCGGGCCGCGTCGGCCCGGACTGAAGCAGCCCGGACCGAAGCGGGCGCGGGTGCGCGTTCACCACGGCGGAGGAGGAGTGCGATGACGCGGACACCTGATCGGCGGGCGCGGCGCGGGGCCCCGGATCCCAACGGTTCCCCGGAACCGAGGCCCGGTGCCGGAATGTGGGACAAGCGGGATCGGATGGACCTCGACGAGGCGGTGGGACACCTCTGGCTCGACAGGGATCTCGACAGGGATCTCGGCAGGGACCTCGACAAGGACCTCGGCGGGGCCGCCGACAAGGACCTCGGCAGGGACCTCGGGAGGGACCTCAACGGTGGCCTGGGCAGAGGCCTTGACGGGGACCTTGTCGGGGACAGGGCCCGTACCGGCGCTCGAACGGCCACGAACACGGTGGGGGACGGAGAGGCGCGGCACTAGCCGTTTCTGAAGCGACGGAAGAAGGAGCGTCTCTCGCGAGGAGGCTCGGGGGCCCGGGCGGGCTTCTCCTCGACGGGCCGACGGGTACGCCAGTCGGCGAGGACCTCCTCGACGTCGATGAGCGGCTGGACGAGTGGCGGGCCTGACAGGGATTTTCCGTAGCTCTCGCGGATCTTGTCGTTGATGTCCCCGATGATCCGGCGAGCCTCGGCCTCCGTCCGGGCGTCCACCGCCGCCGCCCGGGACTCCTCGGCCTCTTTACGCAGCGCGAGCGTCCCCGGCAGCGGGAACGACAGGTTCTCCGCCTGCATCTTCTGCTTGATCCACCACATCTCGTCATGTGGTCTGCCCTCGCCGGGGAGGGGCCTGCCCGTGCCGGGCAGATCGTCGAACTCCCCGCGCTCGGTGGCCTCGCGAATCTGCCGGTCGATCCACGTCTCGAAGCTGACTCCCGGTGGTTTGCGTTCCGTCACGACCTCACCTCCCGCGCGGCGATCAGCGTCACTTCCGAGGATAACCAAGGGATACCCGCGGCGGCCGTTCCTTCCGAGGTTGGAGCGCCGCCCCGGCCGGAAGGCCTGTCCGCGCCTGAACCCGCCCGCCTCCTCGCCGGCGAGGACGTACGGTCACCCGCCCGCCGACTCCTGACAACGACCCGCCGTCCGGGCTGACCGCTCCATTTACTGTTAGGAAACTTTCTTTTATATTCGAGTTACCCCCAGCGAAAGAAGCAGAGATGAGAAGAATCATCACGCTCCTGTCGGCGGCGGTGGTAACCGCCGCGACCGTGGTGTTCGTGGCTCCTGCGGCCTCGGCGCACGGGTACATCTCGTCGCCGCCCAGCCGGCAGGCCATGTGCGCCGAGGGCCGCGTCTCCAACTGCGGCGACATCATCTGGGAGCCCCAGAGCGTCGAGGGCCCCAAGGGACTGCGGAACTGCAGCGGCGGCGATTCCCGCTGGGCTCCGCTCGACGACGAGCGCAAGGCCTGGCCAGCCACCAGCGTCGGTGACACGGTCACCTTCAAGTGGCTGATCGAGGCCCGGCACGCCACCAGCACCTGGGAGTACTACGTCGGCGGCACCCGGATCGCGCTGTTCGACGACCGCGGCAGGCAGCCCGGATCCACCGTCTCCCACACGGTGAGCCTGGGCGGCAGGACGGGCCGCATCAAGGTGCTCGCCATCTGGAACATCGCCGACACCGAGAACGCCTTCTACAACTGCGTCGACCTCCAGGTCGGCAACGGTCCCGACCCGACCCCCACCCCCACGGTGACGCCCACCCAGACCCCCACGGTGACGCCCACCCAGACCCCCACGGTGACCCCGACCTTGACCCCGACCGTGACCCCGACCGTGACCCCGACGGTGACGCCCACCCAGACCCCCACCCAGACCCCGACCTTGACCCCCACGTCGCCCGTCGGGAACTGGGCCGCGGGCACCGCCTACACGGCCGGTGCCCAGGTGCTCTACAGCGGCGTCACCTACAGGTGCCTCCAGGCGCACACCGCGCTGCCCGGTTGGGAGCCGCCGAACGTCCCGGCGCTCTGGCAGCGGCTGTGATCCGATCCTCCGGTGGCCGGGGCCGATGACTTCCGGCCTCGCCCGCGCGGGCGGATCATCCGGTGGATCACCGGAGACCGTTCCGCGCGGGACCGGGGACGCAGCACGAGCAGCCCGGTTCGCAGGAACAGCCGGCCTCGCTCCCGGTCGGGGGCGAGGCCGCTGAGGACGGGCTCGGAATCGGGGCCGCCGAGAACGAATCCGAGGACGGGGCCGGGCGGGCGCAGCAGGTGTCGCCCCGCCATGCCTCGCGTCCCTCTTTGACCGCCACGGCGGCGATAACCAGGGCGGCCAGGGGGTCGGCCCAGGACCAGCCGAGCAGGCTGTTGAGCAGAAGCCCGACCAGGAGCACGCCCGACAGGTAGGTGCACAGCATGGTCTGCCTGGAGTCCGCGACCGCGCTCGCCGAACCGAGCTCGCGACCGGCGCGACGCTGGGCGGCCGACAGGAACGGCATGACCGCCAGGCTGAGCGCGGCGATCACGATTCCCGCGGTGGAGTGTTCGGCCTCGGCGGCACCGGTGAGGGTCAGGACCGAGTCGAGCGTGACGTAGGCGGCGAGGGCGAAGAACGACAGCGCGATGACGCGCAGGGCCACCCGCTCGCGTGCCTCCGGATCGCGGCCGGAGAACTGCCAGGCGACCGCGGCGGCCGAGGCGATCTCGATCACGGAGTCGAGGCCGAACGCGACGAGCGCCCCCGACGACGCGATCGTGCCCGCGGTGACGGCGACGACCGCCTCGATCACGTTGTAGGTGATCGTGGCGGACACGAGGAGCCGGATCCGGCGATGTAACGCCGCCCGGCGGGCGGGACTCGGGCCGAGATCGTGGACGGTCACGCGCGTTCCCCTCCCGGTGTGTCGTCCTGCTGCCGCGCGGGGATTCCCGGTGTGACGTCCGAGTACTGCGTGCGGGCCTCCGATGTGCCGTCCGAGGCGTGTGTGCAGGTTTCCGGTGTGCCGTTCGAGGCGTGTGTGCAGGTTTCCGGTGCGTCGTTCAGGCACCGTTCGCCGGTCTCCACCGCCAGCACCACCCCGAGCAGGGCGTCTATCGCGTGCGCGAGACGTCGGTCGGCGATTTCATACCGGGTCTGACGTCCTTCCCCGGTGCCGACCACCAGTCCGCAGCCTCGGAGGCAGGCCAGGTGGTTGGAGACGTTGGATCGGGTGAGATCGAGGCGTTCGGCCAGCCGGGCGGGATACTCCGGTCCCTCCAGCAGCGCGATCAGGATGCGGCATCGGGTCGGGTCGGCCAGGGCCTTCCCGAGGCGGGCCATGGCGTCCATACGGGTGGCGGCGGTGAGCATACTCACGAAAGTACAGCGAGTGCTGTACTACAGTCCATGCTGAATTCAGTGAAGGCTGACCAATTGGGGGAGAGGTGCCCCGGGATTCGGGTGAGAGGGCCTCCCGGGGGCCGATTCGGAGGCCGCTTCCGTACGGCGCGCGTCCCCCGGCACGAGAACACAGGACGTGGGCCGGGTGTGCTGGCACGATCTCCTCGTGACGATTCAGGTATCGGTCTGCGGTCCCCGTGACTGCACCGGAGAGGACGAGGCCAACGCGCGCGAGGTCGGCCGGCTGCTGGCCGAGCGCGGCGCGGTGGTGATCTGCGGCGGTTACACCGGGGTCATGGCCGCCGTCGCGGCCGGGGCGCGGTCGGCGGGCGGGACGGTCGTCGGCATCCTGTCCCTGCCGGACAGGCAGGGGGCCAACCCCGACCTGAGCATCGTGATTCCCACCGGGGTCGGCGAGGCGCGCAACGGCATCATCGTCAACTCGGGAGACGCGGTGATCGTCGTCGGTGGTTCCTGGGGGACGCTGTCCGAACTGGCCCTCGCCATGCGCCGGGGCCGTACCCCCGTGGTCCAGCTCGGCGGCTGGCGGCTCCTCGACCAGGACGGCCGGCCTCTGCCCGGCATACGGCACGCCGCCTCACCGGCCCAGGCGCTGGACCTGACCGGGCTCTGGCCTGACACACCGGCCTTCGGCCCGGGGCCGGGGGAGGCCGATGGGGGGTAAGGGAGTCCCGGCGTGGTCGGCGGGCCGCGCGATGCCGGGCGCCGAGGTGTCGGGAGACGGTGCCGGGGAGCTGGGGAACCACTCGGTCGCATCTCGGACACGACCCCCTGACGCTGGCTAGGATCAAGGCATACGAGCCTGTTCTGGTGGGGGATGGTGACCGAGCACACGCAGCCGGACAGCCGCCCCCGCAGTTCCCTGGTGGCGGCTGCTGCGGCGCTGTCCCGGCTGGGACGGCTGCGTGACCTTCCGGTCGTCTTCATGCTCGCGTGGGTGGGCTGGCTGGCCATCCCGTGGCCGCCCAACGGTCTCGCCCAGGCTCGCGGTACGGCCGATCATCCCCTGAGCGTGGGGCTCCCGGCGGGCCAGGCGGTCGGCGTGTGCCCTCCGGCGGGCTGCGGTCCCGATGTTCCCGGGGCCCCCGGGGCCCCCGATGTTCCCGACGCCGCCGTGCCGGCGGGATGGGCCCTGACGGCGGCACCGGTCCAGCCGACGCTGCTCGTGAAACCGGAGGGACGGCCGGAGGCGGTCGCGGAGACCGCCGTCCACCCCGGATCGGTCACGGAGACGGCGCGGTCGTCGACCGGTTCGCAGGCGTTGACCGGTCCGCAGGCGTTGACCGATCCGCAGGCGTCGGCCGGTTCGCAGGCGTCGGCCGGTTCGCGGGGGGCGGCGGGAGCGCCGGTTTCGGCGGACGTCCGGGAACTGATCGCTCTGGAACGGGCCCGCATCGCCGGGGAGGTGCACGACGCCGCCGGTCACGGCCTCGCGGCCATCGCCATGCAGGCCAAGATCGCTCTGCTGATGCTCGACGAGCGTCCCGACCAGGTTCGCGAGTCGCTGGAGGCGATCCGCTCGACCAGCGTGCGGGCGCTCGACCACCTCCGTTCCGCGCTCGACCGCATCGACCTCAAGACCTCGGAGTACGGCCCGGTGCCTCCGGAGCACGGTCCGGGGACGCCGGAACACGGTGGGAGATGGTCGGAGCGCGACGCGGAGGCGCCGGGACACGAGCGGTCCCCGGAGACGCCCGCCGGGCACGACCTGTCCGAGCTGATCGCGGGGGTGCGCGCGGCGGGGCTGCCCGTCGACGTCGAGCCGGTGGAGCCGAACATTCCCGCGCATCTCGGGGACACCGTCTACCGCGTCGTGCGCGAGTCGCTGACCAACGTCCTGCGCCACGCGGGTCCGACCAGGGTCTCGGTCCGCGTGGCCGAGGAGCCGCGCGGGTTCGTCGTCGAGGTCGCCGACAGGGGGAGGGGGCCGGCGGAAACGGCGGCGGGACGCCCCGCAGGAGCGGCGGAGGGACGAGGGCTGGCCGGGATACGGGCCCGGGTGACGGAAGTCGGCGGCTCGTTCGGCGCGGGTTCCCGCGAGGGCGGGGGCTTCCGTGTCGTGGCCAGGTTCCCCGTGGGCGGCGCGTCTCCCCTGGACACCGGGCTTCCGGCGGAGACCGTATGACCCAGGGCGGCTCCGGCGAAGGCCGGATGATCCAGGACGTCTCCGGTGAAGGCCGGACGGCCTCATCCGGAGGGACGCATGATCCGGGGCATCGGGCCGTGCGGGAAGTCCCGTGGTTCGGAGATCGCATGATCCGGAGGGGCGCGTGACCTCTCCGGCGGGTTCGATCCGCGTGGCGCTCGCCGACGATCAGGCCGTCGTGCGCATGGGGCTCAGGGCGCTCATCGACCGCGAACCCGACCTGGAGTTCGCCGGTGAGGCCGCCGACGGCGCCGAGGCTCTCCGGCTGCTGGGCGAGACACGTCCGGACGTCCTCCTGCTCGACATCCGCATGCCCGGCATGGACGGCATCGACACGCTGCGCGCCATCGCCGCCGACCCCGCGCTCAACGCCACCCGGGTGGTCGTCGTCACGACCTTCGAGGTCGACCAGTACGTCTTCGCCGCCCTCCAGGCCGGTGCCAGCGGGTTCGTCCTCAAGGACGGCGCCCCCGAGGAACTCGCCCACGCGATCAGGGTCGTCGCCTCCGGGGAGGCGCTGCTGTCCCCCTCCGTCACCAGGAAGGTCATCGGCCTGTTCGGCCGTCATGACGTCGCTCCGGTCGAGGGCCTCGACACCCTCACCCCCAGGGAACGCGAGATGGTCGCCTGGGTCGCCACGGGGCGGTCGAACGACGAGATCGCCGCGGAACTGGTCATCAGCCCCGACACGGTCCGTACCCACGTCAGCCGCGCGATGGTCAAGCTGCGTGCCCGCGACCGCGCCCAGCTGGTCGTCTTCGCCGTCAGGTCCGGCCTGACGATTCCTTGAGGAAGCCCGTGTAGGTGCGCTGTTCCAGCTGCGCCTCGATCTGCTTCACCGTGTCCAGCCCCACCCCGACCATGATGAGGACGGTCGTCCCGCCGAACGGGAAGTTCTGCTGGGTGCCCTGGTCGTGCAGCATCATGAACGCGATGATCGGGATCAGCGACAGCGTGGCGAGATAGGCGGCTCCGGGCGCGGTCAGCCGGGAGAGCACGAACCGGAGGTAGTCCGCGGTGGGCCGTCCCGGCCGGATGCCGGGTACGAACCCGCTGAACCGCTTCATGTTGTCCGCCGCCTCCGCCGGGTCGAAGGTGATCGACACGTAGAAGTAGGTGAAGGCCACGATCAGCAGGAGATACGTCGTTATGTATATGGGGTGGTCGCCGGACACGAGGTAGCGCGCGACCCACTCGGCGACCGGTCCCGCACCGCCCGTCAGCTGTGTCACCAGCTGAGGGAGGAAGAGCAGGGACGAGGTGAAGATGACGGGGACGATCCCGGCCTGGTTGACCTTCAGCGGCAGGTAGGTCGAGGTCCCGCTGTACATTCTGCGGCCGACCATCCGCTTGGCGTACTGCACCGGGATCCGCCGCTGCGCCTGCTCCATGAACACCACCGCCGCCACCAGGAAGACACCCGAGACCAGCATCGTCACCAGGGCGAACGGGTTGAGCAGGAAGATGTTCGACAGGTAGGAGGGGAAGACGGCGACCACCTGCGCGAAGATCAGGATGGACATGCCGTTCCCGATCCCCCGGTCGGTGATCAGCTCACCCAGCCACATGATCACACTCGTCCCCGCGACCATCGTGACCACGATCACCACGACCGTCACCGGGCTCTGGTCGTACAGCATCCGCTCGCGGCAGTTGGGAAAGATCTGGTTCGCCCGGGCCAGTGACACGATCGTGGCGGCGTGGAGCACGCTCATCACCACGGTCAGATATCTCGTGTACTGCGTGATCTTCGCCTGTCCCTCCCGCCCCTCCTTCCTGAGGGTTTCCAGGCGCGGGATCACCGCGGTGAGCAACTGGACGACGATGCCGGCCGTGATGTACGGCATGACCCCGAGGGCGAACACCGACAGCTTCAGCATGGCTCCGCCGCTGAACAGCTGCAGAGCCTCGATGAGGCCGCCGTCGGTTCCGTTCAGGCACGCCCGCACCGCGACCACGTTCACGCCGGGCGCGGGCAGGATCTGCCCGAACCGGAACAGCGCGATCATCGCCAGCGTGAAGAGCAACTTCTTCCGAAGGTCGGGCACGCGGAAAGCGCGAATGAGGACGGTCAGCATGCCGCCGAGTCTGGTCGCGGGGACGCGGCGGGACATCCGCTCACCGGAGGCTTCGCCGTACGCAGATCCGCGTACTCTTCCGGCGACGTGGACACGGACGGCGAGGACGGGATCGACGGGATCGACGGGATCGAGGGCGGCGGTGGGCCGGTACGGGACTCAGCCGGTGAGGCCGAGTTCGTGGGCGCGCAGGCCCGCCTCGAAGCGGGACCCGGCGTCGAGCGCCTTCATCAGCTCGGCCACCCGGCGGCGGTAGGTGCGCAGCGACAGGCCGAGCTCGCGCGCCGCGGTCTCGTCCTTGTAACCGGCGCCGAGCACGGTCAGGATCCGCCGGCTCTCCTGGTCGAGCACGGGCGGGCGGGCCCGGCGGAACTCGGCCAGCCCGACGGCCGTCTCCCAGGTGGCCCGGAACAGCGAGCTCACACTTCTGACCACGTCGGGGGAGCGCACCACGGTGTAGGTACGGGTGCCCCGTACGGACGGTCCCGCGAGGATCGCGATCCGGTCGTCGATGATGATCGTCTCGTGTGGCAGGGCGGTGGCGCAGATCCGTACGTGGACGCCGTGGGCGGCCACCTCGACGAGATGTCGCTCGGACTCCTCGTCGTCGAGGACCTGCGGGTTGAAGAGCTTGCGGACGGTCGGAGCCGGAGCCGTGCGGGGCCCGGCCCCGGAGATCCGCGCGCGCATGCCGGGCATGCTCCAGGTCTTCAGGTCACCGGCCGCGCAGACGAACTCCCGCTCGGCGCGGAGAAACAGATGGCCCGCGCGCTCGGCCAGCTCCCGTTCACCGCGCAGGATCACGTTCCGATCCGGATCAACAGTCATCGCCTCAAGTGTGCGGCCCCGCGCCGCGCGCGGCAAAGCGTGCGTGGCAGCTTGCTGCCACCGCCTCGCCGCGTGAGCGGGAGCGCTGGAGGGTTGGGACATGACGCATACACGGATCGACGAGGCCGGACACCGGCTGCTGGGCGGCGAAACCCGGGTCTCCCGCATCGGGTTCGGAGCGATGCGGCTGCCCGCGCGGGGCTGGGACGGGCCGCCGGGGGATCGGGACACCGCGCTGGCGGTGCTGCGCGGGGCGGTCGATCTCGGTGTCGACCACATCGACACCGCCTCGTTCTACTTCTACGGGGACCTCGCGGCCAACGAGCTGATCCGCACGGCGCTGCACCCCTATCCCGATCACCTGGTGATCGCCACCAAGGTCGGCCCCCGGCGCGGGCCACAGGGATGGCTGCCCGAGGCGGGCCCGGACGACCTGCGTCCCGCGGTCGAGCAGAACCTTCGCGAGCTCGGCAGGGACTCCCTCGACCTGGTCTACCTGCGGTTGGGCGGGATCGGGATGACGGACGAGCCGATCGGGGAGCGGTTCGCCGCGCTGGCCGCCCTGCGGGAGCGGGGGCTCGTCCGGCATCTCGGGCTCAGTAACGTGTCGGGGGCGCAGCTCGCCGAGGCACGGGCCATCGCCCCCGTGGCGGCGGTGCAGAACCACTTCCACCTGCTGCGGCAACGGGACACGGACCTGCTCGCCGAGTGCGAACGGGAGGGCATCGCGTACGTGCCGTTCTTCCCGCTGGGCGGGGCACAGCCGCCGGACGACGTGCGGATCGGACGGATCGCGGAGCGGCACGGCGCCACGGTCGCGCAGGTCGTGCTCGCGTGGCTGCTCGCCCGATCACCGGTGACGCTGGCCATCCCGGGCACCTCCTCGGTGGCGCACCTCGCCGAGAACGTGGCGGCGGCCGGGCTCAGGCTGAGCGCCGAGGAGACGGCCGAGCTGTCCGCCGTCGGCGTTCGGCTCTCGGAAGAGGAAAAGTGACATTCTCATGTGAGATTGACCGGCAAGGCCTTCTGGTCGTTCGGGGACGCGCGTAGGGTCGCGGCCATGAGGATCCCCCTTCCCGCCGTCGCTCCGCCTCGGGCGGCCGGACCGGTACGGCGTGAGCCGTCAGGAGGCCGCGAGCCCGCCAGGAGACCCGCGTGATCGTGACGGAGCTGAACGTCTATCCCCTCAAGAGCGGCGGCGGTACCTCGTTGCGGGAGGCCGAGATCACCCCGCGCGGTATACGGAACGACCGCGAACTGATGCTGGTCACCCCCGACGGCAGGCACCTGTCCCAGCGGGAGATTCCGGCGATGGCGCTCCTGAGGCCGGTCTACGACGGCCGGAGGCTCCGGGTCGGCCCCGTTGATCCGGAGCCCCCGGCTGTCGTGGCGGCCCCGCTCGTGCACGACGTACGGCGGGCCGGGCCGGCGCGGGACATCACCCTCTTCCGTGTCCCCTACCGGGGCGTCGACCAGGGCGACACCGCCGCTGGCTGGTTCTCCGCGGCGCTCGGCACCCCGTGCCGCCTGGTGTGCCTCCCCGACGACCACGTCCGCCCGCTCGACCCGCGTCACGGCGGCGGGGAGGTGGGGTACGCCGACGCCTTCCCGCTGCTCGTCACCTCCGCCGAGTCGCTGGCCGAGCTGAACACGAGGCTGCCGGAGCCCGTGCCGATGAACCGTTTCCGGCCGAACATCGTCGTCTCCGGCTGGGACGAACCGTTCGGGGAGGATCGGGTACGGCGGCTGCGGATCGGCGAGGTGGAGATCGAGCTGGTGGGACCCTGCGGGCGCTGCATGATCGTCAACGTGAACCAGGGGACGGGGACCAGGGAGCGGCAGCCGCTCCGCGCGCTCGCCGGCTTCCGGACCGTCGCACGGAAGATCCTCTTCGGGCAGGGCGGTGTGCCGCGCACGCCGGGCAAGATCCGGGTGGGCGATCCGGTCGTCGTCCTGGAGCGTGTCCGGAACCGCTGAGGAAACCGGCGGGGAAACATCTCATGGAGATGTCAGATTTTCTCGCGCCCGATGGACGCCCTCGTCGTTCCTGCCCGGATGCGCGTCACACGGCCGTTCATGGGAGACCGCGAGATCGTCGAGTTTCGCGGCCCGGACGGCGACCGCCTCCGGATCGGCACCCCGCCTGCCCGATCCGGAGCCCGCCCGCCCGCTCTAGAGGTCGAGACCGCCCGCCTGCTCTAGAGATTGAGGCCGTCGAACGCCAGCGTGTCCCACAGCGCGCGTTCGTTCCCCTTGGGGTCGTCGGCCACCCTGGGGGAGAGATCCCAGATCATCGTGGCGCGTCGCGGGGCGCGGTAGGCAGGCCACGCGGGCCTGGAGACCGTACGGCGCGCGCCGGGATCCCCGGTACGGGCGAAGGAGGTCCAGGCGTCGACCATCTGGTTCGACAGCGCCGTCAGCCGTGCCCGGTCGGTCCGCAGCGCCTCCTCCCCACCCTGGACACCGGGGAAGCGCAGGGTGCCGAACATGAAGGCCATCTCGATCGTGTGCACCGCCCCGACCCCCTTCGGCGGCGCCCAGTCGAACTGGAACGCGTAGCTGGGACGCCAGCCGCTCTGCGCCTCGGCGAGCCTGAGGATCGGCACCCGCATGCCCTGGTCGGTGAACATCGCCAGAGTCGCCTCCTGGCGGGTCCTGCCCTTCCGGTAGATCGCGGTCATCCGCTCACGCCGGGCCGCGAGTTCTTTGGGGAAGAACGCGTCGTACTGCCGGGCGAGATCGCTCAGCCCGTTCGAGGCGAACTGGCCGAAGAAGTTGACCTCGTCGCGGTCGCTGCCGACGAGGAGGTCGATCCCGCGTGCGTTCCCGGCCCTGACACGCTTGAGCACCGAGTCGCGGACCAGTGTCCCGTCGATGTACGGGCCGAAGTAGAGCGCGCCGCCCGCCGTACCGGGAAGGGTGGCCAGGGCCCTCTCCTGGACCTTGAGCACCTCGTCCACGGGCATGGCCTTCAGCGCGGCGACGTCACGCACGGGGAAGGCGGCGGCGATCCCGCGCTCGAACGCCGCGGTGTGGACGAGGGCTCCGCTGCCGCTCTGCAGGACGGCCCGGCGGAACAGCCTCTCCGGATGGTCGGTGGCGAGCATGGCACTGATCGAGTTGGCGCCCGCTGACTCGCCGACCACGGTGACGTTCGCGGGGTCGCCGCCGAAGTCGGCCACGTGCCGCCGCACCCAGCGCAGCGCGGTCATCTGGTCGCGCAGCCCGTTGTTGCCCGAGCCGCGGTAGGCCGGATCGAGGCCGCCCAGTTCGGTCCAGCCGAGCACCCCGAGGCGGTAGTTGAGGGAGACGACCACCGCGTCTCCCCTGGTGGCCAGATGCGTTCCGTCGTAGCGCGGCTCGTTGCCGGTCCCGAACCTGGCCGCGCCGCCGTGGATGAACACGATCACCGGGCGCTTCGCGCGGTCCGGCTGTGGCGTCCACACGTTGAGGTAGAGGCAGTCCTCGTCGGTGTAGACCTTCCTGTCGTCGGGGTAGTCCTCCGACAGCGCGTCCCGGTCCTGGGGGCAGACGCGCTTATCGTCGACGGCCTTGAGCGTGCCCCGCCACGGGCCGATGGGTTTCGGCGGCCGGAAGCGGCGCTCCCCGACGGGTGGCTCGGCGTAGGGGATGCCGCGGAAGGCGCACAGGCCGGCCGTCGCCGTACCCGAGACGGCGCCGAGGGAGGTGCGGGTCACGCAGGTCGTACCGCCGGTGGCGTCACGGACCGCCATGGCGCTGCCGGCGGGGGTGACGGCCAGGGCGAGGGCTGTACCGGCGGTGGCGAGAAGGGTGGGAAAACGGAACATCGGGGTCTCCTCTGCGAAGGCTGTGGCCAGAGCCTCGCCGAGGAGGACACCGGTCCGGATCGGCCTGCGGGGTGAACCCGTGACCGCTCACGAGAGGGAGACCCGGGTACGAGGCCGTCATCGGTGTGACCGTGACCGCTCACCGGGCGGAGCCTCGCTCACCGGCGCCGATCCGCTCCGTCCCACCGCCCGCCGTACCGGCGCCCCGGACAACCATGGGCATGGTGAGGGGCGCGTCGAGCCGGTGTTCGCCGGGTGGACTTTGTCCCGGATCCGCTGGGCCCCCCGAACCCGCGATCCTCTTGAACCTGCTGGTCACCCCGAGTCCGTGATCACTCCAGGCTTGTGACTATTCCGAGCCCGCGACGACCAGGCCGGATTCGTAGGCGAACACGACCGCCTGGGCCCGGTCCCGCAGGCCGAGTTTGGCCAGCAGGTTGCTCACGTGAGTCTTCACCGTGTGCTCGCTGACCACCAGTTCGGCGGCGATCTCGGCGTTGGACAGGCCCCGGGCGACCTGCCGGAGCGTGTCGGTCTCCCGGTCGGTCAGCTGGCTGAGCCGTCTGCGCAGCGCGGGTCTGGCGGTGCCGCGCCGTACGACGTCCTCGATCAGCCGCCGGGTGACGGCCGGGGCGAGCAGCGCCTCGCCCGCCGCGACGAGGCGGACCGCGCGCACCAGGTCGTCCCGCCGTACGTCCTTGAGCAGGAAGCCGCTCGCCCCGGCGCGCAGCGCGTCGTACACGTAGTCGTCGATGTCGTACATCGTCAGGACCAGCACCTTCGCGGAGGTGCGGCGGCAGATCTCCGCCGTGGCCGCGACCCCGTCCATGCGGGGCATGCGGATGTCCATGAGCACCAGGTCGGGTTCGAGGGCGACGGCCTTCTCGACGGCCTCCGCCCCGTCCGCGGCCTCGCCGACGATCGTGATGTCGTCGTGCGAGTTGAGGATCATGGCGAAGCCGCCGCGGAACAGGTCCTGGTCGTCGGCGACGAGTACGCGCATGTGGGTCATCCGATGGGGAGGGTCGCGGTGACGGTGAAACCACGGGGGTCGACGGTGAGGCTACCTCCGCAGGCTCCCGCGCGCTCACGCATCCCGACGATGCCGTGTCCTTCGCGGAACCCGGCGCCCCCGCCCCCGCCGTCGTCGGCGACCTCGATCGTCAGCGTACGGCGCGACCACGCCAGGGACAGCCGCGCGGTACGGACGGCCGCGTGCCGAAGGACGTTCGTCAGGCACTCCTGGACGATCCGGTAGGCGGCGATGTCCACCGCCGCCGAGACCGGCAGCCGCGTGCCCCGCTCCTCGACGGTGACGTCCAGACCGGCCTGCCGGGTGCGCTCGACCAGGTCGGCGACGGTGTCGAGGCCCGGCTGGGGTTCCCGCCCGGGGGTGCCCCGCAGCGTCCCGAGGATCAGGCGGAGCTGGCCGATGGCGTCCCGTCCGGTCGTCGCGATCGCCTCGAACGCGGCCTCCGCCTTCGCCGGGTCGCCGCGCACGACCAGCGGCCCGGCCTCGGCCTGTACGACCATGAGCCCGACCGAGTGCGTCACGATGTCGTGCATGTCGCGCGCGATGCGCGTGCGCTCCTCCGCGACCGCGGCGGCACGCTCCTCCCGCAGCCGCAGGGAGCGCTCCTCATCCACTGCCCGCTGTGCGCGCCTGGCCCTGGTGCCGACCCCCAGGGCGTAGGCGGCGACGTACACCGTCACGACGTAGCGGAAGGTGTCGAAGTTCTCGTGCGGCAGGATGAGGGAGACCAGGAGCCCCGCGGCCAGCAGCCCGACGCCGATCACCCGCAGCACCGGCGGAGCCAGCGCCGCGAACGTGTAGGTGCAGACCAGCGGCCCGTACGGCATCAGCAGGAACGGCTTGTGCGGCAGCTGTTCCTGCACCAGCGCGAACGCCGTCATCGACAGCCCCGTCACCAGGCCGGCCGGGACGAGCAGCGTGTGCCTCCACAGGACCGGGACCGACGTCAGGAGGGCCAGCACCACGACCCACCACGGCTGCACGTGGCGTACGAAGACGGGCGTCACCGTCGCGGCCGTGACGACGGCGGCGATCGCCACGTCGGCCCGTGGTACGCGGAGGAGGTTCACTGTCGGGTCACCGCTCGGCTCGGGGGTTCCGCCAGGCTATGCCCGCCCCCTCGCCCACGCCTCCCTCCCGGGGGCGAAGACCGCCTCGCTCCGGAGAGTGAGCTTTCCGGGGCTTTCCGGTCGCCCGGTGCCGTACCACGATGGCGGTCCCCGGTCGGGTGGAAAACCAGTGGCGCTCCGCGAGCCCGCACAGGATCCTGGCCGCACGACGGGAACCCGGGCCGCCGTGACCGTCAGGTCCGCGCCTTCCGGGCAGTGTTCCATGCGCGTGCCCGAGGGCGCGGAAGGCCGAGAACCGAGAGGAAGAGCCGGTGGAGCTCCACGAGTACGCGCGGTACGACGCCGTCGGACTGCGTGATCTGATGCGGGAGGGCGAGATCACCGCCGCCGAGGTGGAGACCGTCGCCCGGCGCGCACTCGAGGTGGCGAACGCCGAGGTGAACGGGCTCGCGCTGCCGGTGTTCTCACCCGCGCTCGACCACGCGGCCGACGGGCCGCTCGCCGGTGTGCCGTTCCTCATCAAGGACAACGGCCCGGTGGCGAAGGGAGTGCCGTTCTTCTGCGGGAGCCGGAGCGTCGAGGGCGTCGTCGCACAGCGCGACACCGACCTGATGACGCGGCTTCGGGCGGCGGGGCTGGTCACCCTGGGGCTGACCACCGTGCCGGAGATGCTGATCAGTTTCTCCACCGAGTCGGTCAGGTACGGGCCGACCCGCAATCCGTGGGACCCGGATCGGGGCGTCGGCGGGTCGAGCGGCGGCGCCGCGGCCCTGGTCGCGGCCGGGGCCGTGCCCCTCGCGCACGGCAGCGACGGAGCGGGTTCCCTCCGCATCCCCGCCTCCTGCTGCGGGCTGGTCGGGCTCAAGCCGAGCCGGGGCCGTACCCCGTGTGGGCCCGACGTGGGGGAGGCGCTGTTCGGGATGTCCTGCGAGTTCGGGCTGACCCGCACCGTCCGTGACGCCGCCCACTACCTCGACGCCGTCCAGGGACCGGGCGTGGGCGACAAGTACACCGCGCCGCCTCCGTCGCGCCGGTACGCCGACGAGCCGGGGACCGATCCCGGGCCGCTGAGGGTGGCCGTGACCACGCGGGCGTGGTCGGGCGCGGCGGTGGACCCCGAGGTGGCCGAGGCGGCGGTCCGGGCGGGTCGCGTGCTGGAGGAGATGGGCCACGACGTCAACGAGGCGAGTCCCGCCGTCGACTGGGACACCGTCATGCGCGCCGTGGTGCCGAGCGCGATCGTCGCCGTGGCGGCACCCCTGCTCATGTCCCTGCGGCAACCGGACCCCGCCAAGGTGGAGGCCGTCACCATGCGTGCCTTCGAGGAGGCGAAGGAGCTCAGTGCCTTCCGTCTGCTGGGGGCCTTCGACGCGCAGAACCGGGTGAGCAGATCGGTCGGCGCGTTCTTCACCGCGTACGACCTGCTGGTCACCCCGACCCTCGGCCGGTTGCCCGCGCCGCACGGCACGCTGAGGTACGACGATCCCGAGCACACCGTGACGAGCTGGCTGGAGTCGATCTTCGACTACGGGCCGTTCTGCGTGGCTTTCAACATCTCCGGCCAGCCCGCGATCAGCCTGCCCCTGGGCCAGAGCGCCGACGGCCTGCCGATAGGGGTCCAGATCGTCGCCCCCTACGGCCGCGAAGACCTGCTGCTACGGGTGGCCGCCCGCTTCGAACAGGCCATGCCCTGGAAGGACCGCACCCCCCGCTCCTTCGTCGGCCACGGTGCCGGGGGATAGCGGCCTCGGGAGTACCGCTTTCCGCCGTCGCGGTGCGAGGAGGCGGTGAGCGGGCCGGGAGACGGTGATCATCCTGCTCCGGGGTTTTCGAGGAATTCCCTGAGTGCCCGGTGGTACGGCACGATCGTCGTGATGTCGGCGTACTCGTCGGGGCCGTGCTGGCCGTCGCCGCCGATGCCGAAGATGACGGCGTCGATGCCCCGCTGGTAGTAGAACCGGCCGTCGGCGGCGCCGTGTTTGCGCAGGAAGCCCTCACGGTAGCCCTGGTTCCCGGCGGCCCGCTGGAGCCCGCGGACCTCGGGGCGGTTCCGGTCGGCGTGATGCGGTGGATCGACGTGGTCGACGACGGGCGTGACGCCGGGCTCGCAGAAGGACGCCAGGTGCGCGGTGATCTCCTCGGCGGTCCTGCCGTCCAGGTCGGGGTCCCGTGCCGGGAACCGGATGTCCAGCCACGCCTCGGCCAGGGCCGGGACCTGGTTGCGAGCCTGGTTGGGGGTCTCGATCCGCGCCACGTTCACGGTGGTCCGCCAGGCCTCCTCGGTGGCCACGGGATATCTGGCCAGCGTGTTGTCGAGGCTGCGCTGCAGCTTGAGCAGGGCGTTGTCGCCGAGCCACTGGTAGGCGCTGTGGGCGCTCCTGCCCGTGGCCCGCAGGTTCGCGGTGACCATCCCCTTGGAGTCCGTCACGACGCGCAGCCCGCTCTGCTCACCGATGATCACGAAGTCGCCGCTGACCCCCTGTTCGAGCTGGTACAGCGTGCCGTCGCGACCGCCGACCTCCTCGTCGGTGACCAACTGCAGCGCGATCGGGTACGGCAGCCCGCCCGCCAGCTCGCGAAAGACCTGGGCCTGTGCCAGTGCCGACACCTTCATGTCATGGGCGCCCCTGGCGTAGAGGCGGGTCCCGGCGAGACGCGGCCGGAACTGGTGCGCCGGCGCGGGCACGACGTCGAGGTGGGCGTTGAGGATGATCCGGAAATGTGGTCGCCGTGCGCCGGCGTAGACCAGCGCGCTCGGCTTGCCGTTCGACTCGAACCGCTCGACCGTGAAACCGGGACCGCCCGCGAAGTCGAGTACGAGGTCGAGGGCTCGGTGCAGCTCGTCGGGCCGATCGGCGGTCGACGGCACGGCGAGCAGCCGCCGGGCCGTGCCGAGGAAGGATTCGAGATCCACCGCTTCATCGTGCCCGCGATACCGGCTCCCGGCCAGTGCTTCGAGGGGTGGGGCGGCGGGAGGGGCGCCGCCCTTGGGAGGAAGGGTTACGTGTGGGACAGGATGAGGCTGAAGTCGCCGGTGGGATCCGTGTAGTGGCGGGTCGGGGTGAACCCGGCCGCGACGAGTTCCCGGTGCAGGCCTTCCGGGTGGAACTTGGCGCTGATCTCGGTTCGCATCTCCTCACCGGCGGTGAAGGAGACGGACAGGTCGAGGCCGCCGATCCGCACGCGCATGGCGCGGGTCGCGCGCAGTCGCATCTCGATCCAGTTCTGCCGCAGGTCGTACAGCGCGACGTGCTCGAACGAGTCCGGGTCGAAGTCGGCGTTCAGTTCCCGGTTGATCACGTACAGCACGTTCCGGTTGAAGGCGGCGGTCACCCCGGCCGCGTCGTCGTAGGCCGCCACCAGCCGTCCGGTGTCCTTGACCAGGTCGGCTCCGAGCAGGAAGGAGTCGCCAGGGCCGAGGGTGGCGCGCAGCTCCTTCAGGAACACCTCGCGCGCCGCCGGGTCGAGGTTGCCGATGGTGCCGCCGAGGAAGGCGACCATCCGCCGTCCCTCCCTCGGCAGCAGCGCCAGGTGGCGTTCGAAGTCGGCGCAGACCGCGTGCACGTCCAGCCCCGGATAGCGGGCGGTGAGCCTCCGCGCGGCGTCGCCGAGGGTGACCGCGTCGACGTCCACCGGCGTGTAGGCGCGCAGCGTCCCCGCGCCGGCGAGGGCGTCGAGCAGCAGGACGGTCTTCTCGCTGGTCCCCGAGCCGAGCTCGACCAGGGTGTCCGCGCCGCTCCGCCCGGCGATGTCGCCGGCGTGCTCGCGCAGGATGGCCAGTTCGCGGCGGGTCGGGTAGTACTCGGGCAGCCGGGTGATCTGGGAGAACAGCTCGCTGCCCACCGCGTCGTAGAACCACTTGGGCGGCAGCGACTTGGGCGTCGACGCCAGCCCGCTGCGGACGTCGTGTTCGAGCGCCTGGCGTAGGTAGTCGTGATCGAGATGGCTGGTCAGGCGAATGGCGGACTGGCTGACGGGCATGAGATCTCCTTGGGTGCCATGGGTCACAGCGGCTGGACGCGCACGCCGTCCGGGGAGGCGAGAAGCAGGCTTCGGTCCGGTACGGCCCGCCAGCCGGGCCGGTCGTCCAGCGGTTCGCTCGCCACGAGCACGCCCTCGTCGAGGTTGAGGAAGAGCGTGTCGCCCCAGACGGTCGCGGCGAGTGACGTGCCGTCGCAGGCGAGCAGGTTGAGACGGCCCGCGGGGTCCTTGGCGCCGGCGTGGACGACGACCTCCGACAGGGCGTCGCCGAGTGTCAGGCCGGCGCGCCGCCGTACGAACACCGCGGCGGCGACCCACGCGGCGTCGCAGGTGCTCTCCGCGCCGCCGCCTCCGGCCAGCTCCTTGAGCGGGCCCCGCGCGACGCGGCCGTTGTGGCTGAGCAGCCACGGCCCGTCGGCGAACGGCGCGGTCGCGGTCTCCTCGATCGGCATGCCCACGCTGGCCGACCGTACGGCGGCCAGCAGGCAGGTGGAGCGGGCGATCTCGGCGAGGGCGGGCAGGTTGGCATCCGTCCACATGGGGACGGCGCGGCGGTAGCGGACGGGTTCGACACGGGCGGAGTCGTACCAGCCGAAGCCGAAGCCGTCGGCGTTGAGCATGCCGTGGCGCTGCATGCGCGGCGCGTACGACTGCCGCAACAGGCCGTGCTCCGGCTCGTGGACCAGGGAGGCGATGGAGCGGGGAGCGCCCAGCCAGGCGGCGTGACGGCACATCTATCCGCGCTCCGGGAAGTGCTTCGGGAGGTGCCCCGGTGAATGTCCCGGTGAACGCCCTGGTGAGTGCTTCGGTGAGTGTCCCGGCGAGTGCTCGGGGGAGGCGGAGCGGGCGCAGCGGAAGCCGGTGAAGATCTGCCTGCGGATGGGGTGGTCCCAGTTCCGGAACGTCGTGCGGACCGCGGCCGGGTCGGCCGCCCAGGAGCCGCCGCGCAGCACCCGGTAGTCGCCGCCGAAGAAGACCTCGCTGTACTCGCGGTAGGGGAAGCTGCGGAAGCCCGGGTAGGGCAGGAACCGCGAGGCCGTCCACTCCCATACGTCTCCGACCATCTGCTCGGCGCCGTAGGCGCTGGCCCCCGCGGGGTAGGCGCCGAGCGGGGCGGGCCGCGCCGCCCGGTGCCCGAGGTTCGCCCGCTCGGGGCCGGGGTCGTCGTCCCCCCAGGGATACTTCCGCGCCCGCTCGGCGACCGGGTCCCAGCCGCAGGCCTTCTCCCACTCGGCCTCTGTGGGCAGCCGTTTGCCCGCCCAGCGGGCGTAGGCGTCGGCCTCGTGCCAGCTCACGTGCTGTACGGGCTCGTCCATGGGCACGGGCTCGGTACGGCCGAAGCGGGTCCGCCACCAGGTGTCGCCGTCCCTGGTCCAGAACAGCGGGGCGAAGGCGCGGGTCTCCTGCCGCCAGAGCCGGCCCTCCTGGCTCCACCAGCGCGGGTCGTCGTAGCCGCCCTCCTCGATGAAGGCGGCGTAGGCGCGGTTGCCGACGGGCAGCCTGTCGATCCAGTAGGCGGGCAGGTCGACCCGGTGGGCGGGGCGTTCGTTGTCGTAGGCCCACGGCTGGGTGCCGGTCCCCATCAGGAAGGAACCCGCGGGGACGAACACCTCCTCGGCGCCGCCCGGTCTCCCCGGCGGCAGGTCGCCGTCGCGGACCAGGCCGGGTTCCCTGGACAACTGGAGGGTGGCGAGCATCGTCTCGTCGTGCTGGTGCTCGTGCTGGATCACCAGGCCGAAGACGAAGGCGTCGCGGTGGAGGGGGTCGGGGTTGTCCGGGTCGAGCGCGTCCAGGACGTCCAGCACCCGGCCCCGCACGCCCTCGATGTAGCGGCGAGCCTCGACGGGGCCGAGGATCGGCAGGCTCGGGCGGTTCCTGCGCGGGTGCTTGAACGCGTCGTACAGGTCGTCGATCTCGGGGCGGAGCGGGGTGATCCCCCCGGCCTCCCGCAGCACCCACAGCTCCTCGTAGTTGCCCACGTGCGCCAGGTCCCACACCAGGGGCGACATCAGCGGCGAGTGCTGCCTGACCAGCAGGTCGTCCTCGGCGTCGGTGTAGGCCAGCGACCGGTCGCGTACGGCGACCAGTTCGGCGGCGATCCGTTCCTTGAAGTCGTTCATGCCGGTCCTTCCTCCGTCAACCAGGCCGACAGCCGCCGGTCCGGGTCTTGCGCCAGCTCCAGAAGGTCGACAGCGGGGGTCCGCCCTGTCGTCACGTGGCGGTCGGCGAACGCGGCCACCTCGCGGACCAGGTCGGGGGCCGCGCCCAGGCGGGGTAACGCCTCCAGCGCCGCCCGGAAGCAGGTCTCGGCGGCCCCGCGCAGCCGGGGCGCGGCCAGGCCGCAGCGCGCCGCCTCGTGCCACATCCCCGCGTACGGCTCCGCCGCCGCCAGCGCGGTGTCGGCCGCGCGGTCGTCCATCACCAGGGCGTGGGTGACCGCCGCGCACAGCGGCCAGTTCGCCGGGTGCTGGGCGTCGAGGTAGCGGATCTCCAGCCAGCCGCGCGGCCGTACCGGCGGGAAGAGCGTCGTGGCGTGGTAGGCGAGGTCGGCCATGGTCGGCGGGCGCGTGGGCGAGGCCAGCCAGTCGCGGAAGGTCGAGCCGTCGCGGATCGGGCGGTACCGCTCGCTGTCCTCGCGCACCAGCATCAGCCGGGCGTCGAGGAGGTACTCCGCCCAGGCGTCGGCGGGGTCGCCGGTCGAGGGCACGGGAGCCGTCCGGGTGCGGTCGAGGTTCTCCCACACCTCCTGGCGGCCCGACATCCACCCGCACGGCAGGCCGTCGCGGAGTGAGGAGTTGGCGAAGGCCGCGACCAGGACGGGCCCCAGCAGGTGCGCGCGTTCCCAGCGGGCCGAGGGCTTCTCGCCCAGGTCCAGGTTGACCTGGATCGACGCGGTCGAGCACATCATCAACGCCCCGTACGACGCGTCGAGGAACTCGGCCATCGCCTCGTAGCGGGGCAGGCGCAGTTGCCGTCTGGCGGGCCGTACCGGGTCGAGGCCGACCCCGGCCAGCGCCAGCCCGGCCTCCCGCAGGGCCTCGCGGGTGAGCTCCACGTCGGTCCGGAGGAGCGCGATCGCCTCCGTCAGGGAACCCGCCGGGCCGGACAGTTCGAGCTGGCCGCCCGGCTCGAAGGTCACCCGGCTTCCCCCGGGCAGCGACGGCATGGCGTCGGCGATCCTGGCCAGCGGAACCTGGCTGCCGGGAGCCGTACGGTCGAAGACCAGGAACTCCAGTTCCACCCCGACCTGCTCCCCGGCGCTGCCGGTGAAGCAGTGCCGGGCGTAGGCCTCCACATCCGAGGCGTCCCGGATCGGCGTGTCCTCGGTCACGAGACCGGTCATCGTCCCCCCTTTTGGCCTGGTGTGTATGGATCTATAGAGCCGGGAGGCGCGCAGGCGTTACAGGGCGGCGACGGGGCTTCGCGTGGGCGGGCGGGGAGTCCGCGCGGACGGGGTGGGGGAATTTCGCGCGAGCGGAGGAGGAGAGGTCCCGCGCGTGCGGTGGGGGACACCGGGAGGGCGGCCGGAAGCACCGGGAGCGGCGGAAGCACGGGGAACACGGGGAGCGCCGGGAGTGCCGGGAGCACCGGGAGCGCCGGGAGCGCGGTGTAACGGATCGGGTGGCAGCGGGCACTACGCGGTATGGAGCGGGGGCTGTGATGAGACGGACGGCGTTCCCACGCGGGCGGCCCGCAGACTGCCGGGAGGTTCCGGGGCTTGTCACCGGATACCTCGACGGGGCGCTGCCCGCCGGATGGCGGCGGCGGCTGGAGAGACATCTGGCCGGATGCGCCGCGTGCTCCGGCCACCTGGAGCAGATCCGGGTGACGATCGAGGTTCTCGGCTGTTTCGGCGCCGGTGACATACCGGACGACGTGCTCAGCAGGCTGTGCCGTGCCTTCTCGGGCTCGGGGGCATCGCCGGTCCCCCGCTCGGGGGCTCCGCCGGGCGTGGACTCAGGAACCGCTCCGGTCCTCGACCCTGGAGTCCCGCCGGTTCCGGAAGGCGGACATTAGCCGGTCGCGCATGTCGCCGGACAGGGGTTCCGGCCCCAGGGTGCCCAGGGCGTTGACCGTCACGCGGAACTGGTGGAGATAGTTCTCGCAGGCCTCGCAGCCGGTCAGGTGCTCCTCGAACAGGCCCCTGGTGGGCTCGTCGATGTCGTTTTCGAGGTAGGCGGTGATGAGTTCCGCCCATTCGTCGCAGCTGAACCGCTTCACGACGTGGACCGCCTTACCGTCTCTGAACTGAACCGTTTTCACTACGCCGACCGCCTCGCCGTCTCGAAATAGTCCTCCAGGCGTCCGCGTACCGCCACGCGGGCGCGGTGCAACAGGACCCGCTGGTTGGCCGCGGAGATCTCCAGGATCTCGCATACCTCCTCGGAGGTGCACCCCTCGACGTCACGAAGTGTGATCACGGCCCGCTGTCTGGGAGGCAGCTCGGCCAGGGCCGCCGCGATCAGCTCGCGCACCTCCGCGGCCAGCACCTCGCCCTCCGGGGTCGACCAGGCCGCGGGAACGTCCTTCCACTGTCCGGGGAAGGGGTCGCCCGCGCCCTGGAAACACGAGCGGTCGGCGACCGCCTCCTCCCGGTGCTCGAAGGCGCTGCTCCACGGAACCGTGCGGTTCTCGCGCACGCCGCGTTTCCTGGCCGTGTTGACCAGGATCCGGTAGACCCAGGTCTTGACCGAGGAGCGGCCCTCGAAGCCGTCGATCCCCCTGATCACCGCCAGCCAGGTGTCCTGCACGACCTCCTCGGCGGAGTCGTTGGTGGACACGTGGGAGCGGGCCAGCCACAGCATCCCTCGCGACCAGGTGTCCAGCAGCGTCGCGAACATCGCCTCGTCGCCGGCGCGGAGGGCCGCCACGACGACGTCGTCCGGCGGGAGCCTACTGCCCGTGAAGGATTCCACGATCGCCTCCTCGCGGCCGTGCACCTGGGACATCCGTGGCAGCGGAGCGCTCCACCGCTCCTCGTGGAAACGAGGGCGTCTGGGTCATCGTGGCGCGTCCTCTCCGGTGAAGCGCTTGCCGGACGCTGTCGGTCCGAGGGTGAGGGTTCCCGCCCCGAGCTGAGCCGACACCTTCTCTCCTGCCCGGGGGCCGTGGGCGGTCGCCGCCTCCCGTTCGTACGGTTCCGCACGGCGCCCGTTCGTTACACGGATCATGTCTCGGGAAGTTTCAGCATGCGGTCGAGCAACCGGTGGAGGTGGGCCTGGATGCGGGGCCGGGTCCTGGGGTCGTCGGGATCGGGAGGGTCGGGGCGGGCGAGCGCCTCGCCGTGGAGGAATCCGTACACGCTCCAGATCAGCGTCCGCACCGTCAGGTCCAGGTCCGCGCCGCCGTCGACGAGGCCGTTCCGGGCCGCCGAGCGCAGCGCGTCCCGGATGAGGTTGATGACCGGGAGCGCGTACCTCTCCTCCAGGTCGGGGATGTCGGCGGCGTCGCCGAGCCAGCGGTGCATCCACAGTGCGGGGATCTGCGGGTTGGCCAGGCACAGGTCCAGGTAGCGGTCCGTGAGGGTGTGCAGGGCCGCGGAGACCCCGGCGGGGTCGCGGGCGGGAAGTGCCGCCAGTGCCTCCTCCACGACGGCTCGCTGGGCGATGCCGACGCGTTCGATGACGGAGAGGTAGAGCGCCCGTTTGTCACCGAACCTGTCGTGGATCCACTGCAAGTCGTATCCCATGGCCTCCGCCAGCCCCTGCAGCGTCGTGCCGTCATAGCCGAACGCGGCGAAAAGCCGGGTCGCGAAATCCATGACCGCTTCGCTCTGCTGCTCCTCCGCAGAAGTCATGACTCGATTCAAGTCGTTGACACAGGTCGGAGTAGCTAAGCGCTGGTTTTGGCGCGGTCAAACCTGTGTGCGCAATGTCGTGGCCTGAGATGGTCCGGTGGTTTTCCCGGAGAGATCGGTACCGTCCGGTGGGAAGTCCGGAAACGGGGGAAAGCCGAGAATGACGGGAATCGGGGAAGGTCATCTCCTCGCGTAGGTCATGATGGCCGCGCCGCTCTCGAAGACGCGGTTGGCGGTGAGCTCGAACTGTGTGGGAGCGAATCCCCCGGCGAACAGCGGGATCCCGGAGCCGGCGACGACCGGGTAGATCTTCACGATCAACTCGTCGATCTCGGGCAGCAGCGTTCCCGCGAGCTGCGCCCCTCCGGCCAGCCAGATCGCCCTGCCGTCCTCCCGCTTGAGCTCCCTGACCCTGCCGAGCGGATCGTCGGCGACGATCTCGACCTCGGGGTCGAGGGTCTCGGCGATGCTCCGCGAGACCACGTACTGCCGCAGGTGCCGGTACGGGCTGGTGATGCCCTCCCGCAGCGCGGGGTCGTAGGTCGCGCGGCCCATCACGACGGTGTCGAAGCGCGTGTTCGGGGGATCGATCCCGATCGCCGCGCGCACGTGGGTGGGAACGGCGTCCGCGTACTCGGAGACGATGTGTTCGAGGACGTCGTCCCCCATGGGGAAGAAGTCGACGGAGCCGTCGGGGCCCGCGATGAAGCCGTCGATGGACGATCCGACGTAGTAGACGAGCTTTCGCATCTGAACCTCTTCGCGTGTGGTGGTGGAGCCGTCATGCCGGGAGCGGCGAGCCGGTCCGCGGCCCGGGGCGGAGCCTTCGCTCCATCCGCCTGACGGGCCGGGGCCGGTGTATTCCTTCCCCCGCTAACCACTCCATTTATAGTGCTCCATTTGTAGTGGTTGCAAACGCGGGCCGGACGCCGAGGAGGCAGGCTGGAGGAGATCGCGGGTTCGGAGAGCGATGCGGGTGTGGGGGTGGAGGTGGATCGGGGCGGTGCGGATGCGGAGTGAGTGGTGTGCGGCGGAGGGTGCGAGTGGTGTGCAGCGGGGGTGCGAGTGGTGTGCGGCGGGGGGTGCGAGTGCGAAATGAGGTGAATCGGGGCGGGATTGGGTGGGGTGGAGCGGGGTGGAAAAAAATTGCATCAAGCGCTTATCTGCACGTATTGCAATTCTGCCCTTAGTGCGATTTTGTTGAAGGGAACATGTGCGTCCCACCCCAAAGGAGCACGTTGTGACCAAAGCCGCTTCCGGCCCGGTAACCCTTCCCGTAAGCCGGCACGACATCTTCGACCCACCCCAGGAGCTGGGGTGGTGGCGGCAGGAGACCCCGATCCGCCGCATGACCTACGCCGACGGCCACCTCGGCTGGCTGGTGACGGGTTACTCCGCCGTCCGCGCGGTGCTGGCCGACAATCGCTTCAGCACCCGCATCGACCTCCAGCACCCGCCCACCCCGCACATCGCCCGGCAGCGGCAGCTCACGGTGCCCGCGGGGTTCTTCCTGCGGATGGACCCGCCCGACCACACCCGGTTCCGGCGGTTGCTGACCGGCCAGTTCACCGTCCGCCGCATGAAGCAGCTCGAACCCCGGATCGAGAAGATCGTCGCCGATCGGCTGGACGAGATGCAGCGCCAGGGACCGCCCGCGGATCTCGTGCGGTCGTTCGCGCTGCCGATCCCCTCTCTGGTGATCTGCGAACTGCTCGGCGTCCCCTACACCGACCACGACCGCTTCCAGCGGGACTCGGCGGTGATCATCAGTCGCGAGGAGACGGTGGAGCGCAAGCAGACCGCGATGGCCGACCTGCTCTCCTATCTGCACGAGCTGGTGCTGCGCAAGCGCGCCGAGCCCACCGACGATCTGCTCGGGGGCCTGGTCGCCGACGGCGAGCTGACGGACGAGGAGCTCACCGGCGTGGCCACGCTCCTGCTCGTCGCCGGGCACGAGACGACGGCGAACATGATCGCCCTGAGTACCTTCGCGCTGCTGAGCAACCCCCCGCAGCTGGCGGCGCTGCGCGACGACCCCTCCCTGACGGCGGGCGCCGTCGAGGAGTTCATGCGCTACCTCACCATCATCGACTTCACCGCGCGTACCGCGCTGGAGGACGTCGAGATCGAGGGACAGACGATCAGGGCGGGCGAGACGGTGACGCTCTCGCTCCCGGCGGCCAACCGCGATCCCTCGCGGTTCGACGGCGCCGACACCCTCGACGTCACCCGGCAGGCGGCCGGACACCTGTCCTTCGGTCACGGCGTCCACCAGTGCCTCGGTCAGCAGCTCGCCCGCAACGAGATGCGCATCGCCCTTCCGGCGCTGCTGGAGCGCCTGCCCGGACTGCGCCTCGCCGTACCTCCCGAGGAGGTGCCGATGCGTTCGGACATGGCCATCTACGGCGTGCACCGGCTGCCCGTCACCTGGTAGCCCGCCGTCCGGTGGAAGGGTCTCGCGCGGGCCCTTCCACCGGAAGGGCGGTGCCCGGCACGCGACCGGCGTGTCCCGCGCTCCGCTCCGCGCGGGGCCCGATCCGCCGGGGAACGTCACCGGGACGTCGGTTCCCGAAAGATAACCCTATTGGGGGCATTTAAGGGTTATAAAAGGAGGGCGGTCGCCGAGGAACGGCCGCGAATGGCCACGGGCCGTCGTCGCGACGACCGAAGGGATCACGCAGTGAAGCGCGTCCTGCTGCTGGCGACCGGCGATACCATCGCCTACTCCGCCCGCCCGAGCCGCTCGGGCATCGCCTCCGGCGCGCGACTCCTGGAGACCGTTCCGGCCGGCGCGCTCACGGCCGAGGTGGTGGCCGAGGACGTGCTGGCCGAGCCCGGCTGGGACACCTCGCCCCAGACCATGCTGCTGCTGGCCCGAAAGGCCCGGGAGGCCGTCCTGGAGCGGGGGTTCGACGGCGTCGTGATCACCCACGGCGCGGACACCCTGGAGGAGACCGCCTTCCTCACCGACCTGCTCGCGGGGCGGGCCGCGCACCGTGGTGCGATCGTGCTGACCTGCGCCATGCGTCTCCTGGACGACCTGTCGTCCGACGGCCCGCGCAACCTGGCCTCGTCCGTCTGCGCCGCCGCCGATCCCGCGCTGCACGACGCGGGCGTCGTCGTGTGCGTCAACGACGAACTGCACGCGGCCCGATGGGTCACCATGGTCGACGCCACCGGGGTCTCGGCCTTCTCCTCGGCCCCGGGGCCTCTGCTGGGCCGCGTGGCCGGCGGACGGGTGGAGATGTCGGCCGTCCCGCCCCGCAGGCCGCCCACGGTCGCGGGGGAGCCCGAGACGGACGTCGCCCTGATCAAGACCTACCCCGGGATGGACTCCACGCTGCTCACCGCGGTCGTGGACGCGGGCGCCCGGGGCATCGTGCTGGAGGGGACCGGCGCGGCCAACGTGCCGGCCGGCCTGTTCGTGACGATCGACGAGCTGACCGGCTGGGGGATCCCGGTGGTCGTCGCCTCCCGGTGCCGCACGCGCGAGGTTCCCCTGGAGGAGCTGTCCCTCGGCGCGGGACTCGCCGCCAAGATGGGGGCGATCGGGGCCCGCGGCCTCACGCCCGTGAAGGCGCGCGCGGCCCTGATGGTCGCCCTCGGCACGGGCGGGGTCGAGGCCGTCCGCGACTGGTTCGCCAGGCTCTGAACGGCCGGGTTCCGGGGTTCTCAGGGGCGGAGTTCCCGGGGGCCGGAGTTCTGGGGGGCGGAGGACGCGGGCGTGGAGCCGCCGGGCGAGACGGGCATGGTGGGCACAGTGGGCACGGTGGGCGGGCTTGACATCAACAAAGGTTGAGGTTCGAAGCTGGTCGCGGAAGTCCGTCACCGAAGGAAAGAGACGTCCAATGATCCTGGTCACCGGAGCGACCGGCAATGTCGGCCGAAGTCTCGTCTCCCAGCTGAGGAACGCGGGCGTCGCCGTCCGCGCGCTGGCCCGCACCCCCGAGTCCGCCGCGCTGCCGGACGGCGTCGAAGCCGTGCGCGGCGACCTGACGGCGCCGGACACGCTTGAGGCGGCCCTGGACGGAATCGACGCGGTGTTCCTCGTCTGGCCCGCCCTCTCCGCGGAGACGGCGCCACCGGTCCTGGACGTGATCGCCCGGCACGCCCGCCGGATCGTCTATCTCTCCGCGCACGGCGTGCCCGACGAGCCCGGGCGGGAGGTCGATCCGATCATCGGTTTCCACTCCGCCGTCGAGCGCTCGATCGAGGGGACCGGGCTGGAGTGGACCTTCCTGCGCGCGGGAGGGTTCGCGGCCAACACCCTGGGCTGGGCGGCGCAGATCCGCGCGGACGGCGTCGTGCGGTGGCCGTACGGCGAGGCGGCCAGGTCGTTGGTCCACGAACACGACATCGCGGCGGTCGCCGTCCGCGCGCTGACCGAGGACGGGCACGCGGGGGCGAAGTACCACCTGACCGGACCCGAGGTGCTGACCCAGGCCGAGCAGGTGCGCGTGATCGGCGAGGTGATCGGCCGACCGTTGCGCTGGGAGGAGATCTCGCGGGAGACGGCGCGGGAGCGGATGCTCGCCGAGGGGTGGCCCGCCGCGTTCGCCGACGGCGCGCTCGACGCGTGGGCCGGGCTGGTGGCGCGGCCCGAGGTGGTCTCACCGGCGGTCGAGAAGCTCACCGGGACGCCCGCGCGCACTTTCCGTGAATGGGCCGCCGACCACGCCGACGCCTTCCGCTGACGGGGGCGCGGGAGACCGGTCGTGGGGCGCGGGCCGTTCTTCCCCCGAGAGCGTGGGCCTCTTCCCCCGAGATCGCGGGCCGTTCCCCGGTGGAGCGAGGGTCCGGGCGGTGAGCTGTTCGGGGTGGGGCGCAGGGGAGAGCCCGGAAAAATTGGATGTAAGCCGAAATATTCGCACCCTATGGTGCAGGCATGGAACAGACCATCACCTCGGACGGCCGGGTGGACCGCCGGGCGCTGGCGGCGGTGGGCGTCACGGTGCTGCTGTGGGCCTCGGCCTTCGTGGCCATCCGCGACGCCGCGCAGTACTTCGCCCCGGGGGCGCTGGCCCTCGGCCGCCTGCTCGCGGGCTCGGTGGTGCTCGGCGTCATCTGGCTGGCACGGCGTGAGGGACTGCCGCCGCGCGCCGCGTGGCCCGGCATCCTGACGTCGGGGATCCTGTGGTTCGGTCTCTACATGGTCGCCCTGAACTGGGGCGAGCAGGAGGTGGACGCGGGCACCGCCGCCATGGTCGTCAACATCGGTCCGATGCTGATCGTCCTTCTCGGCGGCTGGCTGCTGAAGGAGGGCTTCCCGTCCCGGTTGATGGCCGGGATGGTGGTGTCGTTCGCCGGAGCCGTCGTCGTGGGGATCTCCATGTCGGGCGGCGCCGGCGTGCCCGGCGACGGTGGCGCGCCGATCGTCGGTGTCCTGCTGTGCCTGCTCGCGGCCGTGACGTACGCCGCGGGCGTCGTCTCCCAGAAACCCGCGCTGCGGCACGCCTCCGCCCTGCAGGTCACCACCTTCGGCTGTTTCGTCGGTACGGTGGCCTGCCTGCCCTTCGCCGGTCAGCTGGTCTCGCAGGTCGCCGTCGCCCCGTTGCCCGCGACACTGAACGTCGTCTACCTGGGTGTCTTCCCGACGGCCCTGGCCTTCACCACCTGGGCCTACGCGCTGGCCCGCACCACCGCGGGCAGGATGGGCGCCACCACCTACATCGTCCCCGCCCTGGTGGTCCTGATGTCGTGGGCGGTCCTGAGCGAGGTGCCCGGCTGGCTGACCCTGGCGGGCGGCCTGCTGTGCCTCGCGGGCGTGGCCGTCTCCCGGGGCGGCGGGCGGCGATCCCCGGCCCCGGACGTCCCCCCGGCCCCGGACGTCCCCCCGGCACCGGGAACCGCGTCCCGGTAACGTGACAACCCACGACGTGATCTCCGAGGGGGCGGGCCCGTCCCGGTCTCTCGGGCGACTCGGGGAGACACGGATGCGAGACCAGACGATCAGTGACTTTCTGGACCGGTTGGCCGACCGGGTGCCCGCACCGGGCGGGGGCGCGTCCGCGGCCCTGCACGGCGCCCAGGCCGCCGCGCTGCTGGGCATGGTGGCCCGTTACAGCGACGGCCCGAAGCAGGCGGGACACGAGGAGCTGATCGGGCGCGTCCTCGCGGAGGCGGACATCCTGCGGGACCACACGCTCCAGCTTGCCGAGGACGACGCGATGGCGTTCACCGCGGTCACCGACGCCTACCGGCTGCCCAAGGCGACCGAGGAGGAGCGGGCGGACCGCTCGGCGGCCATCGCCGAGGCGCTGGTCGCGGCGGCCGGTCCCCCGGCCAGGACCATCGACGCCGCGCGGCGCCTGGTCGAGCTGGCCGAGGAACTGCTGCCCGTCGGCAACCGCAACGTCATCACCGACGTGGCCGCCGCCGCGGAGGCGGCGAGGGCGGCCGCGACCACCGCCCGGGTCAACGTCGAGGTCAACCTCGCGGGCATCGGGAACGAGACGATCCGTGCCGAGCTGGCCGGGCGGGCGGCCGGGGTCGACGAGATCGCGGCCAGGGCCGAGCGGATCACCGCCACCGTGCGTGAGGAGATCGCCAGATGAGCGCGGAGATCCTGTCGGGCCGGGAGCAGGCCGCGGCCATCCGGGCGGACGTCACCGAGCGGGCCGCCCGGCTCGCGGAGGAGGGACGCCCCGCGCGGCTCGCCGTGGTCACGGCCACCGACGACGAGGCCAGCGCCTGGTACGTGCGCTCCATCGTGAACGCCGCGGGCAAGGTCGGCATCGCGTGCGACGTGGCCGACCTCGGTCCGCAGGCGTCCCCGGAGGCGATCCGCGGGCGCCTGGAGTCACTGAGCGCCGACGAGCGCGTGAGCGGGATCATCCTGCAGACCCCTCTGCCCGGGGGCGCGAAGGCCGAGGACCTGGCGTCCGGCATCGCCCCGGCCAAGGACGTCGACGGCGCCAACCCGCTCTCGCTGGGCCGTCTGGCGGCCGGGCTCGCCGCCTTCGCGCCCGCGACCGCCGAGGCGGTGGTGCGGATCCTGGAGCACCACGGCGTGGAGGTCGCCGGTCGTCACGCGGTCGTGGTCGGCCGCTCCACGGTGGTCGGCAAGCCCGCAGCCCACCTGCTGCTGGACCGCAACGCCACCGTGACGGTGTGCCATTCGCGCACCGCGGACCTGGCCGCGGTGACCTCCATGGGCGACATCCTGGTCGCGGCCGTCGGCAGGGCCGGGCTTATCACCCCGGCGCACGTCAGGCCGGGCGCCGTGGTGGTGGACGCGGGCACCAACCAGGCGGCGGACGGCGGCCTCGTCGGTGACGTCGAGCCGGGCGTGGCCGCCGTGGCCTCGGCCCTGACCCCGGTGCCCGGCGGCGTCGGGCCGGTGACCACCGCGCTGCTCCTGCTGCACACCGTGCAGGCCGCGGGAGGGTAGGCCCACCGGGGCCCGGCGAATCGCTCACCTCCGAGCCGGAGCGCGGCACCTTCGAGTACGGGGGCGGCCCTTCGAGTACGGGGGGCGGCCCTGAAACGTGGCGCGTGATCACATTTTCTGACTGCGGAGACAATTCATGGTTAACCCATAGAGATAGTAGATTTACCAGGGACCCGCCCAGAGGTCGCCGATCACCGGCTCATGCCATCGGGGAGGACCTTCGGATGCACGTCACGGCCCGTAGTGACTACGCAATACGCGCGATGCTGGTGATCGCGGCTCATGATCCTGTGTCGGTCACCGCCGAGAGCCTGGCCCACGCCCAGCAGATCCCCCCGAGCTTTCTGCGGGGCATCCTGACCGATCTGCGGCGGGCCAACCTCGTCTTCGCGCAGCGGGGTAACGAGGGCGGCTTCACGCTCGCCAGGAGAGCGGAGAGCATATTCGTCGGAGACGTCCTGCGGGCGGTGGGCGGAGGCTTCACCTCCGTGCGGGGGTTCTCCACCGCCGACATCGTCTACTTCGGCGAGGCGGCGCCGCTGCGCGCGGTGTGGCTGGACGTCGAGGCGTCCATCGGGGCCGTCGTCGACAGCGTCAGCCTCGCCGCGCTCCTCGCGCCCCAGGCCGGAGTGCCGCGGGAGCAGCCGGCCTGAACAGGGAGGGGCGGGAAGCCGGTCTTGAGCACGGGAGGACGGTCTTGAGCACGGGAGGACGGAAACCGGCCTGAACGCGGGAGGGTGTGAAGCCGGTCCGGGCGCGGGAGGGCGTGAAGCCGGTCCGGGCGCGGGGTGGCGGGCCGGGGTCAGGCGGGTACGGACACGCCGAGGCCGCCGCGGGTCCGCGCGCCGTACCGCGCCTTCTCCTTGGCGATGTCGAGCGGCTTGATGCCGCTGCGCGCCTTCAGCGTCTCCTCGGTCAGCCGGTCGGCCGGGACCAGCCAGGACACCTCGAACTCCAGGCCGTCCGGGTCCTTGGCGTACAGGGCCTTGGTCGTGGAGTGGTCCGAGGCGCCGACGAGTGAGTCCATCTCGGCGAGCTTGATCGCGATCCGCTCCAGCTCCTCCAGGGTGTCCACCTCCCAGGCCAGGTGGTAGAGCCCTACGGTGGTCCGTCCGGCGCCGGACGGACCCGCGTGGGCGCCGAGCTCGAACAGGCCGAGGTCGTGGTCGTTGGCCGAGCCGGAGGCCTGCAGGAACGCCGCGCCCTTTCCGCCCATGACGACCCTGAAGCCGAGGGCCTCCTGATAGAAGGCGACGCTGCGTTCGACGTCGCGCACGAACAGGACCGCGTGGTTGAGCCGCTGGACCGGCATGGTTCCTCCCATAAAACTTGAACTCTCAAGTACGCTACCTCCATATGGTTGAGAGTTCAAGTAAAGTGGACTCGTGACCCGATGGCTGGACGACGACGAGCAGCGAGCATGGCGCGCGTTCATGGGCGCCTCGCAGCTCGTCCAGGAAGAGCTGGACCGGCAGCTGCAGCGAGACTCCGGCATGCCGCACGCCTACTACGCGACGCTGGTGAAGCTGTCGGAGGCGCCGGAGCGCATGCTGCGGATGAGCGAGCTGGCCGCCGAGCTCAACTCCTCCCAGAGCCGTCTCTCGCACGCGATCGCCCGTCTTGAGGAACGCGGCTGGGTACGGCGCGAGCCGTGCGCGGCCGACAAGCGTGTGAGCTGGGCGGTGCTCACCGACGAGGGGCTCGCGGCGCTCGCCGCCGCCGCGCCCGGCCACGTCGAGGCGGTACGGCAGAACCTGTTCGACCTGCTCACCCCCCGGCAGATCCGGCAGCTCACCGAGATCTGCGCGACGGTGCTGGCCGGGACGGCCGACAGGCCGGCGGCCGGGAGGGGGCACGGGCCGGTTACGGGTCGGTGACGGTGACGGTGCGGCCCGGGGAATCCGCGCGGGTCTCCTCCCGGGCACCGGCGCTCCGCCGTAGCGTTGCCCCCGACCATTCGGCTCAACAGGGGGATGCGGACATGGCGGAGAGTTCTCTGACGCGGGCGAACGGTGAGCACGAGGCGAACCGCGCCCTTTTCGGAACCGTCCACGAGATCGCGGTCGGATACGCCGGAGCGGACGTTTCCCTGGTGGCGACCGTGCTCCGGGGACGGCTGGCCGGTGTGCCGGGGATGGACGACCTCGGGATCCGGTGGATCGCCGAGGAGATCAGCGTGGGCCGGGACCCGTCCGGGCTGTAGAGGCGGGGATCCCGGTGCCCGCCGGGGATCCCGCGGCGGTGGATCTCCCGATGCCGGTCGGGAATTCCACGCTGACGGGATTCCCGGTGCCCGCCGGGGGATTCCACCGGGGATTCCTCGGCGGCGGATCTCCCGGGCGGGTTTCATCCACAGCCCTGTGGGTGGATTTCCGCAGGTGATACAGAGTTTCCACAGGGTGTGCAGCCTGGTTGTCCACAGCCTGTGTACAGCCGGGCCGCATCGCGGGCCCGAGATCGGCCACGGGACGGCGGGAGACCGCCGGTGAGCGCCCGTCCCACCGGAACGGAGGCCCACCCCGCCCCGTGGTGGGCGGCGCTCCGGGAGGTGTGGGCGAGGGAGCCGGACTTCGGGGCGGGGGTCTCAGGGGTGGGTCAGGGTCGGGTCAGGGGTGCCGCCGGATGTCTAAGGGACGCTCCTGCGGACAGTCTTGGGGCATGCTCGCGTTGAAGAGGCTCTACCCGCCGGTCGCGTGTGCCGGGATCGCGGTGGCCGTCGGGGCGGTGGTCGCCGGTCAGATCGACCCGACCCCTCATCCGGACCCGTTCGATCTGACGATCGGCGAGTACGCCGCCGTCGAGGGCAGCGGAGCGACCGAGCTCGCCCTGGTGGCGCTGGCGGTCGCCGCCTTCGCGCTGACCGCCGGGCTGCGGGCGGCCAGGGCGCCGCTGGGGGTGACGGCCGAGCGGCTGATGGTGGTGTGGAGCGCGGCGTTGACCGTCATGGCTCTCGTGCCCGCGGGGGCGCCGGGCACCGTACCGGGCCTGGGCGACCGGATCCACGGTTACGCCTCGGCCGTGGTGTTCGTCGCGCTGCCGGTGGCGGGCGCGCTCATGGTGACGTGTCTCGGCGAGGACGAGCGATGGAGGGTGATCGCCCGGCCGGTCGAGTGGCTGGCGCTGGCCTGTGGGTTCGGGTTGGTCGCGGTCACTTACGTGGCGCTTCCCGGTGATCGGATGCTCATCGGCCTGGCGGAGCGGGTGCTGCTCGCCGGGGAGATCGCCCTGGTGGCGGTGCTCGCCGTACGGCTGGCCTATCTGAACCGGGTACGGAGCGCCACCCGCGCCTCGCACGCCGCACTCGGCTGACTTGTCACTTTTCTTTACTAATTCATGACATGTCACAAATAGGATACGAATACTCTGCCTTCTCAGTGCTATCCTCATCGGCGATCTAGAGATGCTCCGGAGGTCTCCGCCTTCGGCGCTCCGAGAGCGAACCGATGAGGTGACATGGCATCGAGCAGGCCCATTCGGTTCAAGATCTCGGCGCTGCTGGCGATCCCGCTGATCTCGCTTCTCGCCCTGTGGGGCTTCGCCGCGACCGTCACGGTCGGCGACTCGATGAGCCTGCTCACGATCTCCACCCTGTTCGACACCGTCGGCAAACCGGGTAACGAACTGGGCAACGCGATCCAGCGGGAACATCTGATCTCGGCCGAGTACCTGGCCACCCGCTCCGACACGGTCAGGGCCGACCTCACCGTGCAGCGCACCGCCACCAACCAGGCACGTCTGCGTTTCCGCGAGCAGACGAACACCGAATCGGCGAAGTCGGCGATGAGCCAGGAGATGAAGATCCGGTTCAACGAGGTGATGAACCGGCTCAACGCCCTCGAATCGATCCGGGCCAAGGTCGACAACGGCCGGATCGGGCTGGTCGGCCTCTCCCGTGACTTCTCCCTGGTGCCCGAGGCGCTGAACCGGCTCTTCAGCACCATGAGCCTCAACAACGACCTGCCGCTGTACCAGCAGTCGCGCAGCCTCAACATGGTCACCTACGCCAAGGACCTCTTCAGCCGTGAGCGGGCGCTGGCCACCGGGGCACTGGCCATGGGGCGGGCGCTGGCGCCGAGCGAGCTGAAGCTGTTCAACGAGCTCGCCATCAACCGGGGCTTCCTGCTGGAGCAGTACCTGCCCGAGCTGGAGCCGAGGCTGCGCCAGCCCTTCGGCGGGATGATGACCTCGACGATCTACACCCGGTACACCGGCTACGAGGAGACCCTGCAGGAGGGGGAGACCGTCGCCCTGTCCGACTGGCGTTCGGCGGGCGACGACCTGGAGGTCGTCTACGAGCGGGCCCTGACGGCGGTCAGCCTCTCCCTCGCCGACCGGGCCGCCCCGTCGGCCGCGACGACCTTCACCAGGGCGGGAATCGCGGGTGCGCTCGGTCTCGTCGCGGTCGTCGCCTCGCTGCTGGTCTCCTACCGGGTGGGCAGCGGGCTCACCCGCGAGCTGGCCGGAGTACGGCGGGCCGCCATGGAGGTGGCCGAGATCCGGCTGCCGCGGGTCATGGAGAAGCTCCGCAGGGGCGAGAACGTGGACGTGTCGGCCGAGGCGCCGCCCCTGGAACCGCTGGGCAGCACCGCCGAGATCCACGACGTCGCCGCCGCCTTCGACAGCGTCCAGGACCGCGCGGTGCGCTCGGCCGTCGAGCAGGCCAAGCTGCGCGAGGGCGTCGCACAGTCCTTCCGCAACCTGGCCCGCCGCAGCCAGTCCCTGCTCCAGCGTCAGCTCAAGCTGCTCGACGGGATGCAGAAGCAGGCCGAGGACCCCGCGGCGCTGGAGAACCTGTTCCTGCTCGACCACCTCACCACCCGAATGCGCCGCCACGCGGAGGGCCTGGTGATCCTCTCCGGCGGGGCCGCGGGCCGTAAGTGGCGCTCCTCGGTCCTGATGGAGGACGTACTGCGCGGCGCCGCGGCCCAGGTCGAGGACTACGCCCGGGTGCGGATCTACCCCATGGCGGGCAGCACCCTGGTCGGTAGCGCGGTCGCGGACATGATGCACCTGTTCGCGGAGATCATCGAGAACGCCACGGTCTTCTCCCCGCCGGGAGGCGAGGTGTCGATCCGCGGCGAGCTCGTCGGCCGGGGCTTCGCGATCGAGATCGAGGACCGGGGTCTGGGCATGACCGCGGAGAAGCGTGCCTCGATCAACGAGCGTCTGGCCAGCCCGCCGGAGTTCGACCCGGCGGAGACCGACCGCCTCGGGTTCGCGGTGGTGGGCCTGCTCGCCGCGAGGTACGGCGTCAGCGTGACGCTGCGCCCCTCGCCGTACGGCGGGACCGGCGTGGTCGTCCTGCTCCCCGAGAACCTGCTGGGCGACCCGGAGCCGGTCGAACCGATGATTCCGGTGCCGCTGCCGGCCGAGCCCATGCCCTCCGAGATCACCGGGACCGTCGAGCCGGTACGGCCGCTTCCCGCGGACCTGTGGAAGACGACGTCGCTGCGGCGCGGCAACGCCGGGCTGCCCCGCCGGGTCCGCCAGGCCAACCTGTCGCCCGCCCTGCGGCAGGACGGCACGCGCCAGGAGCCCGAGTCGGCCGCCGACATCGTGGAGCGGTCGCCGGAGGAGGCGCGGGCGCTGCTGAACTCCTTCCAGTCGGGATGGCGGCGCGGGCGGTCCGAGGGCGAGAACGACGGTACAGAGCAGTGACGATCAGGGTTCTGGAACGGAAGGCGGTCCGTTGTGCCGGGCCTCCGGCCGACCGCGACCCACAGCAAGCATGATCATCAAAGGGGAAGGGGTTCAATCACGTGCCGGGCGAGCTTTATTGGCTTCTGGATGATTTCGTCACGAGTGTGGCGGACGTCACCCACGCGCTGATCCTGTCCAACGACGGGTTGATGATGGCCTCCTCCCGGGGCCTGAGCAAGGAGGACGCCGACCACCTGTCGGCGGTGGCCTCCGGTTTCCAGAGCCTGGCGAAGGGGACCAGCCTCCAGTTCGGGGGCGGGGCCGTACGCCAGACCATGGTGGAGATGGACTCCGCGTTCCTCTTCGTCACCTCGGCCGGTCAGGGCAGTTGCCTGTCGGTCATGACCAGCGGCGCCGCCGACGTGGGCCTGATCGCCTACGAGATGGCCCGCCTCGTCACTCGCGTCGGCCAGCATCTGGCCACCGCCCCACGGGTGGCCGGCCAATGAGCGACGAGGTCGAGTGGGTCGACGAGGAGGCGGGGCCCGTCGTCCGCCCCTACGCGCTGACCGGAGGCCGGACGACGACGTCGACGTCCTCCGCCGCGTTCGACCTGCTGTCCATGGTGGTCGCGAACGGCTCGGTGATCTCGGCGGGCTCGCACCTGGGGTCCGAGCACCGGCGGCTGCTCGGCCTGATGAAGCGGACCCGGCCGATCGTCGAGGTCGCCTCCGAGTCGGGGCTGCCGATCGGCGTGATCAAGGTGCTCCTGGGCGACCTGCTCGACCAGGGGCTGATCCTGGTGCGTTCGCCGCTTCCGGCGAACACCTCGCCCGCGGAGGGTCTGCTGCGGGAAGTCATCAGCGGCCTGCGGGCCCTGTGAGCCGTCTCGTGGGCGTTGCCGTGTACGGTCCGGCGGGGGTGGCCGGCCGTACGGTGAACGGCATCGTGAACGGCACCGAGAACGGCACCGAGAACGCCCCGTGCGCCGCCGGAGGGCACGGGGAGAGCACCACGGAACGCTAGTCCCCAGTCCCGTCGTCCCTCGTTCCAGGGGGCCGGGGCGTCCGCGCCTTCCGCGTATCCGGCCGACCGTGTCATCACCGGTCCCGGCACGCGCCCGAGCGCCGCCGCGACGCGCGGCCGTACCTTTTGATCATCACACAGCGTCATCGCGCGAGACCCCGGTGTGCCATCTCGCCTTCGTGCCGTTCAGGGGGCGACGCCGAGGCCCGCCGTCGCTCCGCCGAGGATCCGCCCCGGCGTCGAGCCCGGCGAGATCGAGCCGGACACCCGCCCCGTGCAGGTCGTCGCCGAGGTGATGGGCGACGACGCTCATGTCCGGGCGCGCCGAGGCGGCGAGGTGACCGTGGGCCGTACGTCCGGTCATCCATCAATTACGAAACTTTGGTTGCGTAATTGGCTCGCGAGGGGTAGCTTCTATTCCGCTACAAGAGTTTCGAAATGAAGGGGGTCGCCATGGCGCCTCGCGGACGGCCACGCGACACGCAGGTGGACGAGCGAGTGCTGCGGATCGCCGCCGCCCTGATCTTCGAACGCGGCTACGCCGGTCTGTCCATCGACGAGGTGGCCGAGCAGGCGGGCGTGGCCAAGACCACGCTGTACCGCCGCTGGCCGACCAAGGATCACCTGGCCGTCGCGGTGGTGGCCCGGCTGCAGGCCGACGACGAGATCACCGACACCGGCGACATCCGGGCCGACCTCGTCGACTACATGGAGAAGATCGCCGCCGGGCTCAACCGCATGCGCGCGGCGGGCGGCCGCGAAGACCCGTCCGCGGGGACCGTCGGCGAGCTCGTGGCGGCCGCGGCCAGGCACGAGGACATCGGCCGGCTGACCCGCGAGCAGTACGCCGAGCGCAACACCATCGCGCTCGCCCTGATCGAGCGTGCGCGTGTGCGCGGCGAGCTGCGCGCCGACCTTGACGCCGAGGCGCTGTTCGACCAGCTGGCCGGCGCCCTCTACTACCGAGTAATGATCACAGGTGCGCCGGTCGACCGGGCCTACGCAGAGCGGCTCGTGTCCTCCGCGCTCGAAGGGAGCCTGACATGTCGCTGATCACGGAAACGGCCGTCGTCCGCGAGGTCGACGCCGAGACCATCATCTCGCCCACGGCCACGGGACGGCTGCTGCTCGACTCCGGCGACACCGGTGGCGCGCTGAGCACCCTCAGGATGACGCTCGCCGAAGGCGCGGACGGCGCCGTGCCCCACCACCACACCACGTCGACCGAGCTGTTCTACATCCTGGAGGGCAAGGCCCGCGTCCTGGCGGGCGAGGAGATCGTGACGCTGGCGGCGGGCGATGTGGCGGCCGTGCCCCCGCTGACACCCCATGCCTTCGCCGCCGCCCCCGGCCACACCGCCGACCTCCTCATCGTCGTCGCCCCCGGCATCCAGCGCTTCGAGTACTTCCGCCTGCTCGACCGCCTCCGCAGGGGTGAGGCCACGCTTGAGGAACTGCTGGCCTCCCAGGACGTGTACGACAACCACTTCCTCGACAGCCCCGTCTGGACACGCGACCGCCAGGCGTCCTGATCCCCACCTGTATCGAAGGAGATCTCTCTGGCTTTTCCAGGTACTACAGGTCCCGTTGTCCCGAGCGAGTTGTTAGGTAAGTCGGAATCGCCGGTCAAATACGTCTTCCCCGGGGCATGATCGACGCACCATGATCTGAACAGCAGAGGTGACGGCTCTTCTCCCGGCTGCCCACGGTCGGACGGCTCCACCGGTCACGGCTCAGGGCACACGCCGGTGGGAAAGGACGGTGAACGGTGGCCGAGGCGGGCCGGCTGAACAGGGGTGACCCCGAGCGCATCGGCGTCTACCGGCTGCTGGGGGTGCTGGGCAGCGGCGGCCAGGGCACCGTCTACCTGGGCCGGAGCCCCTCGGGGCAGCAGGTGGCGGTCAAGGTGTTGCACGCGCGCATGGCCGCCGACGACACCATGGTGCGGCGTTTCGAGCGCGAGGTCGCGCTCGCGCGGCAGGTGGCGGCCTTCTGCACCGCCACGGTGCTGGAGGCGGGGCTCAGCGAGGGGCGGCCCTACCTGGTCAGCGAGTACGTTCCCGGCCCCTCCCTCCAGGAACTGGTCGCCACCGGCGGTCCCCGCACGGGAAGCGGCCTGGAGCGTCTGGCGATCGCCACCGTCACCGCGCTCGAGGCGATCCACCGGGCCGGGATCGTGCACCGCGACTTCAAACCCACCAACGTGATCATGGGGCCGGAGGGGCCGGTGGTCATCGACTTCGGCATCGCCCGCATCCTGGAGACCACCGTCGCCACCACGGTCTCGTCGCTGGTCGGCACGCCGGCCTACCTGGCGCCCGAACAGCTCGCCAACCAGCCCGCCAGTGAGGCCTCCGACCTGTTCTCCTGGGCGGCCACCATGGTCTACGCCGCCACCGGCCACCAGGCCTTCGCCGGGGAGCACGCCGCGGCGGTCATGAGCACCATCCTCACCCGCGAGCCGGATCTGGAGGGGGTGCCCGAGCCGCCGCGCGCGCTCCTGGCCGCCTGCCTGGCCAAGGACCCCCGGGACCGTCCGGGGGTGGACGAGGTGCTGGCGGTGCTGACCGGCCGGGTCCGGGGCGCGCGACCGGACCGGCGCACCGGCGCCTTCGCCGGCACCCCCGAACCGTCTCCTCCCGCCGTCACTCCCGCGGGGTCTTCCGCGGTCACTCCCGACGGCATTCCCGCGGGGTCCCCCGCCGTGGAGGAAGCCGTCGCGCCGGCCTCCCGCCCCGTGACGGACGGGCCGGCGGGCGAGCCGTTGCTCCACGGCTCCGCGACGCCGGTCTCCTCGGCGGCACGGAACGCGATCGTCACCGGGGACGGGCCGCGCGGGACGGCGCGGCCGAGGCCGTCCTTTCCGCGCGGCCGTATCGGATGGATCGCCGTGGCGACGGTCTGCGTCGCGCTCGTCGCGCTCTCCGTGCCCTTCTGGCCCTCCGGGAGGGAGACGGCGGTGGGCGCCGGTCAAGGACCGGCGGTGATGTCGGGGGAGATGGGCCACCAGGGCGACGACATCTGGGGGGCGGCGATCGCGGAGGTGGGCGGCAGGCCGGTCGCCGTCACCGGCAGCATGGACAACTACCTGCAGATGTGGGACCTGACCACGCGCAAGCCCGTCGGCGGGCCGATGACGGATCATGAGGAGGACGTGTGCGCGGTGGCGGTCGGGCAGGTGAACGGCAAGCCGGTCGCGGTCACCGGCAGCGCGGACCACACGGTCCGGATGTGGGACCTGACCACGCGTACGGCCCTCGGCCAGCCGATGAGAGGTCATACGGGGAATGTGTGCGCGGTGGCGGTCGGGCAGGTGGGCGGTAAGCCGGTCGCGGTCACCGGCAGCGCGGACCACACGGTCCGGATGTGGGACCTGACCACGCGCGAGGCCATCGGCGGGCCGATGAAAGGTCATACCGACGAGGTCTGGGGGCTGGCGGTCGGGCAGGTCGGCGGCAAGCCGGTCGCGGTCACCGGCAGCCCGGACGACACGGTCCGGGTATGGGATCTGACCACGCGCCAACCTGTGGGTGAGCCGATGACGGATCACACGGGGGACGTGTACTCGGTGGCGGTCGGGCAGGTGGGCGGTAAGCCGGTCGCGGTCACCTGCAGCGCGGACGGCACGGTCCGGGTGTGGGACCTGGCCACGCGCACGGCCGTCGGCCGCCCGCTCACCGGCCACACCCAATTCGTCACGGTGGTGGCGATCGGGCAGCTGAACGGCAGGCCCATCGCCGTCACCGGCAGCTGGGACAGGAGCGTGCGGGTGTGGGATCTGACCACGCACGAGGCCGTCGGCCGCCCGCTCACCGGCCACACCAGCACCGTCTACGCGGTGGCGGTCGGGCAGGTGAACGGCCGGACCGTCGCCGTCACCGGCAGCAGGGACACGTCCGTGCGGATATGGGACCTGAGCGGCATGAAATGAGTCATGTCGTTTTTCCGGAAAACGACTTTCCGTTTCTCACCCTTGTTCACCGAACGCGCGGCCGGTACGCCGTCAAATGTCCTGGTCAATGTGTACGGGCGGGGCTTATGAGCGTTCGGTGTCGTCGGCGGAAAAATTTCACATACTATGCGATGACCTGTGGCGAGCGGTGACCCATATTTTTCGTGGCCTTTTCCGGAGCCGCGAAGCGTGACACGATAAACGATCACATCGGTTTCCGGCGGAGAGGAGCGCGGCCCATGCCGTATGCGATTGTCGGGCACGAGGGTCCTCTCGCCGGACAGCGGTTTCCGATCGGCGAGGAACCGATGACCTTCGGCCGCCGGGGCGACAACAACGTGGTGATCACGAGTGAGAGGGCGTCGCGCTTCCACGCGGAGGTGCGTCACGAGGCCGGCGACCACGTGCTGCACGATCGCGAGAGCCGCAACGGGACCTTCGTCAACGGGAGGAAGATCACCTCCCATGTGCTCCGGCCCGGTGACACGATCGCCATCGGCGGGGAGACGTTCCGCTTCGAGGTGTTCGACGAGCTGGAGACGGTCGCGGACGCCTCCCTGCTCCAGACGGTCGTCAGGCGCCTTCCGGGCGTCGGATCGGAGCAGGTCCTGCACGTCACGGTCTCCGGTGGCGGCCCTGTCGGGCTGAGCCTCGCCCTGCTGCTCGAACACCTCATGGGGCACCGGGTGGCCATCACGATGTACGACGGCCGCTGGACCCGGGACGGGGAGCGGATCGTGTGGAGGAACGCGGCCCAGGGCAACAACCGGCGGCAGCAGGTCGTGACGGTCCAGAGCCGCCAGTACCTCAACCTGCCGGAGGAGGTCCAGGCGCGGCTGTTCACCGCCGGGTCCCACACCGAGATGTGGCCCGCCGGTCCCGATTCGATTCGCGGCTACAGCCCGCGGAACATTCGGATCGCCTATATCGAGGACACGCTGCTCGACATGGCGAACGAGAAATCCGACCGCATTCGCCTGGTTCCCGAGAACTTCGACCCGGTCGAGCACCACGACACCGTGGCGCAGGACCATGTGCTGGCCATCTGCGAGGGCGGGCGCTCACGAACCCGGGAGCATTTCACCGAAAGGTTCGGAAAGGCCGACAAGTCAATATACTCGCTTGACGGCCACCACGTGCAGGACATTGTGCTCGGCATACGGGTGAAGTCCGACTTCTCGGACCCCATGACCGTTCTTCTGACGGTGGCGCAGAATCGTTTTCTGCTGAACTCGCTGCGCGGCGAGGGGTTCCTGAACATGCGCCTCACCGACGAGGAGGCCAAGGAGGTCATCGGCATCGACCCCGTCAGGCGCGTGTTCGAGGAATGCATCGCCTCCAACCCCTGCCTGATGGAACGGACCGAGAACGGCAACTTCCACTGCTCGACACATCGGACACTGTTCCTGCCCGCCCTCGTCAGGGGATCGGCACTGTGGGAGCGGGTGCGGGAGGGGCTGACGTTCTTCGGCGTCACGGAGGACAACGTGAGCGCGGTCACCGGCTTCCGGCTGGACATGGTGCAGCGCCCGCGGTTCACCGCCCGGCTGTTCTTCCCGACGCCGGACACACCGGGAACGTACGGGTTCCTCCTCGGGGACGCGGCCAACGCGATCCACTTCTGGCCGGGACGCGGGCTCAACAGCGGGCTGGCGTCGGCCATCTCGCTGGCGCGCTCCCTCAACCGCAACTGGCGGGGGCGGCCGTTCCGCGACGCCGACTTCGTCCGCCACGAGGCCGCGATGTCGATGCTGCAGTACCGGCACAAGAGCCGCGCGTGGAACGCGATGGTGGCCGCCGACGAGCACGGGGTCACCCGGGCGATCAAAGACAAGATCGCTCAGGGCCTCGACGAGGGCGCCGCGGGTTCGGACCGGAACGCGGACATCGACACCCTGATGGAACGGCTCCGGCAGATTCGCGACCGCCTGTCACCGCGGATTCCCGGCATGCCCGACGACGCGGCCCTCATCGAGCACCTGCGCGCGCTGCAGACCGAGACGGTGCGCTCCCTGGTGGTCAGCGGCGCGTGGGACACGCTGACCGTCGGAGGCGAGGAGGTCGACATCGACATCTTCGACTCCCCGGTCCCGTCGGAGACCCCCAAACCGGACGACGGCCCGCCCGTGAGGCACACCGAGGACACGCGCGAGCGGACCGAGGTGATCCCGAGGGGTCTGGGCACACAACGCGTACGGGAACGCAACGAGACCGATTGAGGACCGTCCCCCAGACGGCGCCCCCTGCCCGATCGCCCGGCCGTGACAGTGACGGAAATGTGCCCCGAACACCACGGTCCGTGACGTTACGCTTGTCGGCGAACACCCAACGTCAGCAGTTCGACGAGAGGGGAGACGCATGGGAGACCACGCGGGAAAGCCGGCTGAGGACAAAAGACTCGTCCCGGGCGCGCCGAAGGGGCCGGAGCTGGACGGTGGCGCGCCACCCGGGAAGCACGAGAAGCCGGAGCCGGACCCGAAGAAGTGATCCCGGAAACCGGGCGGCGGAGGTTACGCGACCTTCTGGTGGAGACGGGCGCGCTGACCTCCGACTGGATGGCCGCCTACGAGGAGGTTCCCCGGGAGCTGTTCCTGCCCGACGTGATGTGGCCCGACGACGGCGGGATCGCCGTCTCCAAGCTCGACGACCCCGAGAGGTGGCGTCGCTGGGCCGACGCCGATGTGCCCATCGCCACCCAGTGGGACGACGGCCGGCACACCGGAACCGCTCCAGGTGAGGTGGCCAGCAGTTCCAGCTCCGCGCCGGGTCTGGTGTTCTGGATGTTCACCGAACTGTCGGTGTTCGACGGGGCGAAAGTGCTGGAGGTCGGTACCGGAACCGGCTGGTGCGCCGCCCTGCTGTCGGCCCGGCTCGGCGAGGCGAACGTCGTCTCGGTCGAGGTGGACGAGGCGGTGGCCGAGACCGCGCGCGAGGCCCTGGCCTCGGCGGGTCGGTATCCGAGGCTCGTCGTCGGTGACGGCCTGCTCGGCTGGCCGGAAGGCGCGCCGTACGACGGGGTTCTGGTGACCGCGGGCGTCCGGCAGGTGCCTCGGGCCTGGATCGAGCAGACCCGCCCAGGCGGTGTGCTGGTGATGCCGTGGGGGACCCACTACACCGGGCAGAGCGCCATCGCCCGGCTGGTCGTGGCCGACGACGGAACCGCGAGCGGATGCTTTTCCAGAGCCACCCGGTTCATGCGGATCCGCGCCCAGCGCCTGGACTGGCCCGCCTACGAGGACTACCTTCCCCCCGGCGACGACTGGCCCGCCGGGACCCGCCGCTCGACCGCCGGCCTGCCGGTCGAGGAGGTGATGGACGAGTCCGGCTACGCCGCCTTCGACTTCGTGACCGGCCTGCTGGTCCCCGAGTGCGTCCGAACCTTCGCACGCGGTCCAGACGGGATACAGACCATGTGGCTGTTCGGCTTGGGGGACCGGTCGTGGGCGGCGGTGTACTTCGACGAGGGCGACCCCGCCGCCTCGCGGGTCTACCAGGGCGGGCCGCGCGGTCTGTGGGACGAGGTCGAGGCCGCCCACCGGTGGTGGGCCGAGCGGGGACGGCCGGGGCATGAGGAGTTCGGGCTGACCGTCACCGCCGACGGCCGTCAGCGGGTGTGGCTGCGGGAGCCGTCCTCACCCGTCCCGCTGTCTCCGGCTTCGAGACCTTGAAAGCGGGCCACGGAGGACGCCCGGTGAGTTCCGGCTCCGTCAGGCCGGCGGACGCACGCAGAGTGCGTAGCCTGCTGCCAAGCGACGGTCTCTTCGGCGCGAGCTTCCGCGGCTGAACCTTGCGCCCGCGGTAGGAACTGTTCATGCTGTCTTAAAGATCCTCTGAACCACCCCCGCCACGCCGACGCCTTGATCCATCGAACCTCCGTTGGCGTCGACGGGTGGGCGCGCCGGGGGGGCGCGCCCGCACGCTGCTGTTCAGCATCGATGCAACGGGGAGTGACGGGTGGAGTTTCGGCTGTTGGGGCCAGTCGAGGTGATGGCCGCAGATGGGGCGGTCCCGCTGGGGGGAGTCAAACCGAAGGTGCTGCTGGCCGCGCTGCTGCTCGAACAGGGGCGCGTCGTGCCGACGGACCGTCTGATCGACATCATCTGGCCGGATGATCCGCCGGAGACCGCCAGGGCCGCGATACAGACCTACGTCAAGACGTTACGCCAGGCGCTGGCCCGCGCAGGCATCCTGGATGTGATCGTCACGCGTGCGCCCGGCTACCTCGCCCAGGTGCCCACCGGAGCCGTCGACGTCGGCCTGTTCGAACGGCACGTGGCCGACGCGCGACAGGCGTCCACGCCGGAGGAGACCTCCATCCTGCTGGAGGCCGCGCTGGCGTTGTGGCGCGGGCCCGCTCTCGCCGGGCTGGGCGATTCGACGCTGGCCGGGGAGGCCGCCCGGCTGGAACAACTACGGCTGACCGCCACAGAGGAACGCATCACGGCCGACCTGGCGCTGGGACGGCATGGCTGGCTGGTCGCGGAACTGGCCTCGCTGGTCGAGCGCCATCCGGACAACGAGCGGCTGCGCGGCCAGTACATGACCGCTCTGTACCGGCTCGGCCGCCAGTCCGACGCGCTGGCCTCGTTCCGGGAAGGCCGGCGGATCCTGGCCGAGGAACTCGGGGTGGACCCGGGGCCGGAGCTGACCGCCCTGCACCACGCGATCCTGCGTGGCGACCCGGCTCTGCTGACGTCGATGTCCGGTGAGACCGCCCGCGTCGCCGTGCCGGCCCAGTCGCCGCTGTCGCCGGCCGACTTCACCGGTCGTTCGCCGGAAAGCTCCGCCCCAATCGACGGCAAGCTCGCCGAAGACATCCTGGAAGGCCTGGCCGACGCACAGATGGTGGACTTCGGCCGGATCGACGACCTGGGCACGCTCCGCGGGGTGCCACCGGAATACGGCAGCTTCGGGCCGCCATCTGTTCTGAACTGGGGCTTTGCAGAGCCTCCGGCCAGGCGCCCAGAAACGTACACGTTCTCGGACGACAGACTCACCCGCACGAATACCGTCCGAAAACCTACGTCCAAGAAGCCCCTGCCGCTCGACGGCCAATACCAGCCGTATTCCGGTGACACCCAAAGAAGCCCCTGCCGCTCGACGGTCCATGCCGGTGGTGTTCCGGTGGCACCCGCTCACCACCAGATTCCCCGCGCCCTGCTGCACGACCCGGCCGTGCCCGGCCTGGCCGTGGCCATCTGGTGCCGGATCGAACAGCTCATGAGCCTCAACGACGAGCAGGTGGCCACCATGTCCCGCGAGAAGATGGCCGCGGAGTTCGGCGTCTCGCCGGCCACCCTGGACCGGGCCCGCCAGGTGCTGATCAAACGGCGGTGGCTGGCCTGCGCCCAGCCGGACCGCACCGGCACCACCCGCCAGCGCGTCCTGGGCCACCCCCGGCAGACCGGCCAGCCGTACGCCCACGTGCCCGCCTGGGCGCTGACCCACGTGGTCAACCCCGCCACCGGCGCGCTGCGGCGCGAGACCTGGTGCCCGCGCTGCTGCGCCGGGGCCGTCTCCGAGCGCCTGGAGACGGTCCGGGCGGCCTGGCGGTGCGCGCAGTGCTGGACCGCCTTCTACGCCGTCACAGCCGACGAATGGCGCTCCTGGGCGATCCTGGTCGACCGGGCCGATGAGGGCGACATGGGCTGGGAGCGGACGGGGATCCACAAGTGGGTCGGCGCCGACACCGTCGCCCAGTGGTGGAACGTCAGCCTCGACACCGTCCGGCGCCGCTTCGCCGCGCTGAGCGCGGCCCTGCTGGTGACCACCCGGGCCCGGCCCGGCAAGTCCACCGTCTGGCAACCCGCCATCGACGCCGACGACGCCGAGCGGACCAGCACCCACGCCCCCCGCGCCGCTGAGGACCCGACCCCCCGCGTGCGCAGCCGCCTGCCCCGCTGAGGACCCGACCCCGCTGTGCAGCCGCCCGCGCCGCACGCGGCCCCCGATCGCGCCCTGAAAGACGTTTTGGCCACCACTCCCCGCACCGGTGAGGAGCCGCCCCCGGCGAAACTGACGACCCACCCCCGCAGACCTGCGCACCCACCCCCGGCACCGATGACCAAGGCGGCCCTTCATCAGACCCCGGGCAGCCATGACGGGGCAGGGCCGGCCGCGTTTTCCGCCATGCTCGGCCTGCGTTGGCGGCGTTATCGGCGTCGGCGACGGGGAGCGTTTTCACGCCGTCGAGTAAGGGTGTCGGTAAGAAAAAGTAAGGGTGCAGATAATAGATGGCAGGGAGGCCGGTAAGGGGCGTGTCGCCGGTCATAAAACGCAATGTCGCTGCAGTCGAAAAAGGTGTGCCCTTATAGAGGTTTCGGCTCGCCGACCTCGCCGAAACCCCCCGGTTAAGGCCGTTGACCTGTATCTTCTCTCTTATTGGCGGCTGGTGACGCGTTTCTTAACGGCGCCCCCAATGCGGTCTTAACGGCACCCCGAATACGGCGAGCCCGGCGGAGGCGCGGCCGCGTTCTGAAAATTTTGAAGAACCCCTAAAAAAACCACTGAAAATCATCTCCGCCGAGTTTCACCGTGTTTTCAGTGCCTCAATCGAACCTTTCGGTGCACGGGACGAAATCCCCTCTCCCACCCGGAAGGTTCCCATGATTAACAATCGCCTGATCTCCGGCGCGCTCAGCATTGCGGCCGTGGTCTCCCTCAGCTTCACAGGGGCGGCGGTGACCACCCTCACGGCCGCCGCCCCGGCCGAGGCCGCATCCACGGCCGGCGGCCAGATCACCCGATCGGAGGTGCTGGCCCGCGCCCAGAACTGGGTCAACCGCGAGGTGCGGTACAACCTCACGCGGGCCTCGAGCACCCTCTACACCGACGCCGAAGGGGCCCACAAGTACGGCCCGGACTGCTCCGGCCTGGTCTCCATGGCATGGCACATCAACGCGAACTTGGGCAAGGGCGGCAATAGCACCAACGACTTCGAGTCCTGGAGCGGAAAGGATTATCTGGGCAGCCTGCACGACCTGAAGCCGGGGGACGCGATCCTGAAGTCCGGCCACATGGAGCTGTTCGCCTCATGGAAGAACGCCGGCGATCACACCCAGGGCGCGTGGACCTACTCCCTCAACGGTGGAGCGGATCCGGACGGCGACGGCTGGCAGGACGACTGGGCCAAGGGGCCGACGACGAACTCCCGCGGCAAAAGGGGTGACGAGTCGTGGTCGAGCATGCAGAACTACCGCCCGATCCGATACAAGAACATCGTCGACGACCCGCCCCCGCAGACGCCGTCCGCGCCGGTGTATCAGACGTTGGGTGACTTCGACGGTGACGGTAAGAAGGACATCGCCGGGATCGCGGGCGATGGGCTGTGGATTCACCGCAACACCAGTACTCCGGGGAACTTCTCCACGAGTGGTGTGTTCATCTCCAATGGGTGGCGTACGGTCAGCAAGTTCATGGCCGGTGACTTCGACAATGACGGCAAGGACGACATTCTCGGTTTCAACGGTGGCGACGAGCTCATGATCTGGCGTAGTACCAGCGACGCCACCTCCTTCAGTTTCCAGGCGTACAAGAGTCTGGGCGGCGGCTGGAGTAGCTTCGACAAGCTCATGCCTCTGGCCGACTACGACGGTGACGGTAAGAAGGACATCGCCGGGCTCGCGGGTGACGGGCTGTGGATTCACCGCAACACCAGTACTCCGGGGAACTTCTCCACCAGTGGTGTTTTCATCTCCAATGGGTGGCGTACGGTCAGCAAGTTCATCAACACCGACTTCGACGGTGACGGCAAGGCCGACATCATCGGCTTCAACGGTGGCGACGAGCTCATGATGTGGCGCAGCACCAGCGACGCCAACAGTTTCAGCTTCTCGCCGTACAACAGCCTGGGCCCCACCTGGGGCAACATGAACAAGCTCCTGCCTCTGGCCGACTACGACGGCGACGGCAAGAAGGAGATCTCCGGGATCGCCGACGACGGTCTGTGGATCCACCGCAACACCAGCACTCCCGGCAACTTCTCCACCAGCGGCGTGTTCGTCACCAATGGGTGGCGTACCGTCAGCAAGTTCATCGGCGCCGACTTCGACGGTGACGGCAAGGACGACATCATCGGCTTCAACGGCGGCGACGAGCTCATGATCTGGCGCAGCACCAGCGACGCCAACAGTTTCAGCTTCTCGCCGTACAAGAGTCTGGGCACCAGCTGGGGCAACTTCGGCTACAAGATCCTCACCTCCGCCCCCACCGACTGACCGCCCTGCCCGGTGCCGGTGACCAGCGGCTCACGCCGGTCACCGGCACCCACCCCCCGGCAGACGCCGGCGATTCACGAAACTCGACCTTCTCACTGCTTGGAGCAGTAATGTCTGCGATATCAGTACAGGCCGGCCGACGGCTGGGGTGGGCACGGCCCCTCATCGCCGTGGTCATCGCCATTGGATTGGGCGCGTTCGCTCAGCCGGGCACCGCGAGCGCCACCCCTCCGGCGGGCACGTACCCGGTCAAGGGCGTGGACGTCACCGAGTATCAGCACCCCAATGGGGCGTCGGTGAACTGGGCCCAGATCCGCCAGTCGGGCGTCACGTTCGCGACTCTGAAGGTGACCCGGGGAACGAACAAGACCAACTCCTACTTCCGCGGCGACCTGGCCGCCTCACTGGCGCAGGGGATCGCCACCGCGCCGTACCACTACCTGACCGGCACCAGCTCGAACGCCGCCGCCCAGGCGGACTTCTTCATCAACACCGCTCGCGCGGCCGGCTACACCGGGCACCGGTCCGGCGAGCTGCCGCCGATCCTGGACCTGGAGTGGACCGACGACGGCACCAGCTCCTGCCCGCCCTACACCACCGTCTCGTTCGCCCAGACCTGGCTGGACAAGGTGCAGGCGGCGTTCGGCGTCAAGCCGTGGATCTACACGTCCAGGGGCTTCACGACCACCTGCATGGGCAGCACCACCGCGTTCTCGTCCTACCCGCTCCAGGTCGCCGACTACAGCACCAGTCGCACCACACCGGCCGTTCCGCCCGGTTGGAGCACCTGGCTGATGTGGCAGTACGCCGAGACCGGAAGCGTCCCCGGCGTTCCCACGACCAACGTGACGCTGGACGTCTTCAACGGCACCCAGGCCCAGCTCGACGCTTTCGCCAACCGCAATGCCCCGGCGCCGCCTGCGCCGGTGTATCAGACGTTGGGTGACTTCGACGGTGACGGTAAGAAGGACATCGCCGGGATCGCGGGCGATGGGCTGTGGATTCACCGCAACACCAGTACTCCGGGGAACTTCTCCACGAGTGGTGTGTTCATCTCCAATGGGTGGCGTACGGTCAGCAAGTTCATGGCCGGTGACTTCGACAATGACGGCAAGGACGACATTCTCGGTTTCAACGGTGGCGACGAGCTCATGATCTGGCGTAGTACCAGCGACGCCACCTCCTTCAGTTTCCAGGCGTACAAGAGTCTGGGCGGCGGCTGGAGTAGCTTCGACAAGCTCATGCCTCTGGCCGACTACGACGGTGACGGTAAGAAGGACATCGCCGGGCTCGCGGGTGACGGGCTGTGGATTCACCGCAACACCAGTACTCCGGGGAACTTCTCCACCAGTGGTGTTTTCATCTCCAATGGGTGGCGTACGGTCAGCAAGTTCATCAACACCGACTTCGACGGTGACGGCAAGGCCGACATCATCGGCTTCAACGGTGGCGACGAGCTCATGATGTGGCGCAGCACCAGCGACGCCAACAGTTTCAGCTTCTCGCCGTACAAGAGCCTGGGCCCCACCTGGGGCAACATGAACAAGCTCCTGCCTCTGGCCGACTACGACGGCGACGGCAAGAAGGAGATCTCCGGGATCGCCGACGACGGTCTGTGGATCCACCGCAACACCAGCACTCCCGGCAACTTCTCCACCAGCGGCGTGTTCGTCACCAATGGGTGGCGTACCGTCAGCAAGTTCATCGGCGCCGACTTCGACGGTGACGGCAAGGACGACATCATCGGCTTCAACGGCGGCGACGAGCTCATGATCTGGCGCAGCACCAGCGACGCCAACAGTTTCAGCTTCTCGCCGTACAAGAGTCTGGGCACCAGCTGGGGCAACTTCGGCTACAAGATCCTCACCTCCGCCCCCACCGACTGACCGCCCTGCCCGGTGCCGGTGACCAGCGACTTACGCCGGTCACCGGCACCGACTGTTGTCAGCCCGGTTCGGTGAGGCCGGCACCTCAGCGCGGAGTTCGACGTCCAGATCGACACGCGCCGTCCCGCCCGCGTCCGCGGGAGATTCACCGTCCCCCACCCTCACCGGAGGACACGGATCCACCGCTGCCTCCCCAGATGACCGTACGGAAGATCGTTGAGAGTCTGTTCACGCCCGATTACCCGCGGATCCTCTGGACAGAGGCTTGATGTGATGTGAGATGGGATCCATGAGCCAGGTGGAGACGAGCCGTCTCGGTCCCGAGGGGACCCGGGGGCACTTCGATGAGATTTAGAGGGTCTACGCTGTCGCGTTCCCGGAGTACGACCTGGGGGACCACAGGCGGCGGACTCTCCGGCAGGCCGAATCGGCCGGGTTCGAGGCGGTGACGGCCCGGGAGAACGGCGTGCTGGTCGGCTTCGTCTACGGCCTGCCGCTCTCACCGCGTTCGACGTGGTGGGAAGGGCTCCAGCTGGCCCGGCCCGGTGACTTCACCGTCGAGACCGGGCGGCGGACGTTCGCGGTGATCGACCTGGCGGTGCTGCCGTCCCATCGCGGCAGAGGGCTCGGCAGGCGCCTCATGGGCGAGCTGCTCGGATCACGGCCCGAGGAGCGGGCGACGCTGGCCACCGACCCGGGCAACCCGGAGACGCAGCGCATGTACGAGCGGTGGGGATGGAACAGGGTGGGGCTGACCCCGGGAGCCAAGGGGGAGACCTTGAATGCGTTCGACCTCTACGTGATCGCCCTGCGGTCCACGGGAGAGGCGAGCAGCTTCCGGTAACCGGCCACGGCAGAGGTCCTCCGCTCGGTTGCGGGCACCGCCTCAAGGACCTCGTCGGCCAGCTGGGTCACCATGCTGCCTCCCTCAGGTCTGTGCTCAATAACTAACAGAAGGCGGGGTTAGCGAAGCGATTTCTCGGTCGAAGAACTCCCCGAAACCTTCTCCTCGATCAAAGAGAACGTCGAACCCGGCGGACGTTTCGTGGATCACTTCCTGATCTGTAAAACGATTTGCTCCCGCGGCATTGCCGTCATCGTCGTATATCACTTCATAAATGACCTCGTCTCCGAGGACCACGACCTCGGGTACGGGCCGCTCCTGTTCGATGTCGGAGATGTTGCGGGCGTCCATTACGCGAATGTTGTCGCCTAATTCAACACGTAGGCGGAGGACGAAAAACTCCCACTGGACATACGGAGTGACAGGGAACTCTACGACGCGAAGACGACGCTCCAAAATCCCAAGCTTGGCGGCGTTTTGGAATTGCTGGGTGTAGATTTCACGCTTCTCCTCGATCAGAGATAGCGCCTCATCCCACTTGCCGGCTGCGAAGGACTCCCAGCTCGCAAAGCCCCGCTCCTTGAAGTTCTGTCCACGTTCGAGCTTTTTCAGGGAGCGGATACCGCCCTCGTAGGTGCGACGAAAGTCCTCGTGGTATTTTGGTCGCGTCAGACGTTCGGAGGTGCTTTGTTGAAATAATTCAAACACTGGGGATGTCCGGCTTTGCTGCAATCATCATACTTCTCGGAATTACTACGAGGCTTTCGTCGGCGCCGATCGATACCCCTGTTGGCAGGGAGTTCTTGAGCGGGACTGTCAGATCTCTGCCGATGATGGCGATGTCCCCGTTGTCGAGTTCCCATATATCGGGGCAGTCGGGATTATCAGTTGTGATCTCCAGCTCCTGCGGTGACCTGCCCAGACGCCTCTTGAATCCCGTCGTCGGGTCAGCTTCCCATGGTCTTGTCATGCCCACCATCTCCGGGGGAGGCTCCTGCAATGTGCAGTTGACTCAAAATAGCTCCGGCCTATCCGGTGGTCAACCTGCTTCAGAGGTCCTTGCCCGTTCGACTCGGCGGTGCGATCATGTTATCTATAAATAGCATGATTACGGCAACGTGTTACGAGCATTAATGTCTGGTTTTTGCTCGTAAGTTGGGAGTCGCGAAGTTAGGAAGGTCGTGGATGAGATCTGATCTCACTGTAGGTCGCCGGCCCCACTCTGGTCACAGCTATGGCCACTGATGTCTCGCGGCGTACTCGTGAGGAGATGATCAGTCCGTGGCGGCGACCGGAGCCACGCATGCGGGTGGAGCTGGGTTTCGCTAGATTTAAGGCGAGTCACGAAGAGGCGTTGCGGGCTTGCATGACCGGCGACCAAGAGACGCTGCGTGAGCCGCGTTCGCAACGGCATCTCCGGCGCCTACGCGTTGCTCATCCAAACACGGTCGAGGAACCGCGCGGGTTGCTCGGTGAATTCAGCCCGGCCTGCGCTACCGGCATCCCGGCGATCGCGCAGCACGGCTGCGCATCCGGTCCTGTGCGGGGTTACCAGGGTGAGCGAGACCATCACGGCATCGAGCCATGAGAGGCGCGATGGACGGCCACGCCGAGGATGGTGGCCGCGTCTACCAGACATCAGGTGACCAATACATCCATGAGCACCACCACCACGGCGGCGAAGGAACGGCCCGCGCCGGTCCCGACTCGGTCCGGCGACCGGCGGTCGGCCGGACACCGGTGGTTCTGCGTGATCGCCTTGAGGTGCTGGAGCGCTTACGGAAAAGTGTCGCGGCGGGCGCCGGTGGTGAAGTCTTCGTTCTGCACGGTATGGGAGGCTGCGGCAAGACGGCCGTTGCCCACGCCTTCTTCCAATTCGCAACAGAGATCGGTGGCCGAGTCGGCCTGTGGGTCAATGCCGCCGAGCGCGCGAGCTTACGTGCCGGCATGCTCGCTGTCGCCGCCGACCGTGGTGCCGGTGACGGCGAACTGCTGGCCGCTCGAAACGGCCTCCGTCCCGGAGCCGACCTTGTGTGGGAACGCCTCGACCGGTCCACCGAGCCTTGGCTGCTGGTGCTCGACAACGCCGACGATCCCGAGATTCTCCGGGATGGCAGCTGGTTGCGTACCAGTCCACGCGGAACAGTTGTGGTCACCACGCGCCGGGCGGCCGCCCGCTGGTGGCCAGGGGCAACACTCCAACACATTGGAGTGTTGCCGCGCGAGGACGCCGCGCAGGTGTTGTGTGACCTGGCTCCGCAGAGTGGCACGATGGAAGAGGCCACCAAGATCGCGGAGCGGCTTGGACGACTACCACTCGCACTCACGCTCGCCGGTGGCTTCCTCTCTCACCAGGTGCTCGCCCCCTGGACAATGGACGCCTATGGGCGCCGCCTTGAGGAAGGGAAACGTGTCGAGCTCATAGACCAGGGGGCTGATGCCTTGTCTGCTGAGGATCCTCGGCACTTGGTTGGACGGACCTGGCAGCTGACACTGGACGCATTCGACGCCCGTGGGCTGCCTGAAGCGGTGGCTCTGCTCAGACTGCTGGCTCGCTTCGCTCCCGAGCCACTGCCGCTGTCTCTGCTGGACAGTCCTGAAATCAGTGGTGTCCTCCCTCGTGCCCGCACTGAAACAGCATTGCGGGCGCTGCTCGATCAGTCACTCACCGAACTGGTCGACGTTGGCGTACGGTGTGTTCAGACCCACGCTGTGCTGCTTGACAGCGTCGCCACAGCCACGCCGTCTGAATCACTCGCGGCTCTCAACTCGGCAGCCGGCCGGTTGCTCGATGCCGCAGTACCCGCGGTTCCCGACGCAGGCCCGTACAACCCGCAGTTACGCCTGTTCGCGCCCCACGTGCTTGCCCTGTTGCGCCGGGTTGCGGACCCCACCGCCGTGGCTGACGTTCTGAGCGTGGCGACGCGTTTGGCCGTCGCGCTTTATCGAACCGGAGACTACCTGTCCGCCTGGGATACCTCCCGTCCCGCGATAGCTCTCGCGGAGCAAACTCTCGGCGCGGAGCACCGACTTGTGCTGAGCGCCCGCTCCAGGGCCGGCCGAGCGCTGTTTCGACTGGGAAAATATGCCGAGGCGGAGGTGATGCTGCAACACGCCCGCATCACTCAGGAGCGACTGTTCGGTACCGACGATCCCGACACCCTGGACAGCGGTCACGGTCTCCAGATGGTGGTGAGAAACCTCGGCAGACACGATGAGGCACTCTCTCTCCTCCGGGCCACGGTGACGGGCCGACGAAAGGTGCTGGGGCCTTTCCATCCGCTGACTCTCCGGTCCCAGGCCAGTCTGCTGACGATGCTGTCCGCTTCCGAGCTCGCCGCCGAAGAGAACGCCGCACTGCTTTCCTTGCCCGCACAATGTGAGCAGCATCTTGGCCCCGAGCACACGGTCACTCTGGGGGCCAGGCACAACCATGCTTGGGCGCTGTACGTACTGGGACGATTCGAGGAGGCGGGCGAGCAGATCCGATTAGTGGTCGATGGATATGAACGTCGTTTCGGCCCCGACTATCCGATCGCCCTCTCCGCGCAGCAGCTTCACGCCCGAATTCAGTCCGCACTCGGAAACTTGGATTCGGCTGTCGAGCTGATAAGTGATGTCGTGGCACGGCGGGAAGACGCTCTCGGATCCGATCATCCTTTCACGGCCGCGAGCAGAGAGCTCTTGACCGAGTTCGAGGAAAAGCGGCGGCGTTCCTCCCGTTAGCTCTCTGGATGATCATCTACAGAGGTCAACAGACGAGCCGCGTCGTCGGTGGGTTGTCATCGCTCGGTGATGTGCTGATCCCGGCCGGCTTGATACACACGGCCCTGACCACTGGCGGTCGCCTTCATCGCGATTTCGCTGAAATGCTTTCGCTCACTGAGGGACAGGGCCGGTGTGAGAACGTTGTCCAGCACCTGCTTCAGCTCGTTGAGGAGATCAGGGTCTTCTCGCAGGAGTTGCTGCAGTCGTATCTGCCAGGTTCCGGCAAGCGCACGTTCCGTATCAGTGTCTCCATCGCTGCGGGCGGCCAGGATCTGGAGGCGGACCTCTGCCAGTTCGTCTTCAACGGCCTTTTCCTGCTCGGGCCGCACTCGTCGCCACAGCGCGACCGCCCCTGAACGGGCCTGCTGCCAGGTGTCTGTGGCCATCGCCGTCACCAGAGCGGTTCCAGCGGCCAACACGATCGGATCCATGTCGCGTCCTTCCGATCAAACCACTTCCCGTCTCACGCTAAACGCTTGACTCGGTTCCAGCCAGAGAGGACCAGTCCAAACTCAATGGTTCTGGACGGCTGCTGACGTGAAGTGCGCGATGGAGCAGGAGAGCATGTCATGCCGTACTGATCAAGAAATGCGGGCGTGACGAGTTCACCTTTCATCGGTCAGGCCGGCTCCGCACCGGCAGGGCCCAAGGTGCTCATGCACCGCAACGATCAGATCCCGGTACCGGCGCGCCGACCCATACTCTCGGCCTCCCCCTTTACGTGATCGCCCTGCGGTCCACGGGGGAGGCGAGCAGTTCCCGGTAACCGGCGACGGAAGACCCTCTCCGTTCGGCTGCGGGCACCGCCTCAAGGACGTCGTCGGCCAGCCGGGTCACCATGGTGGTCCGATGCTCGACCGGGTAGGCCTCGTAGACGGCTTGAGCGTGCCGGACGCCTTCGGTCACATCGCCGGAGCGTACGTATCCAATGGCTTGGAGGAGGGCCAACTGGACCCGGAAACGGGGGCGGGGGTCGGACTGGCCCAAGGCTCTGTGCGTCTGGCTCACGGCCTGGTCAAGCTGATCACGGTCGCCGAGGTAGGCGTACACCCACGCCTGTGTATAGCCCAGCCGGTCGGCTCCCCACCCTTCGATGGAGTGGACGTCGCCCGCGACCGATCCGGGCAGCTTCTCGAATATCTCACCGCAACGGTGTAGTTCCGCCGCTGCTTCAGCGGGCCTGCCATGGAGCGCAAGCAACTGCGCACGGACGCCCGAGATATCGACGATTCCCCGATATGCGGAGCTGGCGTATCCGTCGAGCGCGGCGTCGGCGTGACGCAGGAGGACCGGTGTGGGACGCCGGTCGTAGAGCCCGTGAATCAGTTGCTCTCCCCTGATCCACATGCTCAAGTTTGGATCACCGGAAAGCTCGGCGGCGTCCAAGGCGGTCGCCCACCAGGGGCGGGCCTGACGGGACTGGCCGAGATTGCACAGCGTCTTGGCCATGAGGAACGACAGGCCGCCGGTCACCCGGCACCACGGGCGGAACAGCCGGTCGCGACTCCCGGTGCGGGACATCGCCTGCTTGACCGCGACGAGGTCGGCCGCCACCTCCCGGAGCAGCTGCTGCGGAGGAGTCAGCAGGTAGCTGTAGCCGTACTCGGCAACGGTCTCCTCCCACATCTCCACATCGAGGCGTTCGTCCCGCCCCAGGGACTGACCGACGCTGTCCCGGATCGTCTGGAGCGAGTCGAAGATCGGCGACGAAGTGATGCCGAGTGTCGCGAGTGTCTGCAGGAGTCTGCGTCGTTCCATCTCATCGTCCTCGTGTGACGCCTTTTTCTTGGAGAATAGGACGTCTTCATCGAGGTCGAACACCCGCGCATACGTCACTGCCCAGTCGCGTGGGTAATGCTTACCTTTCTCCCAATCACGGATTGATCTGGACAAAGAGGCGACCATCGAAGTGTCGCATCCGGCCTCTCTGAGCAGGTGGCGGGCCATTTCGTTCTTGCTCCAGCCACGCTTCTCACGCTCGGACCGCAAACGTGATGCCCATGCCGGGCATTCCGGAAAAGACACCGCTATATCACCCGCCCGTAAGTCACCGGGGTGGAGACAAAGTCTCCGCCTTCTCTCCGGCATTTTCCGTTACGGAGCGTGTTTCCGCTGGGGTTCACTGACAAAGCCCGAAAACGACAGCGGCCCCGGACGCGGCGATCTCACCCACCGGCCGGGGCCTTGATCAGGAAGGCACTCCTGACCCGTGAGCAAACCTAGTGCTCCGGTCCTCGACCGGACCACGTCAATCCACAACTGCGGCTGCTTCGCCGACGCCGCCCCCATGCCGATGGGCTGTGCCCTGTGCGGGCACGCCCCCTACGCGCACGGCTGCCCCGGCCGGCCCCCGGACCACGACTACGCGCAGCCGGACGGCGCGCTGATGAACGCCCGCCTGGAGGCCCGCCGCCGGTACGGCCCGCGAGGCATGCCCGCCGTACCGGACACCCGGCAGCCCCTCACCCCGGCTCCCGCCGACGATCCGGAGCCGCCGCCCGCCGCGACCGCCGTACGGCCCGCCCGGCCGCCGCTGCCCCGGCGGGTCCATCGCCCCTTCCCCCGGCCCGGAACACGGTTCGGCGTACGGCCCGCCGCCGCCAGACCCGTTCGGCGCGACGGAAGCCGACGTTCCGCACCTGGCGTCCGCGCGCACGCCCGCGCCCCCGGCGCGGCGGGAACCGCCCCGCCGACGCTCCGGCCGCCCGCGCCGTACAGCGCACCCGGTGTCTTCTTCCTCGTCACATAAGGCGGACCCGCCCGGCGCTCGCATCGTCGGAACGGGTCCTTGATCGGACAACGGAGGTCCGACCCATGCAAGATGCTAGATCCGCAGCACCCACACCGGCCATCCCCGGCTGGCGGCTGATCATCAGTGACAAGGGGCGGTTCTGGGCCATCCGCCGCCAGTCCTTCCCGCGTGGCGCGTTGCGGGCCGGGGCGGAGCCGGCGGTGGACGCCGACACCTTCGAGGAGGTTCGGGCGGCGGTGGAGCGGCAGGAGGAGATCGCCCGCCACGCCGCCGCCGTTCAGGGAGCGGTGTCATGATCGGGCGTCCTGGTCCGCAGGGGGCGGCGTCCGGTGTCGCACACCGAGGATGCGACGCCGTGCAACAGGCCCATCCCGGCTGGTTGGTCTTCTACAACTCGGCGACGGGCCTTTGGAGCGCCTACCGTCGCGCCTTCCCTCGCGGGCACGAGATCGAGGCCGGAGTCTCACCGCTGGTCAGGGCGGAGTCGGCCGAAGAACTGGAACGGAAGCTGACCGCTCAGGCCTCCCGGCCTCTTCCTCTTGTCTCGCCGCGTGTGGTGCCTCGGTTCCCGCGCTCCTGAAGACCGGTACGGCGAGCGGAAAGTGAGTTCACCCCCCTCACTCGGCCTGCCGTAGCCCCAAGCGTGCGGCCTGGGAAGGAGGGCCCGGGCCGCACACCCACGGCGGTTCCCGCACGCCGGAAACCTCCCGGCGTCCGTCATCCCACACCCCTGGGAGACTCCCCATGCCGGCCATCATGGTCATCAGCTCCGACGGCACCTTCACCACGGGCACCGGCGCCACCGAACGCCTCCTCACCCCGGGAGAAGTCGCCCGCCTGTTCGGCGTGGACCCCAAGACCGTCAACCGATGGGCACGGACCGGCCGGATCACCTCCGTCCGCACCCCCAGCGGCCAGCACCGCTACCGTGAAGGCGAGGTCAACGCCCTGCTGTACGGCATCGCCGACAGCACGTGAGACCACCCGGAAACCGGACAGGGGACGGCGCCTCGCCGGGTTGTGGGGGCCGGTGAGGCGCCGTTCGAGTGCTCGGGCCGAATCCGCGGGGAACCTCGTCCCGGGCCTTCGGGGCCTTCCGGGCGGCGCCTCGGCGTCCGGGGCGCCGCCCGGGGCGGGGCTCAGCGCTGGGCGGTCAGGACCCGCAGCGAGTGTTCCACCAGGGTCACCAGCACGGTCTTGGCCGACGTGCGGCGCCGTACGTCGCACAGCAGCACCGGTACCTCGGGGTCCAGGTCGAGGGCGACCCGCACCTCCTCGGTGTCGTACCTCTCGGCGCCGTCGAAGCAGTTGACCGCCACGATGAACGGCGTCCCGCGCTGCTCGAAGTAGTCGATCGAGGGAAAGCAGTCGGTCAGCCGCCGGGTGTCGGCGAGCACCACGGCGCCCAGCGCGCCGTAGGACAGCTCGTCCCACATGAACCAGAACCGCTCCTGCCCGGGGGTGCCGAACAGGTACACGACCAGGCCCTCCCGGATCGTGATGCGGCCGAAGTCCATCGCCACCGTGGTGGTGGTCTTGCTCTCCACGCCCTCGACGTCGTCGATGCCGATGCCCCGGTCGGAGAGGACCTCCTCGGTGCGCAGCGGACGGATCTCGCTAATGGATCCGACGAGCGTGGTCTTGCCCACCCCGAAGCCACCCGCGATGAGAATCTTGAGCGCGACGGGTTCGTCAGAGGGCCCGAAGTCCATTGATCACTTCCTTGAGAATGCGCTCGCTCGCCGATGCGCGCCCGATCGAAATGAGCCTGTGGTCCTGGAGGTCTCCGAGAAGAACGCGGACCACGCCGAGTGGCAGGTCCAGCTCGGACGCCACGTCGGCGACCGAGGTCGCCTCGACGACCAGGGAGAGGATGCGTTCCTGTTCAGGTCCCGGGACGAACCCGCCGGACGGGGCTGTCCCGGTCGCGGTGACCATGGCGACCAGGTCCAGCGTGTCACCGGAAGATCTGGTACGGCCTCCTATCAGCGCGTAGGGCCGGACGACGGGCCCCGCCTCCTCGTCCATCCACCGGGTCATCCGCTTCCCCCGCCCTCGGGCCGGGGATGGGACGGCCCGCGGACTCCATGCCTGGCGACTCGTCCTCTCACGAGAGCCCTTGGCGCGGCAGGGTCGAGATGTGCTGGCCGACTCGTTTGACCAGCATCGCCATCTCGTAGGCGATGTGACCGACGTCGGCGTCCGCGTCGCTCAGCACGGCCAGGCAGGTGCCCCGCCCGGCGGCCGTGACGAACAGGAACGCCGACTCCATCTCCACGATGGTCTGGCGTACCTCACCGCCGCCGAAGTGGCGCCCGGCCCCGCGCGCCAGGCTCTGGAAGCCCGAGGCGACGGCGGACAGATGTTCGGCGTCCTCGCGGCTGAGGCCCTTGGAGGAACCGACGGCGAGCCCGTCCGTGGACAGGAGCACCGCCTGGCGTACCGCGCCCACCCTGTTGGTCAGGTCGTCGAGGAGCCAGTTGAGCTCGCCGGTGCTAGTAACTTTTCCGGTCATTAGTCCCCCTTATCGCCTGTCGTCTGGTGTGCGAAGGTCATTTCGGTCTTCTTCACGTCCGCGCCGCGCACCCGCCTGGAAGGCGGAGAACGTCGCCCGTGCCTCGTCAGGTGAGCGTTCCGCGGTCTCCGGCTCGGGATCGGGTTCGGAGGACGGCTGGGGCTGATCCTGGCGGAGCTGCGGCGCCAGGTTGGCCTGCCGTATCCGGCGGGGCAGGGCTCGTGGTCCGGTGGTCCCGGACGCGGCCTCAGGAGCCGTTCCAGGCGTGCGCCGGGTGGTTTCGCCGACGGACGCGTCGTGCCCGCCGGTGGACTCGGGGGCCGGCCCGGAGCGTACGGGGGCCGATCCGAGGGACGTCTCCACCGCCGACTCGTCCGAGGGGCGGCCGGGCGCCTCGCGGGAGGCGCGGTCGGCCACCACGGACAGGGCGGGGGAGGCGGGAGGCTGGGCGGCGGAGCCGCGGTCGGTGAACACCGTCGGGGACATCACCGGGGCCGCCAGCGGGGCCATCGCCGGGGGCGCCGAGGGGGCCGCCGTCGTGGAGGAAGCCGTCGTGGCGGAGGAAGCCGTCGCGGGCGCGGCCGGAGAGGCGGATCCCGCCGCGGACGCCTCGTGGGACACCGCCGGGGGCGACGTCCTCGTCCGGCGGGGCAGGCCCCCCCGGGAGGACGTGGACGCGGGCGCGGGGGCCAGCGCGCCCGGCGCGCCGGACTCGGACAGCCCCGACAGCCCCGACAGCTCTGAGGGCCGCTCGTCGATCCGCTCCGCGGTGATGGTGAGCGCGGAGGGGACGTCGGCGAGCACCGCGCGGGGAACGAGCACGATGGCCGTGGTGCCGCCGAACGGCGAGCTGCGCAGGATGACCTGGATGCCGTGCCGGGCGGCGAGCTGGCCGACCACGAACAGGCCGAGCCGGTCGCTGTCCGCCAGGTCGAACTCCGGCGGGTTGGCCAGCCGCTCGTTGAGCGCCGCGTACTCCTCGGCGACCAGGCCCAGGCCCCGGTCCTCGACCTCGATGGCGAACCCGTTGGCCACGACGTCGCCGCGCACGGTCACCGTGGTCTGCGCCGGGGAGTAGATCGTGGCGTTCTCGATGAGCTCGGCGAGCAGGTGGGTGATGTCGGCGACCGCCGCGCCGTCGAGCGCGGTGCTGGGCAGCGGCGCCACGTTGACCCTGGTGTAGTCCTCGACCTCGGCGATCGCTGCCCTGACGATGTCGACGATCGCCACCGGATTGCGCCAGGCCCGGCCGGGCGCGGCGCCGGACAGGATGATCAGGCCCTCCGCGTGCCGCCGCATGCGGGTGGTCAGGTGGTCGAGCCGGAACAGGTCTTCGAGGCTGTCGGGGTCGGTCGCCCGGCGCTGCATGCTGTCGAGCAGGGCGAGCTGGCGCTGGAGCAGGCTCTGCTTGCGCCGGGCCAGGTTCACGAAGACCTGGCTGACGCCGCGGCGCAGGTTGGCCTGGCCGACGGCGGCCTCGACGGCGGTGTGCCCCACCGAGTCGAAGGCGTGGGCCACGTCGCCGACCTCGATCGAGCTGCCCGCGCTGATCGGCGGCACCTCGGCGGCCACGTCGACGTCCTCGCCGCGCCGCAGCCGTTCGACGACGCGCGGGAGCCGTACGTCGGCCAGGTCGAGGGCGGTGAAGCGGAGCTCGGCCAGCTCGCCCGCCAGGCGGCGGCCGAAGCGGACCGACAGGATGATCGAGGCGATCACCGCGATCAGTCCCATGCCGCCCGCGACCGCGATCCTGACCATGATCCCGGTGGCCACCGACCTGGCCCGGTCCGACAGGGTGTTGGAGGAGGAGACGCCCAGCTGGTCGAGCCAGTTGGCCAGGCCGCCGGTGGTCTGCTTCCACTGCTCCGCCTCGGGGGGCAGCCGCTCACCGTCGGCGGCCACGATGGCCCTCTCCAGGGAGGTGAACTTCTCGAAGGCGGTGGAGTCGAAGGTCTCGCGGTAGGGCCTGCCCAGCTCGGCGTCCAGGGCGGACAGCCCGCGCGCGTGCAGGTAGCGCCTGGTCGCGGCGTACTCGTTGAAGGCCGCGCGCTCCCTCGCGGTCAGACGGTAGTCGATCAGGGCGCCGCTGATCAGGGCGTTCTCCCTGGCGATCATCTCGCGGGCGTTGCCCATCGACTGCATGGCCGCGGCCTGCCGGTAGATCGACAGGTCGGGGACCGCGACGAGCTGGTCGTACAGGAGGAAGACCGAGTCCAGGATCCGGTTGTAGTCCGTCAGCACGTCGAGCCGGGCGTTGCGGCCGGTGTCGATGCCGGAGCGGATGGAGGCCAGCCGGTCGACCTGGCGGAGCACCCCGTTCAGCGCGGAACGGAGTTCCGGACTTCCGGAATCGTCGGCGAGCGCCGCCGCGCGGAACTTCTCGACCGCCCGGTCGGTACGGCTGCGCTGCTCGCCGATCCCGCTGGTGAGGACCCGGGAGCTGATCGCCACGGAGGACTGCGTCCGCTCGGCCTGAAGCTGGAGTCCCAGATCGGTTGAGGTGAGGCCGACGGTCTGGTAGAGGGTGTTCGACCGGAGCAGGGCGGCGCCATCGCCCACGGTCAGATTAAGGGCGAAACCCCACAGGGCGCTCAGCGATAACAGGGGCAGGAGCAGCAGCAAAAAGATCTTGAACCGAATTGACCGGTTTCCAGAGCCCATGCCCACTCGTCCCAACCTCTGAGTGTGTGGAGGCCCGCATTGCTTTGGGGATGGATACGCCTCCGGAAGATCGCACAGGAGACTAGCACCGATAAGGTTTTTGCGCAGTGGAGGATCAGATGATTAGTGTGATTACCGGGGCAAGTGCCGGAATCGGTGAGGCGGCGGCGGTCAAGCTCGCAGGCCAGGGGCAGCAGGTTGTTCTGGTCGGCCGGAACCCCGCCAAACTGGCCGGTGTCGCCGACCGTGTCAAGGCGGTCTCGGGCTCTCTCCCGGACATCTTGAGCTGTGATTACACCTCGCTGGAAGACGTCAGGAAACTCGCCTCCGAGCTGCGTTCCCGCTACGAGCGGATTGACATCCTGGTCAACAACGCGGGTGTCATGACCACCGCGCGGACCCTCACCCCAGACGGTCACGAAACGATGATTCAAGTCAACCACCTGGCGCCCTTCCTGTTGACGAACCTGTTGCTCGACCGCGTCACCGGCAGGGTGATCACCACCTCGTCCAGGGCGGCCAGGATGGGCCGCATCAATCCGGCCGACCTGAACCGGAGCCGGCGGTGGTGGAGCGGCTGGCTGCAGTACGGCGACTCCAAGCAGGCCAACGCGCTGTTCACGGTCGAGCTGGCCCGGCGGCTCTCCGGCACCGGGGTGAGCGCCACCTGCTTCCACCCGGGCGTGATCAAGACCGAGTTCGCGCCGAGGACGTTCACGATGTGGATGGCCAAGAACATCCCCGGCATGGGCCAGACGGCCGAGGAGGGCGCGAGCACCCTGGTCCACCTGGCCACCCACCCCGACGGCGCCGCCCACCCCGGGCGCTACTTCGCCAGGAGCGTCCCGGAGTCCGTTCCCCGGGGCATGACCGACCCCGATCTGGCCAGAGCCCTGTGGGACGCCAGCGCCGAGACCGTCGCCTGACCAGGTCCGCGGCCCCCTCCCGGCCTGATCGGGTCCGCGGCCCCTCCCGGCCTGACCAGGTCCGCGGCGCCCTCCCGGCCCGCGCCTCCAGCGGGCCGCGACCAGGTCACCGGGCCACCCGGCCTCGCCCCGCGCGGTGCCGGGTTCCCCGCGCGGCAGGCGCCCCGCAGGGAAGTTCCTCGGGAAGTCATCGGCAGTTCGCCGCCCGTTGAACGTGGACGACTACGGTCCGTGCCCTGTGAACGTCGCGAGCCCGAGCCGGGTGGCCCCCTCCCCCTCGGCGATCAGGGACCCCTTCTTCGACAACGCCAAGTTCCTGGCGATCACACTGGTCGTCTCCGGGCACCTGATCGAGGAACTACGGGACGTTCCGATCGCGCACGCGGCCTACTTCTTCGTGTACACCTTCCACATGCCGCTGTTCATCGTGCTCAGCGGCTACCTGTCGCGGAACTTCACCTTCTCGTCGGGGAAGGCGCGCAAGCTGATCAGCACGCTGGCCGTGCCGTACGTGATCTTCGAGTTGATCTACTCGCTGCCCCGCCTAATCCTGTACGGCAAGCTGGACATCAGCCTCCTCGACCCGTACTACCTGACCTGGTTCCTGATGTCGCTGTTCCTGTGGCGGCTGTCCACCCCCGTCTGGCAGCAGCTCAGGTGGCCGCTGCTGGTCGCGGTCGGGCTGTCGCTGCTGTCGGGGATGAGCAGGCTGCCCGACGAACTGTCGATGAACCGCACGCTCGGGCTGCTCCCGTTCTACGTGCTCGGCCTCATGCTCCGCCCCGAGCACTTCGAGTGGCTCAAACGGCGGTGGGTCAGGGTGGCCGGGGCGGTCACGCTGGTCGCGGGGGCGGGGGTCGCGCTGGCCGTGCACACCTCGGTGAAGACCGAGTGGATCCGCTGGCGGCACGCCAACGACGCGATCGGGGTCGACGACCTCACCGGCAGCCTGATCCGGCTGGGCATGCTGGCCGCGGGGGCGCTGCTGGTCGCGGCGTTCCTGGCGATCACCCCGTCCCGCCGCACCTGGTACTCCGGGCTGGGCATGGCGACCATGTACGCCTACCTGCTCCACGGCCTGGTCGTGAAGGTCGCCGAGCGCTTCTACGGCGACTGGGCCACCACCCTGCCGGGGGTCGTCGCCGTCGCGGTCTTCGGGGTCGGGCTCGCCGCCCTGCTGTGCACGGCCCCGGTGCGACGGCTGACCCACTGGGCGGTCGAGCCCAGGATGAGCTGGGCCTTCACCCGTCTGCGACGCCCCACGACCTGACGCTGTGACCGGGCGACCGGGCATGTCGTGCCGGAGCGGACACGTTCACCGGGCCGATCGCCGTTCATCGGCGCCGATCCGCTCGGCTTCACCGCTCGCCGTACCGGCGCCCTGACGGACACGAACACGGTGAAGGCAAGCGGTCACCGTGCCAGGCGGTGGCCACGCCCGCGACTCCGGCGACGGCGCGGTAGACGGCGATCACTCCTGTAGCTCCAGCACGGCGCGGTAGGCGGCGGTGATCGCCGCGTCGGCGGAGGCGGCGGGCACGGAGTCGGAGTTGGCGATCGCGATCCGGCCGGAACGGCGGCGGGCCAGCTCGGCGGGGAAGGGGCCGTGGGGATAGAAGTCCAGGTTCCACGGGGTGGCGTACTCCGGCGCGTAGCCGTGGCCCCACCGGTTGACCGTGATCGCCTGGATGTCGCGGGCCGGATCGAAGCCGCCGGGCCCGAGCAGCCGGGTCAGCTGCTCGCGGATGCCGTACTCCAGGGCGGCGTAGGGCGTCCCGAGCAGCGCGCGGCGTCCGGCGACCGAACCCTCGGCCGGTGACATGCCCGCCACGGCGGGCGTGTGGACCAGGTGCGCGGTGATCGGCTCGCCGGGATCAGCGGGGCATCGGTAGTCCCCGATGCCGACCGGATGGGGCAGCTCGGCCACGCACCAGTAGGCGCCGGTGAAGCGGGCGCGCCTGACGCCCGTCCGCCGCCAGGCCTCCCACCCGCGCAGCTGGACCGTCGCGTACAGCAGGGGCACCTTGACGGCCGCGCGCAGCGCCCGCTTCTGCTCCGGCGGGAGCTCGTCGACCAGGTAGGGGATCACCATGTTCCAGCAGGCCATGATCACATTGGCGGCCCGGACGGTCCTGACCCGCTCGCCGTCGAAGTAACCGACCGTGGCGCCGGTCGCGGTCGAGGGGTCCCCGTCGTTGGCGGCGGAGACCACCGGGCTGGACAGGCGGACGCGGACCCGGTTGCCCGGCAGGTCGAGCCTGCCGTAGTCGAATCTCGCGGTGGTGACGCCCTCCATGTCGACGGCCGAGGCGAAGCCGGGGATCATCCGGCCGAGCATCATCCGGACCAGCGCCTGGTTGCCCTCGGGGAAGCGGCAGACGTACGGCTCCTCCGCGCCCCACCTCCTGATCACGCCCGGCGAGTTGTACGCGGAGGGCGCGGAGCCGTCGAGCCCCAGCCCCCGGAAGCCGGGATAGCGGTGCCCGTCCGCGCCGGCCCAGGCGTCGATCGCGCCGAGGGCGTCCGAGCCGTAGCCCCACTCGTCGTTCGGCATGGTCTGGACGAACCGCAGCACGTCCGGGTGGACCCGGCAGACGTCCCTGAGGAAGCCCGCGTAGGTCATCCCGGCCAGTCGTCCCTTCTTCTCCCCGTCGGACAGGCCGGGGAACCAGTCGGGCGGGCTCCCGTAGAGCATGAGCAGGTCCTTCCTGGCCTGCTCGGCGACGGGCAGCTCGGCGATCCACCGCGCGTCCCCGCCGCCGGGGAGCGGGACGACGAGCCTGTCGGAGCCGAAGGTCTCCCGGTCGCAGAAGACGCCCTCGTGCATTCCGAGACCGGCGTAGAGCCCCCGGTCGAGACGGCCGCCGAGTTCGCGGACCCGGACGCCGAGCTTGCCGAGCAGGTCTCTGCCCTCCGGGGTCCACGCCGAGGGCGCCTCGATCGACCGGGATCCGCCGTACCCGATCAGCGGCCCCCGGCGGCCCGCCGGGTGGAACTCGTTGCGCCGGGCGTGCCCGCCGAAATCGTCGTGGTCGTCGAGGATCAGGATCCGCGCGTCCGGGGCGCTCTCCAGCCACCGGTGGGCCGCGCCGACCCCGCTGATCCCGCCGCCGACCACGACCAGGTCGTACCGCTCGCCGGTGGGCTCCGGCGGGCCCGCGTGCCTCCAGAAGCGGTTGTCGCGCAGCGCGTGGGGGACGCCGAGGGTCTCGGCGGTGTCGCCCCGCAGCCCCGTCATGACCGGTGGATGGCACGTCTCGGACAGGATCTCCGGTGGCCGCGTGCCCGGGGCGCCGACCGGCCCGGGGACGTCCCCGCCGACGCGATGGGAGAACGAGCCCAGCGCCGCGGCTCCCGCGACCGCCGCCACGCCGTCGAAGAAGTCGCGGCGGGAGATGGGCCGATTCATACCCAGTTCCCCGGCCCTGCGAGGAGAGATCTCCCGGGGATCGGTCATGAGATAGATCATCACGAGTCGGATGACCTGACATGGCCGTCTCGCGGGGATAACGGGAAGTTTTTACCCGGTGCGGTGAAGCGCTATTCATGCTTTCCGCCGGCCGGACGTTATCGCCCGGCCGGCGGAAAAGTGACTGATCGCAGGAAAGTAATCAGTAAAACGATTGATCAGTGGAAAAGAAACGCGTGGTCAGCGTCCCGGGCGGACCGGCGCCCACAGGGCGGGCACCCTGGGCGGCTCCCACCCCGGCAGGGAGGTGTGACGGGTCACGCAGCGGTAGGTGGTGCCGTTGTAGGTGACCTGGTCGCCGACCGCGTACGCGGTGTAGGGGCGCCAGGCGGGGATGGTGCGCGGGGTGACGGTCAGCGTGTAGGTCGCCGAGTGCGTGACCGACCCGGTGACGGTGATCGTGATCGGATAGGTGCCGGGCGGGGTGGTCGCGGACGTGACGACCTTGATCCCGCTGTAGGCGTCGCTGGTGATCGAGGCGGGGTTCGCCGTCACGGTCGCGCCCGGCGGGGCCCCGGAGACGGTGACGGTGACCTTCTGGGGGGCGCCCGCGACGGTCGAGGTCCTGAGGGCGGTCGAGATCACCTGTCCGGCCTCGACGGTGGCCTTGGGCGGCAGGAGCGTCAGGGAGAAGTCGTCGGGACGAGGGTCGCGCACGGTCAGCCGCAGCGCGGCCGTACGGCGGACGGCGCCGGTGGCGCGGATCGTGACGGGATAGGCGACGAACGGCGTCAGCTTCGAGGGATGGATGGTCACCCGAGTGCTCTGCCCTGTGGTGATCTTGGCGGGGTTGAAGGTGAGCGAGACCGAGTCGGGCAGGCCGACGGCCGTGAGCGCGACCTGCTGCGGGGTGCCGGTCGTGGTCGCGGTGGTGAGCGTCAGCGTGGCCGTGGTCTCGCGGTCGACGCTGATCTGGTCCCGGTCGAGGGTGAGGGAGAAGGCGTCCGGCGGGGAGGCGGGGGTGACGGTCAGCCGGTAGCTCACCGTGTGGGACACGCCCTTCGTGCGGTCGGAGGTCCCCGTTCCGCGGGCGATGACGGTGTAGGTGCCCGGTGGGGTCGCCGCCGAGGTGGTGACCGTCATCGTGGAGTCGCCGGTGCTGGAAACGCGGCCGGGGGAGAAGGCGGCGGTCGCGCCCTCGGGGAGGCCCTCCGCGGTCAGGTCGACGTACTGGCCCTGGCCGCCCACGGTCTGGGTGCGCAGCCGCACCGTCGCCGAGGCGCCCTGGTCGACGACGCCGTTCGACTCGTCCAGGCTCACCGAGAAGTCCTGGGTCTCCGGCGGGCAGCCCGGCTCGCCCTCGGTCGCGGGGACGCCGACCGCGTCCCAGGCGTCCTTGACCTGCCGGACCTCGGCGCATCCCGGAAACATGGCCCGCGCGGCCTGCACGGTGGCCAGGCGGGCCTTGACGAAGGTCCAGGGCGCGGTCTTGAGGTTCAGGGCGGTCACGTAGATCTGGCCGGCCTTGCGGATGCCCATGCCGCCCACGCCCTCGCCCGCGCAGACCGGGCTCTGGGGCTTGCCGACGGGGCGGCTGCCCTCGGCCAGCAGGTAGAACCAGTGGTTCTGCACGCCCGCGGCCTCGTAGGTCGGCTGTCCGGGCGTCTGCTCGGTGTAGCAGTTCACGCCGCCCAGGGCGGCCGGGTCGTACATGTTGCGGAGCGGCTCCGGGCCGCCGAAGTCGACCTCCTCGCCGACCAGGTAGTCGGCCTCGTCGAGCTCGGGCGGGTGGTTGACGTAGTGCTCGGTGAGGGCGCCGAGGATGTCGCCGGTCGACTCGTTGAGCGCGGCGCTCTCGTTGCCGCTGCCGTTGCCGCCGCTGGTGTTCTCGTAGACGGCGTGGCCGTACTCGTGGCCGACCACGTCCAGGGAGGTGAGTTGCTTGGTGCCGCTCTGGTTGCGGCCGATCCACACCCCGTCGCCGGTCCAGACGGCGTTGGGGAAGTTCTGTCCGACGCGGATCGGGAAGCCGCGGCCGTCGCCGGTGAAGCCGTCGCGGCCCAGCCAGTCGCGCGCCATGTCCCATTCGTGCTGCGCGGCGAACAGGGCGTCGGCGCAGGCGGTCTCCAGGTCGGGCACCGAGCCGTCGCCCCACTCGTCGTCGGCACCGGTGAGGACGGTGCCGTTGGGGGCCGCGCAGCTCAGGCCGGGCCGGGTGGCGTCGGTCAGGCTGTAGGAGCCGGAGGAGCCCGAGGTGTCGAGATAGACGGGGTCGCCGTTGTAGAAGGAGTGACCGACACCGCGGCGCACGTCGTCCCAGCGGTCGGCGACCGAGCCGTCGGCGGCGTCGACGTAGACGTGCAGCTTCGACGGGCCGTCCGCCGAGGCGCCGGTGACGACGGTCTCCCAGGTCAGGCGGGGCCGCGCACCGGCGGCGTGCACCACCAGGCGGGGGTCGGTCTGGCCGGTGACGGTGCCCAGCAGCTTGCGCGCGGTGGCGCGGGCCTGCTCGGCGGTGACGGCGGGCCGGGTCCCGACGTCGTCGAGACGTGCTCGCTGGCCGGTCGTGACGGTGGTCACCTCGGTGCCCTCGCGGTCGGTGGCGACGATCACGTCGCCGCCGTAGACCGGCAGGCCCCGGTGCAGGCGTTTGTAGGTCATGAACTGCAGGCCCTGAGGGCCGAAGACGGTGGTGGGGCGTTCGAAGGTGTCGCCGTCACCGGTGCGCAGGCTCCCGGCCCGCTCGGTCAGGACCCGGTCGGCGAGGCCGACGGCCCGGGTCCGGGCGCGGGCGTCGGGCGGGGCGTACGCCGAGTCACGCGGCGTCGTCGGTGGGGCCGCCGCCACCGCCGGGGTCGCAGTCCCGGCGGTGGCGGCGCGGTGGGGGGCCGGATCAGCGGCAGCGGGTGGAGCGCCCTGCAGTGCGCTCACACCCAGTGCCGCCACGAGTAAAGCCGTGGTGCGTGATCTGTTGCTCGATCTCACTATCTGTGACTCCTCGTGACGTCCCTGGGGAGGGGACCGGGGAGCCGGGCCGGCCGGGCTCTAGTGAAGGTGGCGCCGGTCTCAACGTGACATCGGTCGCAGGGCACGAGTAGCCAACGCTTTTCCATTCAATGGCGTTATGGCCGTTTTCGTAGCGGGCGGTCACCATACCGGTTCGGAGTGATCCACGGTTTTCGGAACGCCGCCGCCTCTGTGATCGTTATGGAGTGATAGAGCGTTATGGGAGGGATGTCATCACGGGACGGTACAGGGCGGACGATCAGGTGAGGGCGGGGACCCCGGTAGGCAGTTCGTTATCACCCCGTACCGCCACAGCAGGTGGTGGAAGCGAACATCTCGGAGTAGCGTCCGCAATCGCGGATCCGTTGTGCTCGCGGATCCGTTTCACGATGGGACGGGGAACCTCACGTGGTCGGTAAACAGGGCAGGGTCACCGGCAGGATCGGCCCCGGCCTGGTCGGGGAGGTGCTGCTGGAGGTGCGCGGCGGCGTCGAGGCCTTCTACGCGTACCCCACTGTCCCCGAGGACGTCATCCCCACCGGCTCGGTCGTCATCGTCGTGGAGTACTTCCCGCCCCGGACGGTCTACGTCGCCCGCGCGCTCGTCTGATCCCCTTTTTCTTTCTCCTCCGTGGAGGCCACATTGCCCACCGAGCTTCTCGTCGGCGGCGGCGTCGTTCTCGTCGCCATCGTCGTTCTCATCCTGCTGTTCAAGGCCGTCTGGCGGGTCGCCGAGCCCAACGAAGCGCTGATCATCTCCGGTCTGGGCGCCCGGGGCGGGAGCGGGCAGACCGACAGCCTCGGCTTCAAAATCGTCACCGGCAAGGGCACGGCCGTGCTCCCGGGCTTCCAGACCGCTCGTCGCCTGCGCCTGGACTCCCGCGCGACCAACCTCCAGGTCTCCTGCGTCACCCAGCAGGGCATCCCGGTGGTCGTCAAAGGCGTGGTGATCTACAAGGTCGGCGACGACCTGCACTCCATCGCCAACGCCGCCCGCCGCTTCCTCGACCAGCAGGACTCGATGAACGGCGCCATCCACGAGCTGTTCACCGGTCACCTGCGCTCGATCATCGGCAACCTGACCGTCGAGGACCTCATCCTCAACCGTGAGCGGCTGACCGGTGAGACCCGCGCCTCCGCCGCCGATGAGATGATCAAGCTCGGCCTGATCGTCGACTCGCTGCAGATCCAGGAGATCGACGACGAGACCGGCTACATCACCAACCTCGGCAAGCCGCACGCCGCCAAGATCGCCGCCTCCGCCCGCATCGCCGAGGCCCAGCGCGACCAGGAGGCCACCGAGGCCGAGCAGGTGGCCGCCGCCAACAAGGCCGCCGCCTGGCGCGACGCCCAGATCAAGCAAGCCTCCTACCAGGCCGAGATCGACGAGGCCCAGGCCAGGTCCCGCCAGGCGGGCCCGCTCTCGGAGGCATCGGCCCGCCAGGAGGTCGTGGTCCAGGAGACCCGGGCCGCCGAGCTGGAGGCGCAACTCGCCGAGCAGCGCCTGCAATCCCAGGTCCGCAAGCCCGCCGACGCCAAGGCGTACGAGACCGTGACGCTGTCCCAGGCCGAGCGTGACGCCCGCATCGCCCAGGCCGAGGCGGAGGCCCGCGAGACCGAGCTGCGCGCCGCCGCCCAGGCCTCCCAGGTCAAGCAGGCCGCCGCGGCCGAGGCGGAGTCCGTACGGCTGCGCGGCATCGCCGCCGCCGAGGCGACCAAGGCCACCGGTCTCGGTGAGGCCGAGGCCGCCAAGGCCCGAGGACTGGCCGCCGCCGAGGCGGCCAGGGCACAGGGTCTCGCGGAGGCCGAGGCCGCCAAGGCGAAGGGCCTGGCCGACGCCGAGGCGATCCGGGCCCGTTCCCAGGCCCTCGCCGAGAACCAGGAGGCGGTCATCGCCCAGCAGCTCGCCGAGAACTGGCCGCAGATCGTCGAGGCGGGCGCGAAGGCGTTCGGCAACGTGGATCACATGGTCGTGTTGAACGGTGCCCAGGGCATCGAGGAGATGCTCGCCAAGGCCCTCACCCTCGGCGGAACCGGTCTCGGCCTCGCCCGCTCCCTCCTGAGCGGCGCCACCCCGCCCTCGGTGACCGCCCCCGCCGTTCCCGAGGCCAACGGCAAGGCCGCCGACCCCGCGCTCTGACGGGCCGTCTCTCCGCGTCTCTCTGCGTTCTCTGCGTTCTCCGTGTCGCCCGCCGTGCCGTACGGCCGGGCGGGCAGCGGCCGGCGGGGAAAGGGCCGCCCCGGCACACGAGCCGGGGCGGCTCCCCACGCGAGTGTCCCCGCCCCTCAGCTCGTCTTCTTGGGGTCTTTCCCCTTCTTGTGCTCGCTCGTCCAGGCCCATGATCCGCTGCACCCATACTCATCGCAGGGGAAGAACTGCCTGATGTCGAACCTGCGCACGAGGAGGGGAACGGAGAGGCTGCTGAGTACGCGGATCCTCCTGAGGCGGGTCTTGTGGCTGATCTTGACCTGCACGCACCGCAGATGGACCTCGTGGATTCCCAGGAGCGCGTAGTAGGAGATCACGACGGCGCCGATGCCGATGCCCCTCTGGCTGAGGCCCAACCCCACCTCCCGGTACAGGCGCCTTGAGCCCTTGAGGTTGAACGCGGTCGAGCCGACGGTCGCGTGGTTGGAGTTGGTGGGACAGTGCACGAACAGCCGGACCTCGCTGCGCTGGCGGAGACTCCCCGGTGAGACACGCAGCGTGGTGACGTTCTTCCACTCCGGAGGGATGTTGCTGGCGGTCAGCGGTTTGCTCGATGACGAACTCGGTGACGGCGACGGACTCGGGGACGAACTCGGCGACGGCGCGACCCCTCCGGACCGCGCGACGCCCGTGAAGGCCACCCGGTGGATCTCGGTCGAGGTGCCGGGGGCCACGGCGAGGGCGGCGGCCACTCCCATCCCTACGATCGAACGCATGTGTCTCTCCTACCGGACGGGTGCCCGACGGCGGCGGTGTGTTCTCGCCGTACTGTGAACGCCGGCGACGATGAGGGCCAGCACCGGAGGAGTCAGGTGAGGAAATCCAGAAACCCGCGTTGACCTGGCTTTTCATCTAATTATGTCGATCACGCCCCGTCACGGAAGGTGCCACGCTGATCTTCCATCGGACCACCGGATCCCCGGCCGGTCACCGTGCCGTACTCACTGAGCGGCGGCCACCTGCGGGAGCCGAGGTATGGAGGTGGTGTGCGTGGGCAGGGCCGGAAGGGCGAGCAAGGCGACGATCCCGAGAACGGACAGCGGACGGCGCATCGGAGCTCCCAACGGTACGGTCGGCAGACACGTCATCACCCCGGCCGATCGGCTGCCTTTCTTGATGAACCCGGTCTCATCCACGATCAGCACACCATCCGGGTTCCCAAGCTGTTCGATCACGTAATCATGCAGGTCAACGCGGACCCCTGATGATCCCATCACGCGTTGTCCAGCAATCGCCGCATCCGATGAGGCTGGTAATCACCTGCGGCCTACGCCGGTTGCTGGCTGTTCTAATGTTCCACCGACGCCAGCAGTCCGACCGGATACGCCCGTGCCTGCCAACGCGGTTTTACCCTCCCGAGCCGGACCGCAACCCGCGCGAGCAATCCATCCATCCCTACCGCTCAAAACTGCAGATCCTCAGACGTCACCGTATTCGGCGCAAGCCAAACTGTGATCACGGATCATGGCTTAGCGCTAGTCGTCGAGGCGCTTTGAGTATCATTTTATTTTGTTTTCTTGCATTAAGCTGGCAGCTATCTTTAGTGCCCGATCTCTCATCCGGGTGAAAGTGGAAATTTCTGCGCTGCGCTCATGGGCGACTTTCTCGATATAAGCGCCGGTCAGTCTGCGCTCGGTTTCGGACAGTCCTACCTTTTTGTCGCATGTTGCGTCTGCGGCCGCGATGGAAATCTCTCGCCTGCGGGCAGTGGTGGTGCTTTCACCCTGCTGCTGTCGCAGGGCGCTGTCAACCGCTTCGTCCGGCGTCTTGTACTTCATTCCTCCCTGGGTCATGCATGCGCTCCACTCGCTGACTTTGGCGAGGTAGGCGGGATCCTTGCGGGCGCGTGACATGGCTTCCGCGTCCACGTTGATTGCCAGCACCTGCACACTTAGAAGTTGTCGCTGATCGCCATACAGCTTTACCGAGGCCTCCGCCGAACAGCCGTCCGAGTCCGCCGCTACTTCGTCGCCGTTGGCAAACTTGACTTTCAGGTCAAGATCGCCATTGCCTGTCAGGGTGTTCGCGTATTTCCTCTGTTCCGGTTCGGGCATTTTGGCAATATAGGCGACGTTGGGATCTTTGTCCTGTTCCTGCGACAGGCGGGGATCGGGGTCATATCCGCGATGCCTGCGGGCGGAGACGTCGTCGCCGTCAATGGCTGGATATTCGGGCGTTGTTTTCCGGGGCGGGATGTTGGGGCGGTACTTAAACCCCTTCCTTTTCATGCACTCGGAGGTAAGCAACTGATCTGCGATCAATAGGGCACGTTGTTCGTTCGGATCCCTGAAGTTCAACCATCGCCAGTCTCGGACTTGAGGTACGGTGACAGGGGCGGTGCTTTGGTGTGCTGGGGGTGTGCTGCTGCATGCCACGCATATGGACGTGACCAAGGTCATCGACAGGGCGGTGCGGAGAGGTCGCGAAACGTCGATCAAGTTAAATTCCTCTCAGGACCAGAGGGGAGCGCGGACAGTAACAGTGGATTACTGTGCCGTCCGCGCTCTTACTGAGTTTTACGTCAGTCTGCTTCGGTGGTCATCAGCAGCCGATCCATCGGTTGGAGCTGCCGGTGTGCATCGGGCTGTGAACATTCCAGTACTGTCCTTTGGGGAGGCATCCAAGGGGGGAGCGATAGTTGGCGTTCTGGTACAACGTTACGCCCTTTCCTGAGAGGCCGTTGTTCCAGGATGATTCGTCCTGGTCGTTCAACGAACTGCTCCACACCGCTATGTCGCCGTTCAGTCCCCGCCCGCCGCCGTTTCGATAGGTTTCGTAGTACACGCAGTAGTCGCCGAGCGGGCAGGTTGGTGCGGCGTTGGTGGTGTCGTTGGAGGCGGCTTTGAGCTCGATTTCTACCGGAAGGGCCGGGTTTTCCACCCATCGGGGGCCGGCAGGTGCGGTGAGTATGGCAGCTTGTTCGGGGCTTAGGGGGGTCATGATGGCAGGCTGCGCACCCTGTTGAGGGTCGGGGTTAGTGGATGCGGCGGCCGTGCCCGCCAGTTGGCTTAAAGCGCAGACGACTGTGAGTGCGAGGATGGATAGTTGAGAGCGGAAGCGCATGCGGTACCCTTCTATTACATCGATAGATGTGCTGCGGGCGGGGGCGTCCCAACCATCCCGCCCGCAGTTAAGCTAACAGGTGCCTTCGCTCTTTTTCAAGAATTTTTATCACCCAAGCTGATTTGGCATTGCATTGGCTGCTTGGTGTTGGATTAATTAAGGTTTGGCGAAAATTGCTGCCACTTATTGCCTTAAGTGTTCGATCGGAAGATGGTTCGGTTTGATTTGGGTGGAGAGCGGCGTGTGCTGCTAGATGTACCACTGCTGCGCGGGAAGTGTGAGTCCGTAAACGCTGTGGGCTCTGTCGGCCTCTAGTCGCTTGGCGACTGCGTTAAGCGTGTTCCCGATTGTGAACACGTCGTGCAACAAGATGTTCCTGTCGGTGACCAGAGTTGGATTGGGAACATATGATAGGCGGAGGAAGCCTTGCGTGGAGATTCGGTGACTCTGGTGCTAGATGTCTTCTTTATCCGCCTTGTCGGTGCTGACCCCACGATAAGGGAAGCGTCGAGGGTGAAGAGGAGACTTAATCGTCTTCCTCGATTGCTCGTTGGATAACATATCCAGTACGACCTTTGCCTTCGTGAGGCCCGCGCGCCTGCCGATAGGCGGGTATGAGGATGATGGTATGTCGTCGATCGGGCCAGTTCGGGGTAGGCGTAAAGATGGCGGGGAGCGATCCGGGCGAAGATTGTCCATTGCTCGTAGGTGTCATCTTTTACTTGCCATATGCGCAGTTCATGCACTATGCGCTCACCCGTACTCCAGTGATGTTTTGGCAGGTCATCTTCGAGATGATCATGGCTCGAATCGCGTCCTGGTTCGGCCGGGTCGAGCCGCGCCGTACGGCACGGGCGTATTAGTCGGATTGGTGGCACCGATGATCTCTGCGGCGCTGGACGTTGGAGTCGGTACAGGATGGGGGCCGACGATGAGAGGTCTACGGGCGATACCTGCACCTGCGTGTGCTGCCGCACGAGCGCCGGATGGGATGTGTGCTGGCGTTTTTTCGCTGCTGTACATCCGAACCGATGTCATCGGTGATGCTGGCGCGCATCGCGGGGATCCGCAGGACGATCGAGGAGTCCTTCCAGGCAGCCAAAGGACAGGACGAGCTCGACCAGTATCAGGTGCGCAGTTGGACCGGCTGGCACCGCCATATCACGTTGGCCACGCTCGCCCTGGCCTTTTGGTCTGTCCTGGCCGCTGACCAAGCCGAGAGTGGGGACGCGGGGATTCGGTTGACCGCGCCTGAGATTCGCCGACTGCCGGCCGAGCTTCCTGTTCACGTCGCCCCAGCGCATCGATGAAGTCTTGCGCCGGTCACAACGGCGTCGCAGCCACCAGGCACAAGCCCGGCAATGCCACTACCGGCGCAGACTCCAACCATGCTCCCGGAACGTCACTGGAGTACTAGGCGAGGCTCGACGCCAGGGCCTCGAACAGGGTGACCTGGCGGGCGGGAGGGATCTCGGCGAGGTTCAGCTCGAACTGGAGCTCGTCGGCCCCGACCTTGGCGGCCGACTCCAGGTCCGCCAGCGCGGACGGGACGAACGCCTCCGCCGCGGTGTCCGGCCCCTCGTAGGGGTGGCCGATCCGCAGGATGACGGGACCGGTACCGCCCGCCTGCCGGTACCACTCGATCTCGGTCGCGCTGGTCTGCCAGTCCCTCACCGCGCCGATGAGGCCGTCGCCGATCCGGGCCGCCCGCTCCACCGCGGGCCGGGCCAGGGCGCCGATGTACACCGGCAGCCCGTTGACCGGCTTCGGACCGACCGTCGACATGGGGATGTGGTAGTGAGTGCCGAGGTGCTCGACCGGGTCGGGTCCCCAGCACGCGCGCAGCGCGGCCACGTACTCCTCGAACCCCGCCCCCCTGCGCGTCAGCGGAACGCCCACGGCGGTGAACTCCTCGGGCAGCCATCCCTGTCCGAGCCCGACGTCCAGCCGCCCGCCCGACAGCCGGTCGATCGTGGCCAGCCGCCGGGCCAGCACGATCGGCGGCTGGAACAGCGCGTTGACGATCCCGGTGCCCAGGCGGACCCGTCGGGTGTGCGCGGCCGCCCAGGTCAGCGTCTCCAGCGTGTCCCAGACGTACGACTCGGGCAGTCCCATCTCGTTCCGCCAGCCGGGCCCGGCGGGGAGCAGCAGCCGTTCCGACGCCGAGACGCTGTGGAAGCCGAGCCGCTCAGCGGCCTGGGCCATGGTCACGATGGCCTCGGGGCCCGCGTGGGGACCGACGTTCGGCAGGTTGACCCCGATGCGCGGAATGCTCATGTTCACCCTCCTGTGTTGTTGACTCCAGGACGAGGTCGGAGCGGCATCGGCGTTCTTGACATCCGGCACGGCGGAAAAACAGCGGAGATCGACTACACGAGGCATCCCGGGCAGGCGAAGAACCACGCGATGTCGAACCCGCGCACCACGAGGAGGAACTCGGAGACGGCACGGCCCTCCCCGGTGGCGCGGCTCCGGTGAACGGAGCCCGGAAGACAGCGGCCCGCGCGGTCAGTGGGCGGAGGCCACCTGCGGGAGACGGGGGATGGAGGTGGCGTTCGCGGGCAGGGCCGGAAGGACGAGCAAGGCGGCGATCCCGAGAACGGACAGCAGACGGCGCATCGAAACTCCAATCGGTACGGCTGGCGGAGATGCCATCCGTAGGGTGCGCGGACCGGCCGGGAAATGTCCATAGCCGGACGTGTCCGTTCCCGGACGTGTCCGTTCCCGGACCGTCGCCCCACGGGCGGACGGTTCGCGTCAGGGGCTTGAACCTCCCGCAGCGGGAGGTTCTAGCGTTGCCGACGTGACCGGGAAGGACGCCGCCGCACGCCGGTGGAGCATCGGGGAGCTGGCGCGGGCCAGCGGGCTGACCGTGCGCGCGCTGCGCCACTACGACGAGATCGGCCTGCTTCCGGCGAGTGAGCGCACCGTGTCGGGGCACCGCCGCTACACCGAGCGCGACCTGCGGCGGCTGTACCGCGTGCGGGCACTGCGCGCGCTCGGGCTGTCGCTGGAGGAGATCGCGGACGCGCTCGCGGGCTCGGCGGACGACCTGGTGACGATGCGCGAGCTGCTGACCGCCCAGCTGCGCGACCTGGAGGACCAGGCCGGACGGATCCACCGGCTCGAACGCCGGATCCACGGGCTGCTGCGGCAGCTCGACGACGCCTCGATGCCAGGTCCGGACCAGTTCATGACGACCCTGGAGATGATGTCGGTGTTCGAGACCTATTTCACCCCGGAGCAGCGGGAACAACTGGCCGAGCGCAGGGCCGCGCTCGGCCCCGAGGCAGTCGAGGAGGCCAGGACGCGATGGACCGCCCTGGTCGAGGAACTGCTGCACCACGTGCGGGCCGACACCCCCGTCGACGATCCGCGGGTGCGGGATCTGCTCTCCCGCTGGGACGCCCTGGGCGCCGCCTTCCACCCGGCCGGTGAGCGGAGCGGGGGAACCCGGGCCGCGGCCCAGCGGATGTGGCAGGACAACAGCGCCGAACTCAGCCGGAACCTGCCCTGGCCCGCCGACCGGATGACCGCCCTGGTCGCCTACCTGGAACGGGCGCGACAGACCTCCTGAACCCTCCGAATCCCCGGCCGTACCGCGGAGCCACGCGGTTTCACCCGTGTGGTTCCCCCCGCGCGGGGAACCCGTGCGAGAGTGCGACTCCCACGCGGGGAACCCGTGCGAGAGTGCGACTCGAAAAAATCCCGCGAACTCCGCCCGGCGGATGTCAAGACGGAGCCGTCGGCTCCGACCACCCGGTCGAAGAGCCCGACGGGGGTTCGGAGAGTATGCCGAGGAGTAGAGATGAAGTTCCTGCTGATCATGCACATGAACCCGGTCGTGTGGGACACGCTGACCGAGGAGGAGCGCCAGGAGATCATGGACGGGCATGGTGCGTTCATCGACACGATCACCAAGTCCGGTGAAATGATCGTGACGCAGGCCCTGGCCGATCCGTCGCAGAGCGCCGTGGTGCGAGTCCGGGGCGGTCAGCCGGCCGTCACCGACGGGCCGTACCTTGAGGCCAAGGAGTACGTCGGAGGCTTCTACATGGTCGACTGCGAGAGCAAGGAACGCGCCATCGAGCTCGCCGCTCTGATCCCCGACGCCAAGGTCGAGGGCATGGGCATCGAGGTGCGGCCGGTCATGTTCTCCTCCGGACAACTGGAGATATGAGGACCGATCCCGTGACCGAGGACCTGCTGCGCGAGCTGGCGCCGCAGGTCCTCGGGGTGCTCGTCCGCCGCCACGGGCAGTTCGAGGAGTGCGAGGACGCCGTGCAGGAGGCCGTCCTCGCCGCGGCCGTCGGCTGGCCGGTCGACGGCCTGCCGGACAGCCCCCGCGCCTGGTTGATCACCGCCGCCTCCCGGCGGCTGATCGACCAGATGCGCAGCGACCACGCGCGCAAGGCGCGGGAGAGCACCGCGGTCGCGCAGGCGCCGGAGCTCAGGGGCGAGGCCGGTGACGACGTGCCGGACACCGACGACACGCTGATCCTGCTGTTCCTGTGCTGTCACCCGGTGCTGACCCCGGCCTCCCAGACCGCGCTCACCCTGCGCGCCGTCGGCGGCCTGACCACCGCCGAGATCGCCCACGCCTTCCTCGTGCCGGAGGGCACCATGGCCGCGCGCATCAGCCGGGCCAAACAGCGCATCAAGGCCGCGGGCAGCCAGTTCGGCCTTCCGGAGCCCCAGGAGCGGGAGGAGCGCCTGCGGGTCGTCCTGCACGTGCTGTATCTGATCTTCAACGAGGGCTACACCGCCTCGTCGGGCAGCGACCTGCACCGCACCGGCCTCTCCCACGAGGCCATCCGCCTGACCCGCATGCTCCACCGGCAGCTTCCCGACGACGGCGAGGTGACCGGACTGCTCGCCCTCATGCTGCTGACCGACTCCCGCCGCCACACGAGGACCACCCCCGGCGGCGACTTGGTCCCGCTGGCCGAACAGGACCGGACCCGCTGGGACGCCGACCTGATCGCCGAGGGCATCACCCTGATCAGTACGGCGATGGCCCACTCACCCATCGGCCCCTACCAGCTCCAGGCCGCCATCGCCGCGGTCCACGCCGAGGCCGGGAAGGCCGAGGACACCGACTGGCATCAGGTGCACGCGCTGTACAAGATCCTCGAACGCATCGCCCCCAACCCGATGGTCACCCTCAACCGCGCGGTCGCGCTCGCCGAGATCAAGGGGCCGCGCGCCGGACTCGACCTGCTGGCCACCCTGGACGGTGACGTCCGGATGGCGGAGCACCACCGGCTGCACGCGGTACGGGCTCACCTGCTGGAGAAGGCGGGCGACCCGCGGGCCGCCCGGGAGAACTACGAACTCGCCGCCCGCACCACCGCCAGCCTCACCGAACGCCGCTACCTGGAATCCCGCGCCGCCCGCCTCCCCGCCCCAGAGCCTTCCTGACCCCACCGGCCGGTTTCCCTACTCGCCCGGAACACCGCGCCCGGCGACAGCGAACGTCATAGGGCAGGGCAAGCGGCCGTCCCCCGCGCCTCACCCCACCTCATCGAACTCCCCGTCCCTGATCCCGCTGACGAAGCCTCGCCAGCTCGTGGGGGAGAAGGCCAGCACAGGACCGTCGGGGTCCTTCGAATCACGGACAAGGTAGCGGTCATCCGTATACGCGACTTCGACACAGTTGCCGCCGTCGGTGCTGTAGCTGCTCTTACGCCATGCGATGGGAGTCGGGTCTGCGGTGTGGGGGGTCACGTTTCTCCTTCGAAAAGCAGGAGGTGCTAATCGATCATTGAGGAGATGAAACCGGTGGACACCGAGGCGCTAGGAACACCGTGGCCACGGGCGCCCGTGACAGCAGCAGGTGGGTGGCACCTGACACTCCGCACTTACCCGAGCCCGTCGAACTCTCCACCCTTGATCCCGCCGACGAACCCTCGCCAGCCGTCGGGGGAGAAGGACAGCACCGGTCCATGAGGATCCTTACTGTCCCGGACCGCCACGACTCCGGGAAGGTTGTCGGCCACCTCGACGCAGTCGGCACCGCCGTTGCCGCTATGACTGCTCTTGCGCCACTCCGCGAGGGACAGGTTCGCGGCGAGCTTCTCCGCCATTTCGTACCTCTATTTCTGTCCTGTTCGGTCGCTAAGGTTCAAGCTCAGCCGCATGGAACGCCGTTCTGGTGGAGCAGGGCGGTTCTCCATGTCGAGTACTGGCCGCCCGTGGGGCTTGGGCTACATCAGTTCGTTGAACTCCCCGTTCTTGATCCCGTCGATGAAACCCTGCCAGCCGTCGGGGGAGAAGGCCAGGATCGGGCCGTGACGGTCTTTGCTGTCCCGGACGCCGATCAGGTCTGACGTGAAGGCGATCTCGACACAGTTGTCGGTCGTTCCTTGGCTACGTGAGCTCTTCCGCCAGGTCGCCTGGGAGAAGTCCATGGGGGTGGGGCCTCACTTCAGTTTGTCGATCATGTCGGATATGTAGGCGAGGGATGCGTTCGGAGCAAGGGCAGTCGCGCATAGGTGTTGGAAAACCAGCGTATAACGGGCAAGCTCTTCTGGCTTCTCCAGATATAGGCCATCTGTGCCGGTCTCCACGTAAACGATTCGCGGGTCCTTGGCGAACTCCATGATGACGAACTGGCCTGGCATCCCCGCGTGAAGACCGGCGGCGAGCGGAAGGATCTGGATGGTGACGTGCTCCAGAGGCTCGGTGTCGATGAGTCGTTGGAGTTGTTCGCGGGCGATGAGCGGTGAGCTCAAAGGGCGAATCAGGGCAGCCTCGTCGATGACAGCCCAAAGACGCGGAGGGTCCGCCTGCGCCAGAAGTCGCTGTCGCTCCATTCTCAACGCGACACGTCGTTCGACTTCGGCGGGATCGTGTACCAGCGCGGCACGGGTGATCTCGGCCGCGTAGGCGGGAGTCTGCAGCAAGCCGGGGATCACAAGGGGTTCGAAGGTGGAGATGGCCGATGCCTCTGCCTCCAGGTCGACGTAACTACCGGCCAGGATGTCCCGGTAGGCGGTCCACCAGCCTCGTTGCCGAGACTCCCGCGCCAAGGCGATCATCGCCTCGCGCTGACCCTGGTCGGTGACGCCGTAGACGTCAAGCAGATCGCGGACATCGCGCGGGTTCGGTCGCTGCCACTGAGCATTCTCGATTCGGCTGAGTTTGCCGCGCGACCATTCCAATTGTTCGGCCACCGCGTCTGCAGTCATGTTCGCCGATTCTCGCAAACGCCGCAATTCTGCCGACAAGCGACGGCGGCGGACGGTTGGACTCTGCCTGCCGATCATGGCTTTCTCCTTGTATCCGGTGCGATCAGCGAAAATTTGGTCTAAATGGACATTTGACTCTAATTGGAGACAGTCAAACATTGGCATTGCGAGTTTGGCTGTGCGAGTACATCATGGCGCTTGAACGCACTCCAAGGAGCAGCTTTTCGCCAGGAGGTGGGCTTTATGAATGTGTGCGATCCGCTGGAGTAATTCGAGCATTTGGTGCGGTTGGGGCGGGATCTGTACCGGATCGGGGTGGGGAGCACCCTCGTGCTGCCGGTGGCCGGTCAGCCAGTGCTGGAGGTCGTCTCGATGGGCAGGACGCGGATCCGGGTGGTGGTGATCCGCCGGGCGCGAGAGTGGGTGTTCATCTGGCGACCTTGGTGGGTGCGGATCTGGATGCCGGGTTCGTGGGTGTGGGCCGAGGCCGACAACGCCGCCGACGTCATCGCCATGGCGGCCGCCGCATGAGGCCCCCGGCCCCGTCCTCGGTCCCGGATCCCGCCTGCCGCTATGAGCGGCACCGTACGGCCTCGCCGCGCTGGGCCGTACTGCGTCCGCTCGGCCACGCCGACTTCCCCGGCACCCCAGCCTCGGTCCCCACCGCCCGCCAGTGGGCCCGCGACCTGCTGTCGGGCAGGATCGCCGCCTCCACCCTCGACGATGTGCTCCTCCTGCTCAGCGAGCTGGTCACCAACGCGGTCGTGCACTCCGACTCGGGCCGTCGGCCGTACGGGTCGGTGACGGTGTGCGTAGCCATGTCGGGTGGCCACGGTGGCTACGGCGACCAGGAAGGCCACGGCGGTCATGGCGGTCATGGCGCCGATGTGGTCCATGTCGAGGTGATCGACGATGGCTCGGCCGGGAGCCTTCCCTTCGTGCGGGCGGCGACGCTCGACGGTGATGGCGGGCGGGGCCTGCTGATGGTCGAGCTGCTCTCAACTCGCTGGGGTGTTCACCATGACGCCGAGGCGGGCAACGCGGTGTGGTTCCACCTGGCGGACACCACGGCCGGAAACGACCGGTGACGTGGTGCGGGAACCGCATGCCGGGTTGCTCGCCGTCCATTCGGGTCCGGCCGAGATTACGAACATGATCGGCTCATAGCCGCCTTTGGCCGTATCTCGGCCGGACCCGTACCTAAGATCAATTCCTACTCTGGGGCTGGGGCAGCTTCGGGAGCGGAGGGCTTAAATACGTTGCGGGGTCCGGAACGGGCGGGCATGCTGGGTTGATCGAGCGGCGGCGAGCGCTGCCTGGACTAAGGAGGGCTGACGGATGGCCATCACTGTGCTGCGGCATGTCCGCATCAGTCCCACCTCTTTGTTCAGGAGCACACCCGTTGTTTTCCGAGTACGAACTCTCTGATTCCTACTCCGACCTCGACTCCCGCTCGTCCGATTTCACCGGTGACGAGTCTCAATCAGATCCGGCCGATGCCTTCGTCTTCGAGTTCCATTCGGTCGACGAGAAGCTGGGCCCGAATCAGCGGTGGTCTACCTGGCTGGAGGTCGAGCGCGGTTCTCGCGGCCCGGAACCACGCCCCTCGTGGGTCGTCACGGAACAGGCTGCGATCGATACTGAGCTCGGCGTCCTCAAAACCGGTAAGGAAGCCGACGTCTTCCTGCTCGAACGGGCCGTCGAAGCCATCGGCGACAACCCGGCGAAGTCCTCGCTGCTGGCCGCGAAACGGTACCGCACCGAAGAACACCGGTCCTTCCACCGTCGTACGTCGTACGTCGAAGGCCGCCGTACTCGCAACAGCCGCGACAGCCGGGCGATGGCGAAGAAGACCTCGCACGGCCGCAGTGTCGCGGCCGGTCAGTGGGCGTACGCCGAATGGGACGCCCTCAACCGGTTGTGGAAGTCCGGCGTCCCGGTGCCGTATCCCGTGCAGGTGGACGGCACCGAGCTGCTGATGGAGTTCATCGACGACGGCGAGGGCGGTGCCGCGCCCCGGCTCGCCCAGGTCCGGCCGTCGAAGGAGCTGCTCGGTGTGTACTTCGAGCAGCTCCGCAACGGCATGCGTGAACTGGCCCGCGCGGGGCTCGCGCACGGCGACCTCTCGCCGTACAACGTCCTCGCGCAGGCCGAGCGGATCGTGATGATCGACCTGCCTCAGGTCGTCGACATCGTGGGCAACCCGAAGGGCATGGACTTCCTGATGCGCGACTGCCACAACATGGCCACGTGGTTCACGAACCGCGGGCTCGAGATCGACGAACAGGAGCTGTTCGCCGACCTGCTCGCGATGGTGTTCTGATCGCCTTCTGCAGAACGCGGTCCCTCAGCCGATGCTTGGCCGAGCTGCCACCCCGGGCCGGGAGTCCAGCTGGACTCCTGACGGGCCTGGGGAGGACGCGCCCCGCGACACCGCGCATCGCATGCGTAACGGCCTGACGAGGGGGGACAGCGCCGGTGGGCGGATGCGCCTGCGGTGTCACGGTGCCGAGCGTGGGCTGGGTGCGCGAGCTCAGCCGGCGTGCAGCTTGGTGATGAGCTCAGCCGGCCTGCAGCCTGGTGATGAGCTCATGCGCGACGTCCAGGAACTGAGCGCGCGAGGATGTCGTCGTCTGCAGGTCGACGAACGCCTCGTGGGCACCGGCCTGGGCGAGGGTCAGCAGGTAGTCACCGATCTGCTGCACGGTTCCGACATGCGGCACCTGGTCGTCGGGCGCGGGAGAATCGGTGATCTGCGGATTGACGCGCACCACCATTCGCAGGGCCGACGGGTCCCGGTCGGCGCGTGCCGCGGTCTGCAGCGCCATATCCCACAGGGAGGTCAGATAGGGCATGGGTATCGCCGCGCTCAGCCAGCCGTCGGCTCGCCTGCCGATCCTCTCCAGAGCCGAGGGTGTGTAACCGGCGAGCAGGATCGGGGGGCGCGGCCGCTGGAAGGGCTTGAGATCGATGTGCGACGGCGGCACGGTCCAGAGCGTGCCCTTGTGCTCGACCACCTCACTGCTCCAGACGGCCTCCATCAGGTCGAGCGTTTCTTCGAGCCGGTTTCCCCTCCCCTGCCAGGGCACCCCGGTCGCGGTGTATTCGTCACGCAGCCAGCCGAGACCGATGCCGACGTCCAGCCGTCCGTGGCTGAGCAGGTCGAGTGAGGTCAGCATGCGGGCGAGCAGGACCGGCGGTTGCCACAGCGCGTTGAGCGTGCTGGTTCCCAGCCGGACCTTCCGAGTGCTGACGGCGGCCAGCGTCAACGCGGTCAGCGGGTCGAAGAACGTCGCGAAGGCCGGGGGGATCTCGCCGTTTCCTCCCGGGTAGGGATCGCTGGGTGCGAGCGGCAGCATGATTCGATCCCCCACCCACAGGCTGCTGTAGCCCATGGCCTCCAGATCCGCGCTGGCCTGCCGGATGAAATCCGGGTCGGCGAAGGCGCCGTACTGCGGGACTGTATATCCGATCTGCATGAGAAATTCCTTGGTACTTCGCCGTGGAAAGCCGGGAAGAACTGAGGTGCATATTGCATACGCATCTCGATGTCTGGACGCTCCCGGTCTGGCGTCGAGGGAGATGCTAGGCAACACCTCTTGGATATGACTTGTGTCCGGTTGGGTCGTGGCCTCCAGGGCCTGGACGGACTTCGGATCTTCAGATGGGTTGAAGGCTTCGGATCCACAAGATCGTTCCGCATGGGTGAAGGCCGGCGAGGTAGCTGCCGGGGGTCTTGTCGAAGCGGAAGCCAGTCCGCGCCACTCCTTGATCCGGTTGATGCAGCGTTCCGCTGTGTTGCGCTGTTTGTAGAGATCCAGGTCGTGGCTGATCGGGCGTCCGCCGCGAGAGCCGAGGTTTTCGCGGTTGGCTGCCTGGTCGGTCTTCCCCGGGATGACGGCTTTGATGCGGCGTCGGCGCAGGTAGGCGCGGTTGCCGCGGGAGGAGTAGGCATTGTCGGCGGCCACCGCGTCCGGGCGGGTGTGCGAGCGGCCTGGCCCGGCCTGGCCGCCGTCAGCCGGATCCTGCGCCGCAGCCGTAACCGCCGACGTTCGCCCCCGCCCCTGTCAGGGATGTGGCCCCGCCTTTCGCGGAGCGTCGGCAGCCGGGCAGCTGTTCCAAGGCGGCCTGCGCGTCAGCCGCGCCGGACGCCGGGCTGGTGGGCCGTGGTCGATGCGTTCGTAGCGAAGCCTCTTGTCATCAGCCATACGGCGAAGACAAGGCTCTGCAGGCCCAGTGGCGCATTCATGGCCAGGTAGAGTGGCGTGACCACGTCAGTTAGGCGAAGCAGCACCAGGAAGCTCGCCGATACAGCTGCTCCGATTCCCAGAAGTCCCCACACGGACAGCCATCGAGGGACGGATCTCGACCGCCATAGAATGCGGAACAACAGGAGATCTCCGAGGCTCAGTGAGATGATCAATGCGACGTGATTGACCAAGTCGCGCGCTGTCCCCAGCAACTCGCCCAAGATTTCGAGGCGAGATTCGTCCGAAGCGCCGGCTTGGGTGAATTCATTGCCCAGCACAAGAAACAAGGGCAGGATAATCACGCCTATGAAGTGGAACGTCGCTGCGATCAGCCTGAACCCGAGAAAACCCAGACTGAGCGCTTCGTTCTCCGCCTTCAATGTCGGATAAAGGTACAGCGCGAACCCGACATAGGCGGGGATCATGATGGACTGAGCAACTGCGCCGACGATGACCTGGCTCTCGTGTGCGGAAATGAGAGCGAGATGGCGTGGCTCCTCAAGAGCGGGAACGATGCTCAGCGCACCGGCGATCATGCCGACGATGACCAGTGTGCCCGCAATTGCGGTTGCCCGCCTGTTTGTATGCACGATGCTTGTCCTGTAATTACCGTGGTGGCGGAGTGTGTCGGCGCCGGATCGGCGAGGTTCAGGCTCCCCGGCGCGCAAGACGGGGACTGCCGGGGCGGCGGCCAGGGTCAGCCTGTGAACAGGTCCATGCGGAGGAACTCGGTGATGCGGAGCAGCTTCGGTGGGCGTGCCACCTCATCGGGGAGGGCCTGGAACGCCTCGTTCTTCCCGACAAGGCGTGGGGCGGCGAGTTCCACCTCTCTCCCGTCGACCCGGAGTCGCGCACCTCTGGCCGCCAGGACGTTCTGCACCCAATCGGAGCGCGATCCGTACACCAGAACGAACAGGTAACCGCCGTCGACGGGATGCGCATCGAGCGGCGTGCGGTACGTAGCGCCAGAAGTGCGACCGATGTGAATCAGCACCGGCCATCTCCCGCCGGTTATCGCGCGGGGGTTGAACACCCTCTTGTTCACGTGCCCCCACCACCTCGGCATCGGCATCGAAATCTCCTTCTCTCGCCCCGGCGGGGCGCGTCACAGGTCAGGTGTCGGCTGAACCCTGGCTGACGCGAACCTAGAGAGCCTTACACCAGTAAGGCTACTTACGGGTGTAAGGTTGGCTTACGCTCGTAAGGCTGTCAACCCGCCCACACCCCGGAGCCGTCGTGCCACCACCACAACCGCTCAGCAGAGGCCTCGTGCTGGAAGCCGCGATCCGGGTCGCGGATCGCGGCGGCGTGGAGGCGATCACGATGCGCCGGGTGGCGCAGGAACTGGGCGTGGAGGCGATGTCGCTCTACCACCACGTGCCGAACAAAGACGCGATCCTCGACGGCGTGGTCGACATGGTCTTCGCGGCGATCAAGCTACCCGGTGCTGAATGTGATGATTGGCGTGATGCGATCCGTACGCGTGCCTTCTCCGCACGCGTGGTCCTGTCGCAGCACAGCTGGGCTCTCGGCCTCATGGACTCCCGTCGCGATCCGGGACCGGCGACGCTGCGCCACCACGACGCCGTCCTGGGCGTCCTCCGGGAGGCGGGGTTCACGCTGCCGATGGCCGCGCACGCCGTCTCGCTCATCGACAGCTACGTCTCCGGGTTCGTCTTGCAGGAGGCGAACCTGCCGGTGACGACGCCGGACGATGTCGAGGAAGTGGCCGGCGGCATCCTCCGGCATCTGCCGGCGGAGGAGTTGCCGTACCTCACCGAGATGATCCGCGACCACGCCCTGCGGCCGGGCTACGACTACACCAGCGAGTTCGGCTACGGCCTGGATCTGATCTTGGATGCGCTCGAAGCTCGCCGGATGGCCCCCCGCTCAGGTTCGTGAGATGAGCCCCGAAGTAGCTTTGTGTAACGACGGCTACCGTTCGTGTTCTCAGAAATGAGCGTTTTCGGGACTACCATGCTCGGCATGTCTGATCGCGCGCTGAGCTTCGGCGTAGTGGCGGAAGCCTACGAACGGTTCCGGCCGGGATATCCCGTGGAGCTCTTCGACATGGTGACGGCATACGCTGCCCAGCCGGTCAGGACCGCTCTGGAGATCGGCGCTGGGACAGGCAAGGCCACCCGCCTGTTCGCTGAACGAGGGATCGCTGTAACAGCGACCGAGCCTGATGGGGCCATGCTCGCCGAGCTGCGCAGACACGTGCCATCGAACGTCAGGACCGTGCAAGCCGCGTTCGAGGACCTGCAGCGGGGAAAGAGGTACGGCTTGGTCTACGCGGCTGCGGCGTTGCACTGGACGAACCCGGAGGGTCGGTGGTCACGGGCGGCTTCGCTGACCGAGCCAGGCGGCGTGTTCGCCTCATTCGGCGGTCCGATCGAACTGGCCGACCCAGCTGTGGAATGGGCGGTCCGCGGGGCGCGATCACCGTTCCTGGCAAGTGATGGCGTTCCCTCTCCAGACGGGACGCCTCCGGAGGCGGAGATGCAGTGGCCGGGCACGGAGCTTCAACGGTCCGAGTGGTTCACCGATGTCCGGCAGGCCGTGATCGAACGCCGCTTGACGCTGACCGCTCACGACTACATCGGTCATCTCTCGACCATCTCGGCTTATCTCGTCTTGCCTGACGCGGAGCGCGAGCAGGTGTTCAGCCAGATCATCAAGGTCCTGCCGGAAACGGTCGAGATCATCGCCGACATCACCGTTCATCTCGCGCGTCGGCACGACGAGCCTTAACGGTGTGGCCACGCGCCTAATCTCGCGGACCTTGCCCACACCGGTGGTGATCTGACAGCCGAGCGTCACCGCGTAAGGGCGATGTCCCCCCATCGACAGTGGTGGTTCCCGTACTCTTTACATAGCAGGGGGGAGTATCCCTTCGCGACAGTCTCGTCATTACGGTGCCGCCTCGCACCACGAGGCCCCCGGGGCTGTCGGTTCGCGCTGCCTGTGCGCGGGCGGGAGAGACCTCTGGTCAGCTTCGCGCTGCCCAGGAGGTCGATCGTGGTGGAGTTCTTCAAGACGGTGGGCATGGGGGCTTCGATCGTGCCGCTCGCGATCTCCATCGTCGTTGTGGCGGCGGGCTTGACGGCTCTTTGGGCTCCGTCGCCCAAACGTCAGAATCGTGCCGTACAGGTGCTGAAAATCGTGCTGCGTATTCGTTCCACGTCTCGCGCGCAGTCGACACCGACACGGGCCGCCGACGCCTCACAACCACAGGCGCTGCCCCGAGGGGGGACGGACAGTGAACGGCCTGGTTCTCGTGGTGAGCCATGAACAGGCGATCACGGACAAGGCCAATATCGGGTGGGTGGGCGACACCCGCCTCACCGAAGCTGCCGCCCCACGGGTGGAAGAGCCTGTCCCTCGGCTCCGTGCTTCATCATCACCGAGTGGCCGTATTCACGTGCGGACAGTTATGGGAACGGAACCAACGAGGCCCGCAGAGTACGAGTACTCTCCGTTGCTCCGTCACACGAACTGTGCCAGAGTCACTTTTGCATGGCCGCGGACACTCGACATTCATTATCATGAGCGGCGAACAGATGAATGGTGCGAAGGCAGGGCAGGACGCGAATCACGATCCTTCCCGGACGCCGCACGGGTGAACGACAGTGGCCTGACGTCAGGATTCGCGGCCGAGTTCCCGGGATGCCTGTCTCTGCGGATATCGGTCCGACCCCCGGCGTTGACGGTGTGACGCAACCGCCATGTCCTGTGCCGGGAGTGGGGAGGGCGCAAGAGAGATGGTCGATGTCAGGTGTGCGTGAGTTGCCTTGAGGCATTTTTTGCATGACTTTATTTATCCATGCGACTTTTGTCGGCATTAATGACGTTGGCGATGAGAGCATTGCGTATGTGATCTTCTGTCCAATTCTCGTATCGTGGCGACATCGCATGTTGAGAGCGCCCTCTTGTGATGCCCGAACTCCGGCTGTGCCATTATGGCGACTCCGGGCGGGACGTCGCGAGTGACGTCGTCCCGAACCGCCTGGTGGTCCAGCGCGAGCGAGAGCCCGATCCCCGGGAGGGTGGCTTATCATTGCCCCCTTTGGGGTGGCGTGTTAAAGTGAATTTTCTGTGATTGTGGTCCGGTGATGAGGAGGTGTTATGTCGCAAAGATGGGAAGCAGACAGCTCCGCATTGTTTAAACGACGATTAGGAAAGTCTGCCGCCGAACTGGGAATGACGGACAACAATCCGTCGTGTCCGGACCTTTGGGAACTCGACAACGGCGACATCGCGGTCATCGGTAGAGACCTGACGGCGGAGTACTCGTACCGTCTTCCCGAGGACGTGAGCATAGGAGAGGATGAACGCCTGGTCATCCTCCCCCGCACGATGCTGATCGCCGCAAAGGAAGACATCCCGAATGCGTGATCTGCCTCGCCGGCTGACAGGTCGGCGCCTGTCGCCGGACGAGTACTTCGAAGACTTCTACCCGCGATTCTGGAGCATCAAAGAGCACGACTTCTGGAAAAAAGAAGCTACGCGGGCCTGACGGTTCAGCGCCGGGCCTCGTACAGCGATGGGCCCGGCTGCCCTGCGCTCCTTTGGAAAGTGACGCTTCAGCAACGGTGGGTGACCATGAGGCGAACCTCGGAGGGTCGCTTCAGCGTCCATGAGCGCACTGGGCGCTCGGAGAGGGAGCGGCTACGGTCTGAGCGCCGCCCACCGGAGCGCGAACCCACGGCCACCCGGCTTCGGAGCGACCTCGTCAGACCCCGTCGATCGCCTCGGCACCCATCGAAGACCGTTCACGCCGGACCCGCCGACCTATCCGAAACCCGCTACTCCATCCGGACCCCGCCGACCGCCTCGGGACCCGTCGACCGCTTCGGGACCCGCGAAAGGTCAGATCATCACGTGAGCCTCGGGGTGACCGACGAACGAGAACTGCGCGTTGCGTGTCAGCTTGATGTCGTCGGCCTGCCAGGTGTGCATGGCCGCATCACCGCTGCGCCAGTACACGAAGTTGAACCGGTCGGCGGAGTAGATCTTGACCCGGTCCTCCTTCAGCCGCCGCACCAGCCGCGTGTCCTCGCCTCGCGTCACGTCCTCGAACCCGTAGTGCCGGAACATCTCCGCCTTGCCGAGGAACGTCCCGCCCTGCACCAGCCAGCTGTAGCGGTGCTCAAGACCCGGCAGCCGCAGCATCGTCGTGTTGCTGCCCTCGAAGTACGCGTAGTGCGCGCCCTTCCCGACCAGCTCGGCATCGGAGTAGTCGAACGCGCGCACCAGGTCCGAAAGGTAGTGCTCCCCGTACAGGTTGTCGTCGTCCATCTTCGCGATGAGCTCGCCCTCGGCCGCCGAGATCCCCAGGTTCATGCAGGCGCCCAGCGACAGCGACGGATCCGCGGGCAGTACCACCACGTCGGAGATCCCCGCCACCCGGGCCTTGTCGGCGACCACCACCGGATCGATGTCCAGCCCGTGCAGCACCATCACCAGCTGTACCGGCCGGTGGATCTGCTTGGCGACCGACGAGATCGCGTGCTCGATCTGCGAGGCCCGGTTCGTCGGCAGCACCACGGACACCGGTCGCGACCGCTCCGCCACAGGCTTCCCGAGCACCCGCAGGATCTGGTCCACCCGGTGCGTGAACAGGTGCTTGTCGAAGACCTCGCGCATGGCCATGTGTCCCTGGCGGGCGCGCAGCTCCGGGCTGTTGATCAGGTGCAGCACCTGGTTGTAGGACTCCAGCTCGTCCCGGGCGATCGGAATCAGCGGTCCGAACGTCTCCTCGATCGCCCTGGACCACCCGGAGACCACCGACGTCGCGCACGCCGACAGCTCGAAGACGCGGCGGGCGCACATGGTCGGCGAGTCGAGCACGGAGTTCACGTTGAGGAAGACCTTGTACATCTTGTACGCGGCCAGCATCTGGTCGTACGGCAGCTCGCCCACGATGTGCGGGACGTACTCGGCGGGCCAGGCGTACTTCTCGTCCACGGTCCCGTTGCGGGCGAAGATGTGCAGTCCCAGCTCGCGGATCGGCGCCAGCACGGTCTCCATCTGCTCGCGCCGCTCGGGGTGCTTGTCCCGGAAGTACATCCCGGCGAACACCACGTCGTGCAGCCGCCCCTGCCGCTCCTGAATGGGATTGTGCACCCGGGGTTGCGCGGCGAACTGCAGAACGTCCACCCGGTCGTGCCCCAGCACCTCGCGGTACTTCGGCACCATGTCGCCGTCGCAGGTGAAGACGTAGTCGAACAGCTTGGCCGTGTCGATGAAGAAGTCGAAGTTCGGCGGGTCCTCCTTGTTCCAGAAGACTGTCGGGATCCCCTCGTCCTTGCACCAGTCGATCAGGGCGCGCAGTTCGGGCTTGGGGGCGTTCGAGCCGGTCATCTGGTAGCGCCAGCGGCCCTGGTTGCCGTGCCAGGCGGACTCGGCGAACAGGATCTCGGGCCTGCGCTCGGCGAAGATCTCCGGCCAGTCGCGCAGCCCGAACTCGATCTGGTCCCACTCGTATTTGAACGCCATCCTGGAGAAGTCGTCCAGGATCACCGCGACCTTCATGTCCGGCCGGTTGATCGGTCCCGCGGGCCACTTCACCTGCGGCACGTTCACCACGGGCCCCTGCTGGTCGAGCTCGGCGACGACCTCGCTCACCGGCCTGGGCGCCTTGGGGCCCTTGCGGGCCGCCATCGCCGCCTTCAGCTTCCCGGGCAGCCGTACGACCGCGGATCCCTTGGCGCCGGTCAGCGCCTCGGCGACCCGGTAGGGCCGCTGGACCTTGGTCGACTCCAGTTTCCACTGCGCGTAGTCCGCACGGGCCTCGGCGATGGCCAGGCGCCGCTCAAGGTCCCGGACGCGCTCCTCGAAGCGCTCGATGACCTTGCGCTCCTCTGGCAGCCAGTTGATCGGCCCGAGACGCTGGAACTTCGGCTCTTCTGGTGTCTGCTCGCTCGTGGGGGAAGTCATGGGATCGCCTTTACGCCGGGGTCGTGCCAGCCTACGGCCTGCGCCGCACCGGGATCGTGCCGGTACGGCCCACGCCTCCGCGCGGCCGTACCGGAATCGTGCCAGCGTACGGCCTGCACCGCGCCGAAACGGACCTTTTGCCGGGATTCACAGGATTCACGGGAATCGATGGGATTCAACGGGAAGAGCCCAGGCCTGTCACCGAACCCAAGAGGTCCGGCCTTCAAGAGCCCCGGTCTGATTACCGGAGCTCAAGAAGCACGGTCTGTCACCGGGATTCGAGAGGCCCGATCTGCCCGGCAGGAGACAGGTTCCCTCCCCTGAGCCAGGCCGCGATCACCCGGGCGATCCGGGGACCGGCCTTGCCGTCCCAGAGCGGGGGCAGCTCGCCCGACGGCGTCACGGCGCCGTCGGCCAGGGCCCGGTCCGCGGCGGCGGCCAGCTGGGAGGGGGTGACCAGGCGGTTGGTGCCGTGGGTGATGGTGATGGGCCGCTCGGTGTTGGGGCGCACGGTCAGGCAGGGGACGCCGAGCATGGTCGTCTCCTCCTGCACTCCGCCGGAGTCGGTGACGACCAGGGCCGCGCCGCGTACCAGCGACAGGAAGTCGACGTAGCCGAGCGGGTCGACGATGAGCAGGTTCTCGCCGGTCACCAGCCCCGCCTCCGCCAGGCGCTGACGGCCACGCGGGTGCATCGGCACCACGATCGGCAGGCGCTCGCTCACCTCCAGCACGGCGTCCACGAGTTCCTTGGCCGACGCGGGGTCGTCCACGTTCGCCGGCCGGTGCAGCGTGGCCACGCCGTACCGTTCCGGCAGCTCGAACCGGGCGCGGACCGGAGCCGGGTCGAGGTGGTCCAGAGCGGAGAACAGGCTGTCGATCATCGGGTTGCCGACGAGGTGGACCCGCGCCGGGTCGACGCCCTCGTTCGACAGGTGGGACAGCGCGTCCGGCGAGGTGGCGAACAGGATGTCGGACAGGGCGTCGGTGACGATCCGGTTGACCTCCTCGGGCATCTCGCGGTCGAAGGAGCGCAGGCCGGCCTCGACGTGCGCGGTCGGGATGTGCAGCTTGGCGCAGACGAGGATCGCGGCCAGCGTGGAGTTCACGTCGCCGTAGACGACGACCAGCGTGGGACGGTGCTCCAGCACGACGTCCTCGAGCCCGGTCAGCAGGGCGGCGGTCTGGCGCGCGTGCGAGCCGGACCCCACCCCCAGGTTGGCGATCGGCTCGGGCAGCCCGAGGTCGGCGAAGAACACGTCCGACATCAGCGCGTCATAGTGCTGACCGGTGTGGATGATGCCCTGGCGTACTCCCAGCTCGGTGAGCCCGCGCACGACCGGGGCGGCCTTCACGAAGTTGGGTCGCGCGCCGAGCACGTGCAGGACGAGGGGATTTTCGGGGTCCGGGGTCGTCCCCGTGGGGGCGTAGTCCCTCATTGACCTCGCCTTTCATGCGGGAGTAGGGCAAACGATGCCTATGGTACGGTCACCGCGTGGTATCCGATGCCAGCACGCCAGACTCCTCCAAGGTTTCCGCGAAGTCGGCCCGTGCCGGGCTTGGCGGCCTTCTGAAGGGGTTCGCCAAGCACCCCGTGATCGTCTCCCGGGTCGTGGCGACCAAGGTCAAGTCCGACCCGGTGCGTGTGGCCCAGGCCGCCGCCGAGACCCTCCCGCCGAAGCTGCGCCCCCTCGTCGGACGGTTCGCCTGGCCCGCCGCGCGGCAGGCGAGGCTGGTCGTCCGCAAGCTCGGCATGCGCATGGTCAAGGGCCCGTGGGCCGAGGCCAAGGAGCACTTCGACTCCGGCCGGATGAGCGAGGCCGCCGCCGTGCTCCAGGGGCACACCAGGTATCCCTTCATCAGGCGCAGGGCCGCCTACTACGCGGGCGAGCTGGCCGCGATCCAGCCCAACCCGATCCCGCCCAAGTCGAAGGTGATCGTGGGCGAGCGGATTCAGGGACGGGTGCTGCACTGCGTCACCAACGCCCTGCCGTTCACGCAGGCCGGATACACCGTGCGCACCCATCGCATCGTCACGGCGCAGAAGGCGGCCGGGCTGGACCCGCACGTCGTGACCAGCTGGGGCTGGCCGATGATGCAGGGGCACGCGGACGCCACGCCGTACGAGGAGATCGACGGCATCCCCTACCACCGGCTGATCCCCGACGGCGGGGACGTGCCGTTCGAGAGCCAGGGGCGGATGATCCGGGGCGCCGGAGAGGTGACCGAGCTGGTCAGGACCCTCAGGCCGCAGATCCTGCACGCCGCGACCGACCACCGTAACGGCTCGGTCGCGCTGGCGGTGCGGGAGCGGACCGGGACGCCGCTGGTCTACGAGGTGCGCGGTTTCCTGGAGGAGACCTGGGCCTCGCGCGACCCCAAGCGGATCGGCAGCCAGCGGCACGTGCTCCAGCGCGACCGCGAGGCGTTCATCATGCGTTCCGCGGACGCCGTGGTCACCCTCGCGGAGACCATGGCCGTCGAGATCGTCGAGCGGGGCGTGCCGAGGGAGAAGATCTTCCTGGCGCCCAACGCGGTCGACGACTCGCTGCTGACCGCCAAGTACGACGGCGAGGCGTTCCGCTCCGCCTACGGCATCGCGCCCGGTGAGATCATCATGGGCTCGGTTTCGAGCATCGTGGCCTACGAGGGCTTCGCGACCATGATCAACGCCGCCGCGCTGTTGCGGGACCGGGGCACTCCGATCAGGGTGCTCCTCGTCGGCGACGGCGCCGAGCGGCCCGCGCTGCTGGAGCAGGTCGAGGAGCTCGGCCTGGGGGACGTCGCGATCCTGCCCGGCCGGGTGGGGCCCGAGGAGGCGCTGCAGGCGCAGGCGGCGATCGACATCTTCGTCTGCCCCCGCGAGGACCTGCGGGTATGCCGACTTGTTACACCATTGAAACCCGTCGAGGCGATGGCGCTCGGCAAGCCGGTCGTGCTGAGCGACCTGCCCGCCCTGTCGGAGCTCGTGGGGAGCGACGGCGCCGGGCTTCTGGTTCCGGCGGGCGACCCCGAGGCCCTCGCCGACGCGCTCGCGGGCCTGCGCGACGACCCCGAGCGGCGGGCCGCGATGGGCGAGGCGGGACGGGCCGAGGTGGCGGCGAAGCGTACGTGGAGCCGCGTGGCGGAGACGTACCGTGACCTTTACCGATCACTTACCGATTGATGACCTTCAGGCGGCGCTCCGGAAACTGGCAGTTTGCGATGCGTTCAATCGCATTAGACGTGGCTCGTGCGGACTTGAGATAGCCTTTGCGACCATGAAGTGTTGTTTCCGGCATTCCAGGGTCACCCCGTGAGCGAGCGCGGCGAGCCAGCCGGCGGCCACGGCGTCCCCGAGAGCGAGGCCGGCGAAGGAGGCCATGTGAGCACCTACGACCTGGCCGTCATCGGTCTCGGATACGTCGGCATGCCCCTGGCCAAGGAGGCCACGGCGGCGGGACTGCGCGTCGTCGGCTTCGAGGTCGACCCCCGCAAGGTGGAGGCCCTCAACGAGGGCCGTTCCTACATCGACGACCTCACCGACGCCGATCTCGAACACATGCTGGCGAACGGTTTCCGCGCCACCCTGGACGAGTCGGTGCTGGCCGAGAGCCGGACCGTCGTCATCTGCGTGCCGACCCCGCTGGACGAGGACCACCGCCCCGACCTGTCCGCCGTCGAGGGCGCGACCGGCACGGTCGCCCGCAACCTCTCCGCGGGCACCCTCGTGGTCCTGGAGTCCACCACCTGGCCCGGAACGACCGACGAGGTCGCCCGCCCCATTCTGGAGACCTCGGGTCTCGCCGCGGGCACCGACTTCCACCTCGCCTTCTCGCCCGAGCGCATCGACCCGGGCAACGCCAAGTACGGCATGCGCAACACCCCCAAGGTCGTCGGCGGCTACACGCTCGCCTGCCGGGAGCGCGCGGTCGGGTTCTACTCCCGGTTCGTCGAGCAGGTCGTGCCGGTCAGCGGTACCCGCGAGGCCGAGATGGCCAAGCTCCTGGAGAACACCTACCGGCACGTCAACATCGCCCTCGTCAACGAGATGGCGATCTTCTGCGACGAGCTCGGGGTCGACCTCTGGGAGGCCATCGAGGCCGCGGCCACCAAGCCGTTCGGCTTCCAGAAGTTCCTGCCGGGCCCGGGCGTCGGCGGCCACTGCATTCCCGTCGACCCGTCCTACCTGTCCTACACCGTGCGCAAGCTGGGCTACCCGTTCCGCTTCGTCGAGCTGGCCCAGGAGATCAACGAGCGGATGCCGGCCTACGTGGTCGCCCGCGTCCAGCGCCTGCTCAACCGGCACAGGAAGGCCGTCAACGGGTCCAAGGTGCTGCTGCTCGGCGTCACCTACAAGCCCGACATCGCCGACGAGCGCGAGACCCCGGCGCTGCCGGTGGCGCGGGCGCTCCTCGAACTCGGCGCGGAGCTCGTCTTCGCCGACCCCTACGTCAAGGAATGGCGTGTCGACGGCGCTCCGGTGCCACGTGAGGAAGACCTCGCAAAGGCGGTCACCGAGGCCGACGTGACGCTGCTGCTGCAGCAGCACGCCGCCTTCGACCTGTCGATCGTCGAAGACCACGGCAGGCTCGTGCTCGACACCCGAGGCGTGCTCGCCGAGGGTGAACGCGTCGAGCGGCTCTAGTAACGAAGGGCTGCGCGCAGTGCACGTGCTCGTCATGACGGTGGTGCATCACCCCGAGGACGCCCGGATCCTGCACCGGCAGATCCGCGCGCTGGTGGACGCCGGTCATGAGGTCACGTATGCCGCGCCGTACACCGCGCGGGGCGTCATGGCCCGGTCGTGGGTGAACGGCATCGATCTTCCCCGGGCGGCGGAACGCAAGCGGCTCTCGGCCGTGCGCGCCGCCCGCAAGGTGTTCAAACGCATGCGCGACCAGGTCGATCTCGCGATCGTTCACGACCCCGAGCTGCTGCTCGCGGTCGTGGGGATGCGGAACCGGCCCCCGGTGGTCTGGGACGTCCACGAGGACACCCCGGCGACGCTGTCCCTGAAGCCCTGGCTGCCGGCGTTCCTGCGCCCGCCGGTGCGTTTCCTGGCGCGCCTGCTGGAGGGTACGGCCGAGCGCCACCTGCACCTGCTGCTCGCCGAGAGCGCCTACGCGGGGCGGTTCCGCCGGACCCACCTGGTGGTGCCGAACGAGACGTGGGTTCCCGACGGGGCGGCCGAGCCTGGGGACGACCGCGTCGTCTATCTCGGCTGGCTGTCCGAGGCGCGGGGCGTGCAGGAGGCCATCGAGGTGGGCCGGCTGCTGCGGCCGCACCGGGTCGCGGTCGAGCTGATCGGCTACGCCGACCCGCAGTCGCGCCCGATCCTGAACCAGGCCGTGGCCGAGGGCGTGCTGGAGTGGCGTGACTTCATGCCCAACGACGAGGCGCTCAAGCGGCTCGACGGCGCGCTGGCCGGGCTCTCGCTCCTGCGTGACGAGCCCAACTACCGGCACTCCATGCCCACGAAGATCGTGGAGTACATGGCCCACGGGATCCCGGTGATCACCACTCCCTCGCCGCGCGCGGTCGAGCTGGTCGAGCGCTACAACAGCGGTGTGGTCGTGCCCTGGCAGGACCCCCGTGCGGTGGCCCAGGCCGTGCTCTTCCTGCGCGACGACGTCAGGGAGCGGCATGCGCAGGGCGCCCGAGGGTATGCGGCGGCTCGTGCGAACCACCACTGGCCGAACTCGGCCCGCCGGTTCGTCTCCCAGCTGGAGGCGTGGGCGGGCGTCAAGAACTGATTTCTTGTCCGGCGAAGCTGTTTATGTCCGCCTGATCGCAAGAACGGTAGTGTCCTGAACGTGCGCTGGTTCACCGCTTTCCTCGCCGCGGCACTCCTCGCTGTGGCGGCGGCGGTGATGATGGTGCTGCCGCGCGGGGAGAGCGCCCCGACCGCCGACAGCTCGCCGATCGCGTCACCGGCCTCCTCCTCTCCGACGGCCTCTCCGGCCTCTCCGGCCTCCCCGGCCTCGCCGTCCCCGGCGGGCTCGTCGGCGACGCCGACCTCCCAGGGCACCCCCTTCACCGACCCGTGCGGAACGTTCGACACGTCCATGCGGACGCCGTACGCGCTGAGCGGCTACTGGCTCATCCCCACCACCGACCACTGCACCTGGCGCAGGCAGCTGGCCGCCATCCACGACGTGGGCGGCGACACCGTGATCCGGATCGGCTGGGGTCTGCAGGGCCGCAGGACCGACGAGAAGGGGCGGATCCTGGAGAAGGAGGGCGGCAAGGTCGACCCCCGCTACGAGCCCTGCGTCGAGGACGGGATGCCCTGCGCGGCGGCGGCGGAGCGCGACCTCAAGGCGGCCAACCCCGGTAACCGGGTGAGCTGGACGTTCGTCTACCGGACCGACGAGGCGTTCGGCGACGGGGTGTTCCGCTGCCCCGAGTTCGAGCGCCGGATCTCCGTCGGCGACACCGTCTTCTACCGGATCATCGCGCCGGACGACGGCAGCGACGACCCCGACTGCGGCAACATCCGCGCCCGGGGGCGGGGTTACCACCTGATCCTGGTCGCGGCCGCCGCCAAGGACAGCCTCACCGAGCTGCTCGACCTCGGCGACCGGTTCGGCGTGAAGGTCTTCCCCGCGCTGCCGCTGGCCCCGCGCGACCCGGCGCAGACCACCCGCGCCTCGGAGCGCGGCACCGACACCCTCACCACGCTCACCCGGCGCGTCATGCAGGACTACGGCGACCGCTTCAAGGACAGGGTCTCCCTGGGCGGCTTCTACCAGCCGTTCGAGCTGCAACTGCGGGACATGAAGCCCGACAATCCCACGCTCGCGGTCTACGCCTCCCAGCACGAGATCGTCGAGCAGGAGATGCCGGGCAAGCCCATCCTGGTCAGCCCCTATCTGGACGCGCGCAGGCGGCTGCCGTTCAGCGCGACCCCCAAGCAGGTGGCCAAGGGCTTCGAGGCGCTGGCCAGGACCGGGGTCGGCATCATCGCGCCGCAGGACAGCCGGGGTACCGGCAAGGTCGGGCTGTTCTGGCCCGACCAGCGCGACCAGAGGGTGGACAGCAGGCTGCGGCCCGTCGTCGGCGAGACGACGAACGGCACCGCCTACCACGGCTCGACCCGCGACTACTACCGGGAGATGGCCGCGGCCCGGACCAGGATGGTCGAACAGGGCTACAACGTGCAGCTGTGGGCCAACGTCGAGGCCTTCGAGCCGTCGACGGACGAGCCCTGCGCCGCGAGGACGGGTACCAGGGGGCGCACCGACAAGGAACGGCTCGACACCGCCGTGACGCAGGTCGGGCGGTACGTCTCCAAGATCGTCTCCTACATGTGGAGCGACTTCTTCACCTGTGGCTCGCCGTCCCTGGCCGAGGAGATCGCCCGCGACTCCGACCGGCCGATCCCGGTGGACGCGGTCCGGATGCCGCGCGACATCCAGGACGGCGTGGAGATCCGGGGCTACAACATTCCGCTGGGCTCCAAGGTGACGATCACCTGGGACGGTCAGAAGGCTCCCAGGGGCGTCGAGGTGGCGGGGGTCGACCTGACGTCGCCGCCACCGGACCTGCCCGAACGGATCAGGACGGCGTGGTTCCCGTTCGACTGGACGCGTGTGCCGCCGGACACCTGGGTGAAGGTCGAGGTCGCCCTGCCCGACGGGCGGGCGGCGGCCGAGCCCTTACACATCCGCGTGAACCTCTGAGCGTGTAACGTGCCTGGCATGGTTCCGCGCATTCCCGTCAGCGTGGACCTGGTCGTCCTCACGGTGCGCTGCCAGGCGCTGAGCGCGCTCGTCTGGCGGCGGAACAAGCCACCCTACGAGGGACGCTGGGCCCTGTCAGGCGGCTTCATCCACCTCGACGAGGACCTGCCCGCCGCAGCGGCCCGGGTCCTGGCCGAGCGCGCGGGCCTGCCGGGGGCGCCCGTCCACCTGGAGCAGTTGCAGACCTACGGCTACCCCGACCGCGATCCGCGCCAGCGCGTCCTGAGCGTCGCCTACCTCGGCCTGGCCCCCGACCTGCCGGCCTCGACGGAGGCCCACATGAGCTGGCAGCCCGTCTCCTCGCTGCGGGAGATGGCCTTCGACCACCGGCGCATCATGGTCGACGGGATCGAGCGGGCCCGGGGCAAGCTCGAGTACACCCCGCTCGGCGCGGCCTTCTGCCCGCCCGAGTTCACCGTCGCCGATCTGCGCCGGGTCTACGAGATCGTCTGGGGTCGTTCCCTCGATCCCCGTAACTTCCACCGGAAGGTCACCAAGGCCGAGGGCTTCCTGGTGCCGACGGGCGGCACGACCACCCGTGACGGGGGCCGTCCCGCCAAGCTCTACCGCAGGGGACCCGCGGTGTTCCTGCACCCTCCGATGCTCCGCTCGCTCAAGGAGTAGCCCCGGCGGAGGCCTCCCGCCGGGGGCCGTCGCCGAAGTTTCGTGTACTCCGAACATCAAGAGATGAAAATCATTTCCATAATATAGACATGAAAATGGTTATCGCTTACGCTATCTCCACACTAAGAGATGATTAAGAGCGTAAAAATCCGAAAATCCAGGATGTGGTCAGGGGAGTTCTACGACGATTGTCCTGGTGGTCTCGGCGACCGTGGACCCGGCACCGGACGGCGACGGCTCACCTGGCGCGCGACCATGTCCTCGTCACCGTCCGGCGGCGGGGGCGGTCCCGCCCGGTGTCCTGAGCTGTCCGGACGCGTGACGCCCTTCCCCGGCACGGAACAGGCTTTTCTCAAGACAGGAGAGTGCTGATGGCGCGGCGGACACTGGCGCCCGGCGTGGAGATCTTCTCGGTGGCGGCCGGGAAGGCATGGCAGGCGCCGAACGGTTCGGTGATGAGGATGATGGGGCGCCCGGAGGGCGAATCCCACGGGCAGGGGACGGACCCGGCGGCGGACACAGCGGCGGACACAGCGGCGGACACAGCGGTGGACACGGCGGTGGACACAGGGGTGGACACAGCGGTGGGTACCCTGCCGCCCGAGACGGCGGACGGGGCGTCCGCGGCGGAGGCCCTGCCGGTGGGCGTCGTCCGTGAGACGGTGCTGCGAACCGCCTCGGGGGAGTTCGTCCCCGTCCAGCGGGAGCTAGGCGAGGATCTCGACCAGCTCGACCCCGGAACACTGCGGGTCTTCGAGGACAGAGGGCTGCTCGTCGAGCGGAAACCGCGCATGTGGCCCGGCCCGGTGGCCGTGGTCGGCGGGGGCGCCATAGCCGTGGCCCTGTCCGAACTGCTCGCCCGGGTGGGCGCCGACGTCCGCAGGGTGCCCACCCCCGAGGCGGCCTTCGGCTGCGCCGCGGTCAGCTGGTGTCACGACGACCATCCGCCCGCCGAATGGGCCAGGGCCGACGTCCTGCTGGCCGAGCGCGCGATCGCCTGGCAGCGGTGCTCGGTCGAGGGGGCGACGGCGGTGATCGAGCCCATCTCCCACGGTCCCGAGGACATCACCCACACCGACGTCCGGGCCAGGCGCCTGGCCGCCTCCGCCTCTCCCCGCCACCTGCAGGCCTACTGGGCCAGCGAACGCCGCAGGGGGCCCTCCCCGGTCGGGCCCGCCGAGGCCTGGTTCGTCGCCGCCCTGCTCGCCGCCGACCTGGAGGCCTGGGCGGCCCGCCGCCCGGCGTCGCGGCGGCTGAGGCTGGTCGACCTGATCGGCCTGACCGTGACGGAACAACCGATTCTCCCGCTGCGCTCGGTGTCGTCGCGGGAGCCCTGATCCGCCTGGACCGGCGTAGGGGTCCCCGGGGGGGTGGACACCTGCGCTGAACCGGCCGGCGGCCGGGACGCTCAGCCGTCCTGGTCGCCGGCCGGTGGCGGGCGTCGGCAGGCGGTGCCAGGAGGTGGCGGGCGGTGGTGAGCGCGATCCGCCGCGCCCCCGGCGGAGCAGCCGGAGTCCGTCAGGGCTGTCAGAGTCCGTCGATCTCGGTCAGATCGATGTCGATCTCGAACGGGAGGGCGACCTTCAACCGGTCGTGGTGGATGCCCATGAGGGCGTAGCCCCGGGTGGCCGGGTCGAGCTCGTAGACGTAGGCCGTCGGCCGGTCCTCGGTGTTCTCGATCCGCCAGAAGTGGGGGATGCCGGCCTCGGCGTAGAGGTCGGGCTTGCGCCGCCTGTCGCGGATCTCGGACTCGGTGGAGACCACCTCGACGGCCAGCACGACGTCGGCCGCCGGGTAGCCGGTCTGCCGCGGACCCGTGACCGCTTCGGCGCGGACCACCAGGATGTCCGGCTCGGGACGCTGCCGCCTCCCGATCGTCACGGTCATCTCGCGTTTGACCCGCAGCTCCGCCGGGACCGTGCGGCGCAGCCCGCTCTCCAGCAGGAAGAGCGTCGCCATGTGGAAGTTGGTCTGGGGGCCCGCGAAGACGAGAGTGCCATCGATCAGTTCGGTGTGCGGGGGGATCCCCGGCAGCCGATCGAGGTCCTCGGCCGTGAAGCCCTCCTGGGGAGGAATCGCCCACGCGGGCAGGGGCTCCACCTCGGGCGTGGGCAGGGGCTCCGTCTCGGCCGGTGGTGCGATGCTCATGTCGTCCTCCCGGTCGGGCATGCTCTCACCTCCAGCATCCCAGGATGATGCCCCATCCGCTCGCTCCTCATAAAGTAAGGCCATGCCTCGTTTCCGCACGATTCTGGACACAGTGCCCCCTTACCGGGCGGGCAAGGCCGTGGTTTCGGCCGACGGCCGGTCCTACAAGCTCTCCTCGAACGAATCCCCCTACGAGCCGCTGCCCTCGGTGGTCGAGGCGATCTCCAAGGCCGCCTCCCGGATCCATCTCTACCCCGATCCCGGGGCGACGGGCCTGACCAACGCGCTCGCCGAGCGTTACGGCGTGCCGCCGGAGCACGTCGCGGTCGGCGCCGGGTCGGTGACCCTGGTCCAGCAGCTCTTCGAGACCGTGGGCGAGCCGGGCGCCGAGGTGATCTACGCCTGGCGGTCCTTCGAGGCATACCCGCTCATGGCCGACCTGGCGGGGGCCACCTCGGTCCAGGTGCCGCTCGTCGACGAGGCGCACCACCTCGACGCCATGGCCGAGGCGATCACCCCGCAGACCCGCATGGTCTTCGTCTGCAACCCGAACAACCCCACGGGAACGGTCGTCCGCGCCGCGGAGCTTGAGGCGTTCCTCGACCGGGTCCCGGAGGACGTGCTGGTCGTCCTCGACGAGGCCTACCGCGAGTACGTCAGGGACGCCGACGTGCTCGACGGCCTGACCGTCTACCGCGAGCGGCCCAACGTGGCCGTGCTGCGGACCTTCTCCAAGGCGTACGGCCTGGCCGGTCTCCGGGTCGGCTACCTGATCGCCGACGAGCCCGTGGCGGCGGCGGTGCGCAAGACGACCGTGCCCTTCGCGATCAACCACCTCGCCCAGGTCGCGGCGGTCGCCTCGCTCGACGCGCAGGATGAGCTGCTGGAGCGGGTCGACAGCGTTGTCAAGGAGCGCACCCGGGTCCGTGAGGCCCTGATCGCCCAGGGCTGGACGGTGCCCGTCACCGAGGCCAACTTCGTCTGGCTCCGGCTGGATGAGCGCACCATGGAGTTCGCCGCGGCCTGCGCGGTCGAGGGCGTCGCCGTGCGCCCGTTCGAGGGGGAGGGCGCCCGGATCTCCATCGGCTCCCCCGAGGCCAACGACACCTTCCTGGCCGCCGCGGCGGCCTTCAGGAACGCCTGAGCCCTTCTCCGGGCTGAGCCCCTCCTTGGCCCCGGCTCATCCTCCGGGGCCCTGAGCCCGTCCTCCGGGCCGTTCCCGGCGGGCCGCGCCGCCGCGCCCGCCGGGCCCTCACGCGGGCGTGAGCTCCTCCTCCGGGACGGCCCGCGCCCTCTTCGCGCGCTCCGTCGAGACCACCAGCGCGACGCCGACGACGATCACCAGGCCCGCCGTGACCATCGAGCCCGTGACCGCCTCGCCCAGGACGGCCGCGCCCAGGACGACCGCGACGACGGGGTTGACGTAGGCGTAGGTCGACACCAGGGAGATCGGGGCCTCGCCGAGCAGCCAGACGTAGGCGGTGAAGGCGACCAGGGAGCCCATCACGATCAGGTAGGCCAGACCGGCCCACGAGCGTCCCGAGACGGCCGCGAGATCGAGGTGCTCACCCGTGACCCGGCTGACCAGCAGCAGTCCGGCGCCGCCCGCGGCCATCTCGACCGCGCTCGCCGCGAAGGGGTCGGCGGGCATCGGGATCCGGGAGGACAGGAACGAGCCGACCGACCACGACAGCGACGCCAGCAGGACGATCACGATCCCGGTGACGCCGGACCGGCCGCCCCCGCCGGTCAGCGACAGTACCGCCACGCCGCCGAACCCGACGAGCACCCCGGCCAGTGTCGGCAACCGTGGCCTGTCCCTGACGGCGAGCCGGAAGACGACCAGCCAGAGCGGTACCGAGGCCACCAGCAGCGCGGCCAGCCCGCTGGCGATGTGCTGTTCGGCCAGTGCGACCATGCCGTTGCCGCCGGTCAGCAACAGCAGCCCGACCAGCGAGGCCCCGGCGACCTGCTTCCAGGTCATCCGGAAGGCGTTCGCTCCGCGCAGCAGCAGGACGACGGCGGCCAGTACCAGGGAGGCCGTCGTGAAACGCATGGCTCCGCTGACCAACGGGGGGATCGTCTCGATCACGATCATGATCGCGAGGTAGGTCGACCCCCACACCACGTACACGATCGCCAGCGCCGCCCAGATGAGAAGCGACGTGCGCTTGTCAGTAGTGTCTTGAGCCATAGCTCATGACGGTACTCGCTCGCGCCGAACGGTTCGCCGGGGGTTTCGGAATGTGAGACAGGCCGGTCCGTCCGACAGTCGTCACTTAAGTGATATCTGACGGATTTGGTGATGTTTAAGAAGAATGTCACACTCAGTTTGGGTGTGGCGGACCGCCCCGCGTGGTCGACGGACCTCTTCACGTGACCCGGGGGTGTCGTGCGGAACCGTACGGCCCCGCCGGAGGCGACCGGTGCCTCCCTCGCGTGGGACCCCGAGGCCGTGCGCCGTGCTGCGGACGGCGCACGGCCCCGGGGCTCACGTCGGGAAGGGCCTCAGCGGCCGCCCAGCTTCTCCACGATCAGGCGGTAGAGCTGGCGCGGACGCCCCGGCTGGGGAGTACGGTTCGGCGGAAGCGGCCACGCGAGCCCCTCGTCGACCAACGTGCGCAGCAGGCGCCGTGCCGTACGCGGCGTGACGCCGAGCATCTTGCCCGCGCCCTCGGCGTCCACCACCGTGTCCCCTCCCTCCAGTTTGGCGGCCAGCCGGGCCAGGACCTCGACGCCCTTCGGCTTCAGGGGGCCGCCGCCCTGGGGAGGCATCCTGGGCGCCGGGATGAGCGCTCTGCCCTCCCGGTCGACCGCGAAGCCCTGGGCCTGCTTGCCCGCCTGAGTGCGCGCCAGGGCGGCCCTGGCGTGCGACTCGGCGTCGTGGGTGGTACGGCCCATGCCGACCCCCACCTCGACCGCCAGCCCCAGCTCGTCGCGCACCCGGGCCGCGAACGGCAGCACCCGGAAGCCCTCGGTGGCCGTGGCCACCGAACCGCGGGTCGCGGTGACCATGTAGCTGTGGTCGTCGACCGCGGTCACCGACGCGTTGATCCGGTTGGCCTCCTGCACCAGCAGGCGGTGCAGGGACAGCCGGAGCTCGTCCCGCCAGTAGCGCGGCGCGGCCCTGCGGACCGGCTCGCGGAGCGTGGGCACCTCGATCAGGACCACCGTGAGCTGGGATTCCTCCAGCCTGTGGTGCGCCCCGAGTAAGGCGGCCGTGTGCAGCGCGGTCCGGACCGCGGCCGAGGTCGGCCGGATCCTGATCACCGGGACCCCGGCCGTCTGCAGGCGGTCGGCGACCGCGGGCAGACAGGTCAGCGCCCCGCTGGTGTTGCCCTGACGGGCCAGGCGTTCGTGGAAGGCCGCGATCGTGCCGGTCGCTCCCGGCTCGTCACGGCTGTGCACGTCCCCGGCGGGCAGCCCGAGGTCGGCGTAGGCCTCCTCGATGTCGGCCCGCCCCAACACGTCGACGCTGACCCTCCTGGGGTCTATCCGTTCGTCCAGTGCCGCCTTCGCCAGCGCGGCGATCAGCGCGGCGCCGCCGAGCTGGACATACGTCGCGGGCATCGTCAGCACGCCCGAACGCCTGGCCAGATCGTAGGGCACCGGGCTGGCGAACAGACAGGCGTCCACACCCGCTCCGAGGCGGGTCACCTTGTCGGCGGCCTCCTGCTCGTCCCGGTAGGCAGCGGCTACCAGGCGGCAAGGCAGGGGCGCCGCCGCATGTCCCATAAGCATCACTCTTTCGACGAGGTCATGGGGGCCCACCACACCGATAGTGAGGTCCGGTGTCATGGCACCCGGGCGTGACACTCGTGGAGTTTCTTCGGCCCGCTCGACCAATGTTCGTCCCATCCTGCCGTCCATGTTGATTCGGCTCTCTTTTGGAACGATCGCTTGTGGGGGCCGTAATGTCACGCCCGTTTAGACGTCAATTCTTGGAGGAACCCACGGTCTAAACCCTGACTGTCAGTGTTTACACAGGTCAGAGCGGTTTTTGGGAGACTGAAACCGTCTCGTTTTCATGCAGAAATCTCACGCCGGACATCGGCTCCCAGCGCCTGCATACGCTCGGCGAGATAAGAGTGCCCCCGGTCGATGAGATATCCTGACCCGATCACGGTCTCCCCTTCGGCCGCGAGACCGGCGAGCACGAGAGCGATTCCTGAACGCAGATCGTGAGCGGTGACGTCCGTTCCGGTGAGCGGGGTGGCACCGCGGACCACGGCGCTGTTCTCCTTCACCTCGATGTCGGCGCCCATTTTGTTCAGCTCGGAGGCCAGGGCGAATCGGCCGTCGAAAATGCGTTCGTGAATGTAGCTGGCGCCGTCCGCGAGGCAGGCGACCGTCATGATCGGGGACTGCAGGTCGGTGGCGAAGCCGGGGTAGGTGTCGGTGATCACGTTGATCGGGCGCAGCGGGCGGTCCCGGCGGACGTGCAGCACCGCGCCGTGGTCGGCGAACTCGACCCCCATCTGCTCCAGCTTGTAGCGGACCACGCCGAGGTGATCCAGGTCGGCGCCGACCAGGTTGACCTCGCCGCCGGTGACCGCCGCGGCCATGGCGAACACGCCCGCGTCGAGACGGTCGGGCATCACGGTGTGCTCGACGGCCTGGAGCTCCTCCACGCCCTCCACGGTGATGAACCCGGTCCCGCCGCCGCTGATCTTCGCGCCCATCCGGGTCAGCATCTCGATCACGTCGAGGACCTCGGGCTCCAGCGCCGCGTTCTCGATCACGGTGGTGCCGCGCCCGAGGACGCCCGCCATGATCAGGTTCTCGGTGCCGGTGTGCGAGGGGGTGTCGAGGTAGAGCGTGGCGCCGGTGAAGCCGGTCGTCTTGACGTGGATGACGGCGTCGCCCTCGTCCACGACCGCGCCCAGGCGCTTGTAGCCCAGGTAGTGGAAGTCGAGGTTGCGGCTGCCGAGGTTGCAGCCTCCCACGCCCTCGATGACGGCCTCGCCGAGACGGTGCAGCAGCGCGGGCACGAACAGCACCGAGCCGCGGAAACGGCGGGCGATCTCCGCGGGCAGCACGGGGCTCTTCAGCGTGGAGGCGTCGATCACCAGCGTGCGCTCCGCCTCGTGGAGCTCGACCTTGGCGCCGATCGCCTCGGCCAGCTCCACCGCGCGGCGCACGTCCTCGATGATGGGGACGTTGCGCAGCACCGTCCGTCCCTTGGCCGCCAGGAGCGCCGCGCCGATCATGGGCAGCACGGCGTTCTTGGCACCCTGGATGAAGGCGGTTCCACGGAGGGGGTTGCCACCGCGCACGCGGTAACGGACCATGCGACATGCTCCTTGGGGGTGGAGTTGCTATTCGTACGAGGAGGGGGGCGGCAGCCGGGGGGCGTCGGCCAACACTAGCCGCTGGATGCTCCTGAACCGGCTACTTCGTGCAGGAACTACCCCTTGGACGACCGATCAGTCGGTCACTCCGGAACCTCCATGTGTCACGGGTGTCCCACGCGACACATGTGTGACGCCTCAGTGGCACGCTCAGGTGACACGCCGGCCGGACGACTTCGGGACAGCCGTCCGCGGCGCTCGTGTCACCGCGCTCGTGTCACCGGCCCGAGTGTATTCACGCCGTACGGGTGCCCCGGCCCGAGGGGGTCAGCGGGGAGGCGGCCGACAGGAGGTTGTCGGCGCGCTGGTCGACGAAGCGGGTGACGATCTGCTGGCCGTACCCGAAGGCCATGGCCCAGACCAGGATCGCCGGCTGCGAGGCGAGCCCGGAGAAACCGGGGATGAAACCGGAGTTCAGGATCAGCAGCCCGAGTACGGCGGTCGCGATCCCGGCCGGTCCCTTGAGCAGGTTCTGGACCACCGCCAGCGAGTAACGCGTGGACAGTTCGGAGCGGGTGGACAGCGAGGTCGCCGTGGACAGCGCGGCGCCCAGGACGCCGATCAGCGCGACGAGGGGGACGTCGCCGTGGCCGGGGCGCAGACCGCCGGTCGGGCAGATCCGGGCGGGCGTCGGCCCCTGGGGCGAGATCGCCGGCTGGTTGCCGCACATCGGCACCGCGTCCGGCCAGATCGCGCCGACGACCACCACGCCCAGCACGATCAGGCTCAGCATGACCACCCCGCCGAGCAGCAGGTTGCGGAAGCTGCGGACCCTTCCGGTCTCCATCGCCTGGGCGGTGTAGGCGGCCCGCAGCACCGACTGCATCAGCGGCCTGTCGTTCTCGCCCGGGTCCCCGGCGGCGAACCTGGCCTTGAGCTGGGCCAGCCTGGGGTCGTCGTCCGGCAGGTAGGCCCGGCCGATCGCCAGCACCTCGGTGATCCGGCCGCACAGCTCGGCCGTGGGCAGCACGCCGTACAGCATCACGGTGGCGCTGTTGATGTTCGACCAGGCCCCTTCGATGGCGTGGCCGGTGAGCCAGCGCCGCAGGCCGTGCCTGCTCCGCGCGTAGGACTCGGCGCGGGTCAGGTGGGTGCCGATGCCCTCGGCGGCGGACGTGGGCGGGCACGCCCCGTCGCGCACGGCCAGGGCGCGCTCGGCGTCGGCCCTGATCTCCTCGCTGCGCGTGGCCACGTACACCCGCCAGGTGCCGGGCCAGCGCAGCACACCGGTGTCGCCGATCCGTTCGGGGGAGATCGGGTCGAGCGACATCGTTCCTCCGGAGGACGGGGCCCGCGGGGACGGGGCCGGGGGATCACGGGCTTCCCCCGGCTTATCGCGGCACGCCGGTCGGGCGCTACGTCCCGCGGTCGTCGGGATCCCGCCCCGGTGGGACGGGACCGCGACGGCCGGGCGGGCCGTTCCGGTGCCCGCGGGCCCGGACCCGCGCTCAGATCCCCTGGTGGGCGATGTCCGTACGGTGGTGCGAGCCGCGCAGCCGGATGTGGCCGACCGCCTCGTAGGCGGCCGCGCGCGCGGCGGCCACGTCGGGGCCGGTGCCGACCACGCTGAGCACCCGGCCGCCGCTGGAGACGACGCGGTCGCCGTCGAACGCGGTCCCCGCGTGCAGCACGTAGGCGTCGCCCGTCACGTCGGACAGTCCCTCGACGACGTCGCCCTTGACCGGATCCGCGGGGTAGTTCTCCGCCGCGACCACCACGGTCACCGCGGCGCCGTCGCGGTAGGACGGCGGCCCGAACCGGTCGAGCGTCCCCGTCGCGCAGGCGAGCAGCAGGCTCGCGAGCGGCGTGGCGAGCCGGTCCAGCACGACCTGGGTCTCCGGGTCGCCGAACCGCGCGTTGAACTCGATCACCTTCGGGCCCGCCGGGGTGAGGGCCAGCCCGACGAAGAGCACCCCCGTGTACGGCGTGCCGCGCTTGGCCAGCTCGGTCACGGTCGGCAGGACGGTCTCGGTCATCACCCGGTCGGCGAGGTCGGCGGGGGCCCACGGCAGCGGCGTGTAGGCGCCCATGCCGCCGGTGTTGGGGCCCAGATCGCCGTCGTAGGCGCGCTTGTGGTCCTGGGCGGGCTGCAGCGGCACGGCCGTCGACCCGTCGCAGAGCGCGAACAGCGACACCTCGGGGCCGTCGAGGAACTCCTCGATGACGACCCGGCCGCACGCCGCCGCGTGCCTGAGCGCCTCGTCGCGGTCCTCGGTGACCACCACGCCCTTGCCCGCCGCGAGCCCGTCGTCCTTGACCACGTACGGCGTGCCGAACTCCTCCAGCGCCGCCGCGGCCTCCTCGGGCGTGACGCAGGTGCGGGAGCGCGCGGTCGGCACGCCCGCGGCGGCCATGATCTCCTTGGCGAAGGTCTTGGAGCCCTCGATCCTGGCGGCCTCGGCTGAGGGGCCGAAGCAGGGGATGCCCGCCTGCCTGACCGCGTCTGCGACCCCGGCGACCAGCGGCGCCTCGGGGCCGATCACGACCAGGTCGGCCTCCAGCTCCCCGGCGAGGCGGGCCACCGCCGCGGGATCGGTCTGGACCACCGGGTGCAGGGTCGCGACCTGCGCGACACCCGCGTTTCCCGGAGCACAGTGGACTTCGGTGACCTGGGGGTCCGCCGCCAGCGACCGGCACAGGGCATGCTCACGCCCGCCGGATCCAATCACAAGAACGCGCACTTGTGAGAGCCTATCGGCCGCGGGCCCGCCGCCTGTCCACAGGCTGTGGACAGAGATCCGCCCGCGTCGCAGTGTCGTCGGCGGGCGTCATGATTCCGTCGGTGTTCGCGCCGGTTATCCCGGCATATCGCGTTGAAGCGTCTGATATCGCCGTAAACAGGATGTGAATTTCGTTGGGTTCGCATGATCGTCACTTGCGGGCCGGGGTATCCTGGGAGCCGTCCCTGAACTTTGTGCTAAGTTTTGGGCGGCTTTGCCCGTCTGACGCTGATTGGAGGTGGTTGGGGATGTCCTCTGGCGATCCCAGCAGTACGTGCTCGCGCACGCTTTCCGTGCGCACCCTTGACCACTTCACACCGGTGTCCGACCGGCATCGCGCGCATCCCCTTTCGAGCTGAGGTGACAACGCGTCGCGCGCGATCAGTGCCGGGTCGGGCGGGAAGGCCTGCCATGCGCTCCTCGCTCCTTTTCCCTCGCATCAAGCACGCACGTGCTGTCCGCACCCCGCGTCCCGCCGTCCCGGTCAACGACCGGGTGAGCCCCCAGTGCGTCCCGCCGAGCGACTCGCTCGTCGAGTACGCCGCCTACGTCGGCGGCAAGAAGATCGAGGCCCTGGGCATCGTCGACGCCCTGGAGCTGGTCCGTGAGCACAACGCCGCCGACGAGAAGGGCAACGCCTTCGTCTGGGTCGGCCTGCACGAACCCGACGCCCCCGAGGTCGAGTGGCTGGCGGAGGTCTTCGCCCTGCACCCGCTCGCCGTCGAGGACGCCGTCAAGGCCCACCAGCGGCCGAAGGTCGAGCGCTACGGTGACTCGCTGTTCGTCGTCCTGAAGACCGTCGCCTACCTCGACCACGACGTGCTGACCGCCACCAGCGAGATCATCGGCACCGGCGAGATCATGGCCTTCGTCGGGCCCGACTTCGTGGTGACCGTACGGCACGGCAGGCACTGCCCGCTGTCGGAGGTGCGCGCGCGCCTCGAGGACAAGCCCAAGCTCCTCAACCGGGGGCCGACCGGCGTGCTGCACGCGATCGCCGACCACGTCGTCGACAAGTACCTCACCGTGGCCGACCTGATGCAGGCCGAGCTGGAGGACGTCGAGGCCATGGTCTTCGCCGACGTCAGCGCCCGTGACATCGGCCGTATCTACAATCTCAAGCGCGAGATGATCGAGATGAAGCGGTCCGTCACCCCGCTTCAGGCGCCGCTGGCGACGCTGGCCCAGCGCCGGATGATCCCCTCGGAGATGCGGGAGTACTTCCGGGACGTCGTCGACCACCTGGCCCGCGTCTGTGAGCAGGTCGAGTCGTCCAACGAGCTGTGCAACTCCATCCTGCAGGCGGCGCTCGCCCGCTCGAACGCGCTCGCCAACGAGGACATGCGGAAGATCTCCTCGTGGGTCGCCATAATGGCCGTCCCCACGATGATCGCCGGGATCTACGGCATGAACTTCGAGCACATGCCCGAGCTGAAGTCCGTCTTCGGCTATCCGATCGTGATCGGCGTCATGGTGGTCGTCTGCTCGCTGCTCTACCGGGGATTCCGCCGCAACGGCTGGATGTGACCCCCGGGACGCCCACGGGCGGGGACACCCGTGCCCTCCGGCCGTCCGGAGGCCGTGCCGTCCCACGCCCGCGCGCCCGGTCCGCACCGCTTCCGCGTCCGGACGTCCGTCAGGTGCCGGTCTTACACGTGGGTGCCCGGTCCGCGCCGTTTCCGCGTCCGGGCGTCCCCGGGCACCGGTCCCACGTCCGTGTGCCCGTCACGTGCCGCTCCGGCGCATCGGGGAGGCGGGCGGCGGCACCGGCAGGTCGCGCTCGGCCCACAGGGCGCGCATGCGGTCGGGATAGTCGGTGACGATCCCGGCCACCCCGAGATCGAGCATCCTGGCGGCCCTGCCCGGCTCGTTGACGGTCCAGACGACCAGCGGCAACTCCGCCTTCTCCGCCCTGCGCGCCAGCTCCTCGTCGACCAGCACGTGGTCGGGTGACAGTACGGTGCCCCCCGCGGCCAGCGCGGCGGCCGGCAGGTCGTCGTCGAAGTCCTGGAGCCGGAGGCCGTTGAGCCAGACGGCGTCCATGGTGTCACGCTCGATCAGGGCGTATCTGGAGGTCGCCGGGGCCAGGGCGCGGGCCGCCTGGAGGATCCGCCAGTCGAAGCTGAGGATCGCCGACCCGCTGAGCCTGCGGTGCCTGTCGAGCTCGGCGATCACCATCTCGGTGAACTCGCCGGGATCGGCGCTGAGGTCGGGCCTCGTCGGATCCGACTTCAGCTCCACGTGCAGCCGCACCCCGTCGGCCCCGTAGGCGTCGACCAGCCCCAGCACGGCCCCGAGCGTCGGCATGCGGGTGCCGGGCACCGGAACCTGCGTCGCGGCGAAACGGTCGCCGGGGTCGCGCGGCAGCCGTACGCCGCAGTCGAGGGTGCGCAGCTGCGCCAGCGTCAGCTCGCCGACGGGCCGGCCCACGTAGGGGAACAGCGGGTCCCCGTGGAAGGCGGGATGGCGGTCGGCGCTCGTCACCGGCGAGACCGTGAGGTCGTGGGTCAGCACGAGGCGCCGGTCGGCCGTCAGCGCGACGTCGAACTCCAGCGCGTCGACGCCCAGCTCCAGGGCGTGGGCGAGCCCGGGCAGGGTGTTCTCGGGACGGAGCCCACGGGCTCCCCGGTGGCCATGGATCTCGGCATGCACACAGGGGACCCTACCGACCCGAGGGCCGATTCCACGGCACGGCTCGCATCCTGTTTCGACAGGACGTCAACTCCTCCGTGGAGACCCCCGGATCGCTCTTCCGCCCCGGATGAGTCCGGCCGCGTCGAAGACACGACGGTCGACCACGCGAGGTGGCCGGCGCCGGACCCCGGCGAGGGTTCAGGAGATGCGGGTCGCCTTCTCCGCTGTCCTGTGGAACTTCGTGCCGTTCCACGCGTAGGTCTGGCCGACGATCAGATCCGGGCAGCAGTTGGGGGCCCGGTCGCTGACCACCTTGCCGCGCAGGTGCACCCGCCCGTCGCGGACCGTGACCTTCAGGGACTTGAAGTAGCGGTTCTCGCCGAGCTTCCCGAGCAGGTGGGGGGCCGAGCGCTTGGAGCCCCCGTCGTAGACGAAGGCGATCAGGGGATTGCTCGACGTCGGGCTCGGGCACGACGACACGACGACGGTCTCGCGCCGTCCGTCACGGGTCAGGTCGCCGACGGCCGCGACGCGGGCGCGCACGACGTACCAGGTGGCGTTAGGCCCTGGCTCAGGGCAGTTCAGCGCCGGCTCCACCACGGCCGCCCAGTCGACCCGGCCCAGCCGGTCGGCGGCCTGGCCGGTCTTTCCCGCGGTGGCGGCGGTGGCCTGTGCCGCCGCGCTCTCCACGATGGCCGCGTCGGCGACGCTCGCGCCCAGGACCGTCGCCAGCGAGGTGGCGAGGGCGGTGGTACTCACCCAGGCTCCGAATCGGCGGGCCCTCGGACGGCTCATGCGTTCGGTGTATGAGTTCATAATCACTTCGACGCGTGGAACCTCGAAGATGTTGTGAACCTCCTTGCTCGTGCCACGAGACGCGGCCTGTGCGGGCCGCGTCGTCCCGCTGTGGACGGGGACACCGTACCGGCCCCGCGTGTCAGCCGGCGGACGCCGGAGTTCCCGGCACATGCCGTTTGAGCCGGTCGGCAACCGTTTTCAGCAGCTCGTCGGAGAGGTCGTGGCCGGCCGTCGCGCGGGCCATCAGCATGGCGCCGACCATGGCGCTGAGGGTGACCATCGCCTCGGCCCGGGCGTCCTCGGAGTCGCCGTCGAGGTCGGCGAGCAGGTCCAGGTAGGCGCGGACCTGCTGCTCGTACGCCTCCTTGAGGTGCCGGTCGCCGCGGGCCGCGGCAGCGCCGAGGGTGACCAGGGCGCAGCCGGTGGCCGGTGAGTCGCGGTGCCGCTTGGCGAGGTAGGCGTCGATGAGACCGGACCGCGGCGCTTCCTCGTTCTTCTGCGCGGCTCGCTCCATGTTCGCCGTGCCCTCGGTCAGGGCCAGTTCCGTGGCCTGGGCGATCAGCTCGTCGCGGGAGGCGAAGTGCTTGTAGAAGCCGCCGTGGGTCAGTCCTGCCTCCTTCATGAGGTCCGCGATGCCGGGGCGGGTGACGCCTTCCTCCCGGACCTTGCGTGCCGCGATCTGCAGCACCCGGTCCCGGGATGCCGCCTTGTCGGCCTTCGAGTGCCCCATGCCGGGCTCCCTTCGGATGCGTCGCTTGACTTTCTGGATGATGAGGATAATCCTCAAGGAGGATGTTATCCATCATCCAGATGTGCCCGGCAGATCCGAGGAGCCATGTCCGCACCACCAGCCTGTTCCCGAACCGGGCCGGAAGGTCTCAGATCCGGACGGTCGGCTTCGAGGGTGAGTTCCTGAAACCGGGCATCGCCACCCCCATCCGCCTGTGGGGTGCGGACCGCACGGCCGAACTCACCTGGCGCAGGCCGAACTGAGCAATCGGCAAAGCCGGCAACGAATTCGATGAAGGAGAAAACCATGGAAATCAAGGGATCGGTCGCCCTGGTGACGGGAGCCAACCGCGGGATAGGCCGTGAGTTCGCCCGTGCGCTGCTCGACCGCGGCGCGGCGAAGGTCTACGCGGCGGTCCGTGACCCGGCAAGCGTGGCCGATCCGGGCCTGGTGCCGCTGCGTCTGGACGTCACCGACCACGAGCAGGTCGCCGCGGCGGCCGCGGCGGCGGGTGACGTCTCGATCGTGATCAACAATGCCGGGATCGGGGGCTCGGGGTCCACGCTCCTCGAAGGCGGCTTCGACGGCGCGCGTCAGGCGATGGAGGTCAACTACTTCGGCACCTGGGCCGTGTCCCGGGCCTTCGCCCCGGTGCTGGCGCGCAACGGCGGCGGTGCCCTGGTCAACATGCTCTCGCTGGTGTCGTGGGTCGGAAGGCCGGACTTCCCGGGGTACGCGGCCTCCAAGGCGGCGCAGTGGTCCCTGACGAATGCCCTGCGGCAGGGCCTGCACGCGCAGGGCACCCTGGTCGTAGGGGTGCACGCGGGCTTCGTCGACACCGACCTCAGCAGCTGGACGGACGCGCCGAAGATCAGCGCCGCGACCGTGGCGGAGCTGACCATGGACGCCCTGGAGAACGACCGGCTGGAGGTGCTCGCCGACGCGGAGACCCGTAAGGTCAAGGCCGGGCTGTCACTGCCGCCGAACGTCGTACCGGCGATCTGACCCGGCCGGCCGGATCCGGCACCACGGCGCCGTCCGGATCGGCGCCGGCGACATCCCGGTAGGCCGGACGGGCGGCCTGTCGTCGGCGGCGAGGGCTACCGGTCCTGGTCCTGTCGGCCGTACAACGTGGTGAGCTGGGCGGCCAGCTTCGCCAACTCGTCCCGGACGGCCTGCGGGCCCTCCACGATGACGAGGTCACCCCAGCCCGCGAGCTGGCGGGCGATGTCCAGCGCGGTCGGCGCGGTGAGCGTGACACGGACCCGCTCGCCCCGGGAGACCACCTCGCAGTGGCGGCCGAAGCGGTCGCGCAGGACGGGCAGGTGGCGGGCGTCGACGGTCGCGGTGGCGGTGGTCGTCGCGCGCCGCTCCTCCATCGCGGTGACGACCTCGTCCCAGGCCGCCGTGAGGTCGAAGTTCGCCGGACGCTCGGCCGGTTCCTCCATGACCTCGGCGTCCGTGACCCGGTCGACGCGGAAGGTCCGCCGTCCGCCGGGGGTTCCGGCGATCAGGTACCAGGTGCCGTCCTTGTCGACGAGGCCGAACGGCGCGACGACGCGCTCCCGTCCGGAGTAGGTGAGGCGGGCCTTTCGACGCCGGACCACCGCGTCCTCCAGCAGATCGACGAGCACGGGCCGCGCGCGGCGGTGTTCGCCCCAGCGGGCCGGATCGACCACGACCGCGTCCGCCGCCGCCTCGGCCTCTTGCCGGAACGTCGACGGCAGGGCGCGCACGAGCTTGCGCAACGCCGTCTTGGCCTCCGGCGCGATCGCGGCGGCCGGGCCGAGCAGCAGGAACAGCGCCCTGGCCTCGGAGGCCTTGAGCCCGGACAGGTCGGTGCGGGCGCCGCCGAGCAGTGCCCAGCCGCCGCGGCGTCCGGCCTGCGGGTAGACGGGGATGCCCGCGGCCGACAGGGCCTCCAGGTCACGGCGGGCCGTGGCGACCGAAACCTCCATCTCGGCGGCGATCTCCGCCGCCGTCACCCGGCCGCGCGACTGCATCAGCAGCAGGACGGCCACCAGACGATCCGCTCTCACACGTCGACGATGCCAGAAAAGTGCTCATTTGATGAGCACTTTGCCTGGAAGCATCGATCTCACAAGCCACCGAACGGAAGGCAGAAGGACATGCTCCGCGGACTCACCACCATCAGCTTCTACGCCCATGACGTCGTCGCCGCCCGTGACTGGTACGCCGAGTTCCTCGGTGTGCGGGCCTACTTCCAGCGGCCCGAGCAGGGCGCCCCGGCCTACGTGGAGTTCCGCGTCGGCGACTACCAGCACGAACTCGGCATCATCGACGCGCGGTTCGCTCCGGACGGCTGGAGCACCGGGGACGGCGGAGCGATCGTCTACTGGGCCGTCGACGACCTGGAGGCGACCTGGGAGCGGCTGCTGGAGATGGGGGCCACCCCGTTCGAGAAGCCGACCGGGCGCGGCCCCGGGTTCGTCACCGCCTCGGTGCGCGACCCGTTCGGCAACATCCTCGGCGTCATGGTCAACCACCACTACATGGACGTCCTCGCGGGCCGGAAGGGCTGACCACGATGACCGGCAACGCCCTGCTCTTGGACGACGCCGCCGCCTGGAGGGCATGGCTCGCCGAGCACCACGAGACCGCCCGCGACGTCTGGCTGATGATCGCCAAGAAGAACGGCGACGCGACGACCGTCACCCTCGACGAGGCCTTGGACGAGGCGCTGTGCCACGGCTGGATCGACAGCCACCGCAGGGCGTTCGACGGCGACTACTACCTGCAGCGCTACTCGCCGCGCACCCGCCGAAGCCCTTGGTCCAGCATCAACGTCGCGAAGGCCGAGGCGCTGACGGCCGCCGGCCGGATGCGCCCGGCAGGCCGCGCGGCGATCGAGACCGCCAAAACCGCCGGCCGCTGGCCCGCCTAGCACGCGCTTTGCCGCGGTATTCCGGTGGCACCCCTCGATGGCGCGGATCGGTGTGACCGGCCACACCTGCGCTGCCAACCCCGGGGTCGGTCTCGGTCCCAGCGACCTGGTGGACATCGGCTGGCATACCTTCGTTCTCCACACCCGCGAGTACGCCGACTTCTGCCAGGATGTCGCCGGCCGGTTCATCCACCACCTCCCCGGCGACATCTCCGGAGAAGCGGGGACCGGCCGCGGTCACCGGGCTGACCGCGGTCAGGACGCTGTTCGCCGCCCGCATGGCCGAGACCGGACCCGCTCACCTCCGGGCGAAGCGGCTGCGCACCGCCGCGGCCTGTCGGGCCTGGATGGATCACCGCACCGGCTGACCCCGGGTACGGCGAAGACGTCCCGCCGTACCCGAAGGGCTTCTCGTGGGCGGGACGCCGCCGTGTGTCGCCTAGATCAGGGGGTGGATCTGGAGGGTTTCGGTGCGGCCGGGGCCGACGCCGATGGCGGAGATCCGGGCGCCGCTCATCTCCTCCAGGGCCTTGACGTAGGCCTGCGCGTTGGCGGGCAGGTCGTCGAAGGACTTGGCGCCGGAGATGTCCTCCTGCCAGCCGGGGAGCTCCTCGTACACCGGCTTGGCGTGGTGGAAGTCGGTCTGGGTCATCGGGATCTCGTCGAGGCGGACGCCGTCGACCTCGTAGGCGACGCACACCGGGATCCTCTCAAGGCCGGACAGCACGTCCAGCTTGGTGAGGAAGAAGTCGGTGACGCCGTTGATCCGGCTGGCGTAGCGGGCGATCACCGCGTCGAACCAGCCGCAGCGGCGGTTGCGGCCGGTGGTCACGCCGTACTCGCCGCCGGTGGTGCGCAGCCAGTCGCCCATCTCGTCCTCGAGCTCGGTCGGGAACGGGCCGGAGCCGACGCGGGTGGTGTAGGCCTTGAGGATGCCGATCACCCGGGTGAGGCGGGTCGGCGGGATGCCGGAGCCGGAGCAGGCGCCGCCGCTCGTCGGGGAGGAGGAGGTGACGAAGGGGTAGGTGCCGTGGTCGATGTCGAGCAGGTTGCCCTGACCGCCCTCGAGCAGGACGACCTTGCCCTCGTCCAGAGCCCTGTTCAGGATCAGCGAGGTGTCGGCGATGTGCGGCTTGAGGCGCTCGGCGTAGCCGAGGTACTCCTCGAGGACCTGGCCCGCGTCGATCGCCCTGCGGTTGTAGATCTTGGTGAGGATCTGGTTCTTCTCGCCGAGGGCGACCTCGATCTTCTTCTGCAGGATGCCCGGGTCGAGCAGGTCCTGGACCCGCACGCCCATCCGGTAGATCTTGTCGCCGTAGGCCGGGCCGATGCCCCGCCCGGTGGTCCCGATCTTGGCCTTGCCGAGGTAGCGCTCGGTGACCTTGTCGAGGGCCTTGTGGTGGGGCATGATCAGGTGCGCGTTCGCGGAGATCAGCAGCCGTTCCGAGGAGACTCCGCGGGCCTCGAGACCGTCGATCTCGCTCAGCAGCACGCCCGGGTCGATGACGACGCCGTTGCCGATGACCGGGATGACATTCGGGGAGAGCACGCCCGTGGGCAGCAGGTGCAGGGCGTACTTCTGGTCGCCGATGACGACCGTGTGCCCCGCGTTGTTGCCTCCCTGGTATCTGACGACGTAGTCGACCTGGTCGCCGAGAAGGTCGGTCGCCTTACCCTTGCCCTCATCGCCCCACTGGGCACCCACGAGAACGACAGCCGGCATCGCTAATCTCCCACTGCAAAAACCAAAGCCCCTGACGCAATCGCGGCAGGGGCTCTTGCGAGGTGAGAATACCCGACCTGGTTGGAAATGGGGATCTCACGTCCTGGTCGGCGGGCTTGACGGGGGTCAGCGGCCGCTCAGTTCCTCGGCCGCCGCGGGGCTGGAGTCCTTCAGGAACTGGTGACAACGTTCCGCTTCGTCCTTCTCGCCGATGGCCTGGGCCGCGCGGCTCAGCGCGTGGAGGCACCGCAGGAAACCTCGGTTCGGCTCGTGCTCCCAGGGGATCGGGCCGTGGCCCTTCCAGCCCGCCCGGCGCAGCTGGTCCAGGCCGCGGTGGTAGCCGGTGCGGGCGAACGCGTACGACGTCACGGCGTGCCCTGCCGCGAAGTACTCGTCCGCGAGCGCGGCCCAGGCGCCCGGGTAGGCCGGGAAGCGTGCGGCGACGTCGGATGCCTGGACGCCTGACTCCAGCGCCTCCCTGGCCTCGGGCAGATCGGGCAACCGGGTCGGCGGCGGGCCGGCGAGGAGGTTCTCGTGCGATTCCATAGGACAGTCCTACCCGGTACACCGGGGTCAGGCCAAGATCGGCCCCCTGAGATGTGCCTTACTTCCGTGGCCCGCGGTAGCCGGGGTGGACGCCCGGCGTCAGGCCCTGCTGGGCCGCGATGGCCGAAAGGAGCCCGGCGAGCTGCGCGCGCTGGGTCTCGTCGAGCGCGGCGCAGATGTCGTCCTCGTGCGCCGCGCCCAGCTCGCGCATCTCGGCCATCACGCGCTCGCCCTCGGCCGTGAGGTGCAGCGCGTAGTTACGGCGGTCCTGCGGGTTCCGCCGGCGTTCGACGAGTTTCTTGCGCTCCAGGCCGTCGACCAGCGCGACGACCCGGCTCGGCACGACCCCCAGCTCCCCGGCCAGGGACTGCTGGCTGCGCCCCGGCCGTACGGCGATCATGCGCAGCAGCCCGACGTCGGAGGGGACCACGCCGAGCCCGCCGACCCGCTCGGCGAACCGCGCGGCGGCGTGCGCGCCCACCTGGGCGAGCAGGAAGGCCGTGCCCTTCGGCCTGAACTCCGGCGCTCCGTCGTGGCCGGGCTGCCGTTCTGTGCTCATGCAGCGATGGTAGTGGCAGTGAATGGTTCTGTGCTATGAATGATTCACTAAAGAGAACGGAGAGGGATGTGTTCAGCGATGCCGACGACGGCCCCCCGCGCCACCCCGCCCTGGCGGGCAAGGTAGCGGTGGTGACCGGCGGCTCACGAGGGATCGGCGCGGCCACCTGCCGCGCCCTGGCGGCCAACGGGGTCGCGGTCGCGGTGAACGGCCGCGACCGGGCGGCGATCGACGCGGTCGTCGCGCGGATCGCGGAGGAAGGCGGTACGGCGGTCGCGGCCCCCGCCGACGTCACCGACGAGGCCGAGGTACTGGCCATGCGCGAGGGGGTCGAGCGCGAACTGGGGCCGGTCGACATCCTCGCCGCGTTCGCCGGAGGGCAGGGTACGCCCGCGCCGACCGCGCGGCTCGGGGCCGCCCGGTGGCGCGAGGTCATCGAGTCCGACCTGACGTCGGTCTACCTGACGGTGGCCGCGTTCCTGCCCGCCATGGTCGAGCGGCGCACGGGATCGATCATCACCATGTCCTCGACGGCGGGCCGCCTGCCGAGCGGCGCGAACGCCGCCTACGCCGCGGCGAAGGCGGGCGTGGTGATGTTCACCAAACACCTGGCGAACGAGGTCGGCGGGCACGGCGTCCGGGTCAACTGCCTGGCCCCCTCCGCGGTGCTCAACGAGCGCATGCGGCGGTTCATGTCCGACGCGCAGCTCGGCGAACTGGCCGCGACCTACCCCCTCGGCCGCATCGGGCGGCCGGAGGACGTCGCCCAGGCCGCGCTGTACCTCGCCTCGGACGCGTCGTCCTGGGTCACCGGGGTCACCCTCGACCTGACCGGCGGGCGGGTGATCGTGTGACCGCCCCCGCCGACCGGAACGCCCCCGCCGGCCGGAACGTCTCCACCGACCGGAACGCTCCCGCCGACCGGAATACCTCCGCCGACCAGGCCGTCCCCGCGCGCACGCCCCGGCAGAACGAGGCCGGGCCGCCGCTGGGAATCCTCGGCGTCGTGTTCACCGCGCTGTTCCTCGCCGGGATCGTCGTCGCCGCGGTCGTGGCCGGCGGCGAGTTCTTCCCCTCGCCGTTCGGCTCCCCGGACGTGATCCTGGCCTACTTCCACGACCACCAGGACGCCGTGCGGGTGAGCGCGTTCCTGCAGTTCGCCGCCTCGGTCCCGATGGCGATCTACGCCGCGACCGTCTCGGCCCGCCTGCGCAACCTCGGCATCCGGGCGCCGGGCGCCACCATAGGCCTGGTCGGCGGCGCGCTGGCCGCGGTCATGCTGACCCTGTCCGCGCTGCTGTGCTGGGTGCTGTCGCGGCCGGAGGTGCTCGCCGAGCCCGCTCTGGTCCGCGCCCTGCAGGATCTCGCCTTCGTCACCGGCGGCACCGGGCACGTCGTCTTCCTGGGACTGCTCGTGGCGGGCGTCGCCGTGCCTGGGTGGCTGGCCGGGCTGCTGCCGCGTCCGTTTGCGCTGGCCGGCCTGGTCGTGGCCCTCGTGGCCGAGCTGGGCACGCTCACCCTGCTGGTCCCCGGTACGGCCGTCCTGCTGCCCGCGGGCCGGTTCACCGCGCTGGCCTGGCTCGTCGCCGCCGGCTTCCTGCTGCCCCGCACCCGGGCCAACAGGTCGGGCACGCGCCCGGCCTCCGCTGGCTCACCCGTGGCCTCCCCCGTGGGATCACCCGCGGCCTCACCGACGAGCAAGGAGACGACCCTGTGAACACCGCGCTTACCGAACGGCTGATCCGCTTCCAGCACCCGGAGAAGACCCTGCGCTATCTCGGCGGGCTCGACGACGACCGTCTCGCCGCGCTGTTCGGCCTGGAGACCGACGCCTACCGGGACGTACGGCGGGCCCACGACGACCAGGCGCGCCTGGCCGCGATCGGCCTGCTGGACGACCCCGCCTTCGCCGAGGGGATCGACCGGCTGCCCTTCGCACCCGGCCAGCGCGTCGTGGCCGTCGGCGAGAGCGTCACCGACGACCTGCTGTCCTGGTTCGAGATCCTGCGTCACGCCCTCGCCCTGCGGCGTCCCGCCGACGGGATCGTCCTGGTGAACACGGCGGTCTCCGGGCAGACGACCACCCAGGCCCTGGCGGCGCTGAACGAGGTGCTCTTCCAGCGGCCCGACTGGGTGCTGTGCATGCTCGGCGCCAACGACGTCCGGCGCCTCGGCGTGGCCGACGGGCCGACCCTGGTCACCCTCGCCGAGACCGAACGCAACCTGGGCGCCCTGCGCGACCTCGTCACCGCCCGCACCTCGGCCCGCTGGGTGTGGATCACCCCGAACCGGGTCGACGAGGAGGGGATCGCGGCCTTCCAGCCCTTCCAGCGGGCCGGGTTCAGCTGGAGCAACCGCGACCTCGACGCCGTCGGGCGGTTCGTGGCGGCCCAGCCGGAGCCCGTGGTCGACGGCCGTCTCCTCGACGCGGGGCGGGGGGACGAGCCGCTCCTCCTCGACGACGGGCTGCACCTGTCACTCGCCGGTCAGCGGGCGCTGGCCGCGGCCCTGGTCGGCACCCTCGCCGGCCGGTCCTGAGGAGCCCGGCCGCCGTCGGGGGCGTCGGCCGTGCCGCCCGCGCCCGCCGCCGGACGCCGTCACGTGACGGTCTTCCGGCGGGCGGGCGCGGCGCGGAGCCGCTCGGGTGCTCGGTGTCCGCCGCCCGGGTGAGCCCGGTGCCCGCGGATCAGGTGAGCTTGGTGCCCGCGGACTTCAGGTGCTGGCAGGCCTCGACGATCCGGGCGGCCATGGAGGTCTCGGCGGCCTTGCCGTACGAGCGGGGGTCGTAGGCCTTCTTGTTGCCGACGTCGCCGTCCACCTTGAGCACGCCGTCGTAGTTACGGAACATGTGGTCGGCGATCGGGCGGGTGAAGGCGTACTGCGTGTCGGTGTCGATGTTCATCTTGATGACACCGTAGGAGATCGCCTCGTGGATCTCCTCGAGCAGCGAGCCGGAGCCGCCGTGGAAGACCAGGTCGAACGGCTTCTCCTTGCCGTACTTGGCGCCGACGGCCTCCTGGATCTCCTTCAGCACGCTCGGCCGGAGCTTGACGTGGCCCGGCTTGTAGACGCCGTGCACGTTGCCGAAGGTCGCGGCCAGCAGGTAGCGGCCCCGCTCGCCCAGGCCCAGGGCTTCGGCGGTGGCGAGGGCGTCCTCCGGGGTGGTGTAGAGCTTCTCGTTGATCTCGCCGACGACGCCGTCCTCCTCGCCGCCGACGACGCCGATCTCCACCTCAAGGACGATCTTCGCGCGGGAGGCCTTGTCCAGCAGTTCCTGGGCGATGTCCAGGTTCTCCTCGAGCGGTACGGCGGAGCCGTCCCACATGTGCGACTGGAACAGCGGGTCCTGGCCGCGCGCCACCCGCTCAAGAGAGATGTCGATCAGGGGGCGGGCGAAGCCGTCAAGCTTGTCCTTGGGGCAGTGGTCGGTGTGCAGCGCGACCGTCACGGGGTACTTGGCCGCGACGACCCGGGCGTACTCGGCCAGCGCCGTCGCACCGATCACCATGTCCTTGACGGTGGTGCCGGACAGGAACTCGGCCCCGCCGGTCGACACCTGGATGATGCCGTCGCTCTCCGCCTCGGCGAAACCCCTGAGCGCGGCGTTGAGGGTCTGGGACGAGGTCACGTTGATCGCCGGATAGGCGAACTCACCGGCCTTGGCCCGGTCGAGCATCTCGGCGTAGACCTCTGGAGTCGCGATAGGCATTCGGTGTCATCTCCCTAGAGACGGCGGTCAGCAGCTGGCGCCGGGTCTTACAAAAGACATGGCCCAATGGTTAGTATCCCGGGTTCCTTCCCGCCCGGACAGGGCGGGCAACACTTCTGCCAGTGGGATCTCTCGATCTGGAGTCTCCGACCCGGGTAGGCTTCAGGCCGATGGACCTCCTGCATAACATCCTCGACCCCAAGTGGTGGCTCGGCCTGCTCGGCCCGTTCGCCACCATCGGGGTGCTCGGCATCATCTTCGCCGAGACCGGGCTGCTGCTCGGCTTCTTCCTGCCCGGTGACTCGCTGCTCGTCGCCGCGGGGATCTTCAGTACGGCCGAGGCGGCCAAGGCCATTCCCGGCCTCGAACCGTTGTCGTTCCCGGTGCTGCTGGTCGTGGCGCCGCTGTGCGCCATCGCGGGCGCCCAGCTCGGTCACCACCTCGGCGCCAGGTACGGCCGCAGGATGTTCGACAGGCCCGACTCCAAGCTCTTCAAGCGGGAGTACGTCGAGAAGGCCGAGCACTACTTCCAGAAGTTCGGCCCGGCCAAGGCCGTGGTGCTCGCCAGGTTCATCCCGATCGTGCGGACGTTCCTCAACCCGGTCGCGGGCATGCTCGGCATGGACCGCAAGCGGTTCTTCCTGTGGAACTGCGTCGGCGCCGTGCTGTGGACCGACGGCATGCTGATCTTCGGCCGCGTGGTCGGCTCGGCGGTGCCCAACATCGACAGGTACATCCTGCCGGGCGCTTTCGTGATCATCCTGCTGTCCGTCATCCCGATCATCCGGGAGATCATGAAGGGGCGCAAGGAGGGCCGCGCGGCCGTACCGCCGCAGGCACAGGGCAGGCACCGCCGTGCCGAGTCCGCCGCGGCGCCGAGCCACGACGACCAGTGGCGCTGACCGTTCTCCCGGGTTCCCGGCCTATCTTTCCCGGTTGGTCGTGCGCCCCGAGCCCCAGCCGCTACCCTCCACACTGTGGGACGCCACAGGTCTGATCCGATGGGCATCGCCCGCCTCGCGCTCGTGGGTCTGGCGGCGCTGGCGCTGGTCGCCCTGATCGTGGTCGGCGTCCTGTCGCTGTCCGGCGCGCTCGGCTCCGGCCCCCGGCCCGCCGTTCCGTCCCCGGTCCCCTCGTCCGACCCCTCGTCCGCCGCTGTGTCCTCCGCCCCTCCCGAGCGGGTCCCGACGGTGCTCGTCCGGTGCCTGCGGGAACGCTGCCCCACGGTCTTCCTCAGGGTCGCCGGGGGAGACGTGCTGCTCAACCGGGAGATGGTCGAAGACGAGCAGGTCCGGTTCTTCGAGCCCAGGATCGACGTGGTGCTGGCCGACTCCGCCTCCGTAGAGGTGCGGGTGAACGACATCGAACGCCCCCCGGGCGATCCCGGGGAGCGCGAGGAGTTCACGGCCTCCCGGGACTGACTCCGCCGAACCCCCGGTCCGCTCGCGCGGGGGCCGTACCTTCGCGGGCGGGGTCCCGGGCGTCCGCGGGACCGGCCGGGGTTCGCGGTCCGGGGTCCGGGGTTCGCGGGGCTCAGGCGAGGCCGAGGTCCTGGAGGCTGTAGGCCGTCAGGTACGGCAGGCCCGCCTCGGCGATCGCGGCGGCGGCTCCCCGGTCCACGACCGTGGCCACCGCCACGACCTCGGCGCCCGCCTCGCGCAGCGCCTCGACCGCCGTCAGCGGGGATCCGCCGGTCGTCGAGGTGTCCTCGACCACCAGCACCCTGCGCCCCGCCACGTCGGGCCCCTCGATCCTGCGCTGCATGCCGTGCGCCTTCTGCGCCTTGCGGACGACGAAGGCGTCGAGCGTCCGGCCGCGTGCCGCCGCCGCGTGCAGCATGGCGGCCGCCACCGGGTCCGCGCCCAGGGTCAGCCCGCCGACCGCGTCGTAGTCGAGGTCCTCCGTGAGGTCCAGCATGACCCCGCCGACCAGCGGCGCCGCCTGCCCGTCGAGGGTCACCCGGCGCATGTCGACGTAGAAGTCGGCCTCTTTCCCCGAGGACAGCACGACCTTGCCGTGCACGACGCCCTTGGCCTTGATCTCGGTCAGCAGGTTCTCACGATCGCTCATGGCAACAAGACTAGGGCGGCCCGAGCGGAGCCCGGAGCGGGCGGGGGGTGGGTTCGGGAACGACGGAAGACGCCCTCGGAGGGGGGCCGCAAGAACGGGACAAACTGGTACGGTCTGCGTGGACGCTCCGGTGTATGGTCACGCGCGGGTCGAATCGTCGGGATTCACCCTCGGACGATCAGCTGCTTGATTACCCTGAGAAAGGGCCGCCTGTTCTGGTCTCTCAGGGGTTCCTTCAGGCTTTTCTGAGCCGGAAGAGCCGGGCCACGTAGGAAGGGCGGTGTCGCGTGGATCGCTGCGCGCTGTTCGTGGACGCTGGCTACCTGCTGGCTGACGGTGCGATGGCGGTGCACGGCACCCGCCACCGCGAGGCGGTCTCCTGGGACTACCCGGGGCTGCTCAAACTACTGAACAATCTGGCCAAGGAGCGCACCGGGCTGCCGCTGCTGCGCTGCTACTGGTACGAGGCGACCGTCGAGGGCCGCCGCACCCCGGAGCACGACGCGCTGGCCGACATCCCCGGTCTCAAACTCCGCCTCTCGCGCATCCGGCCGGGCCGCCGCGAGGGAGTGGACGCCCAGGTCCACCGCGATCTGATGACCCTGGCCCGCAACAGCGCGGTCTGCGACGCGGTCGTGGTCAGCGGTGACGAGGATCTGGCGCAGGTCGTCTGCGACGCCCAGGACCTCGGCATCCGGGTCACCGTCGTGCACATCACCGCGGACGGCGGCTGGGCCGTGTCCCGCTCGCTCCGCCAGGAGTGCGACGACCTGATCGAGATCGGCGGCAGCCACCTGCGGCCCTACGTCACCCTGAACACCGGCGCGGCGGAGCCCCCCGCCCTGACCAACGGTCACCAGCCGGGCGCCAACGGCCAGGCCACCGCCTCCCTCGTCAACGGCGCCCCGCCGACCGGCCCCATGCCGGTGGCCCAGCCCTCCAGGGCGGCCCACTCACAGCCCGCGCTGCCCGCCTACCCGGGTTACTCCCCGGAGCCCCCCGCCACCGCGCCCGTCGCCGCACCGGTCCAGCCGATGCAACCGGCCCAACCGGCGCAGCCGCAGACCCCCGCCCCGCAGCCCGTCGTCTCCGGAACCCCGGCCGTTCCGCCGGTGGGCACCGCCCCGCCGTACGCCTCGCCGGGCAGCGGCGGCGTCTCCGGATACCAGCCGGGCCAGCTCGGCGCCTACACCGGCCCCCAGGCGGCTCCGGTTCCGGTCCAGGGAAGCCCGGGCGGCGGCACGACCACGCTCTCCGACGCCGTGCAGGCGGCCCACAAGGAGGGATACGACTTCGGCGAGTCCGTGGCCAAGGACGCCCCCGCCCTGTGGCTGGAGGCCGTCCTGGCCCGCAAGCCCCGCATGCCCTCCGACCTGGAGGCCCGTCTCCTGCAGGGATCCTCCCTGCCGATCGACTTCCTGCTGCACGACGAGGTCCGTCACGCGCTGCGCCGCGGCTTCTGGGACGCCCTGGAGCGCGCCCGCCGTTAGGGCCCGGCCATCCGCCGTGGTGGCCGGCGCGGCCGGCCGGTCCGGCGGGCCGTACGTCGCGAAGGTCTCCGTGGCTCCGGGAGGTCCGGGGAGAGGACCTCCCGGGGAGGCCGCCGGAGAAGGGGGTCAGGAGAGGGCGTCGAAGCCCGCTCTGAGGTGGCTGAGCCGGTGCGACAGGTCCGACAGCGGGCCGGTGAGGTTCGCGTTGCCGGACCTGCGGGCCGTCTCGACGACCCGGGAGAGCTCCTGTTCGACCGCGCTGAGCCGTCTCGACAGCTCGGGTAGCACGGCCGCCTGGGTGTCCGCGTCACCGGGGGGAAGCTCGGCGCCCAGGCGTTCACGGAGCATGCTCGCCTGTTCGGCCAGGCGGCGGTTCATGTTGTACAGCTCGACGAACACCGCGACCTTGGCCCGGAGCACCCAGGGGTCGAACGGCTTGGTGAGATAGTCGACGGCGCCGGCCGCGTAGCTGCGGAAGGCGTAGTCGGGGGCGCTGTCGACCACCGTCAGGAAGATGATCGGGATGTTGCGGGTGCGCTCGCGGCGCTTGATGTGGGACGCGGTCTCGAACCCATCCATGCCGGGCATCCGCACGTCCAGGAGGATCAGTGCGAACTCGGTGTTGAGCAGGGCCTTCAACGCCTCCTCACCGGACCTGGCCCGTACGGGCACAAGATCGAGCGAGCTGAGGATGGCCTCAAGCGCGATGAGGTTCTCCTCACGGTCGTCGACCAGGAGGATTTTGGCGCGGTCCGGCATCTATCGGGCCCCTTCGTTGGATTCGCCTGCGGGCTTGCCCCGGGTGAGCCAGCCGCGCAGCCGTTCCAGCAGACGGTCGACGTCCACGGGCTTGGGAACGTAGTCGGAGGCGCCGGAGGCGATGCTCTTCTCCCGGTCACCCCGCATGACCTTGGCGGTGAGCGCGATGATCGGCAGGTCGGCGAACTGCGGCATCCGGCGGATCGCGGACGTGGTCGCCCAGCCGTCCATCTCGGGCATCATGATGTCCATCAGCACCAGGGCGACGTCCTCGTTGCGCTCGAGCTGCTCGATGCCCTCGCGGCCGTTCTCCGCGTAGACCACCGTCGAGCCGTACCGTTCGAGCACGCTGGTCAGCGCGAACACGTTGCGGATGTCGTCGTCGACGATCAGGATCTTGGCGCCGGTGAGCGGGTCGTCGCCCTTCCACGCCGTGACCTCCTGGCGGGGGAAGTGCGAGACCGGCATCTCCTCGGGCAGCGGGATCTCCGGAAGCTCCTCCGGCTCCTCCAGCACCCCGACGATCGTCTGGCCGCGGGGCAGGGAGGTCGACGCGGCCGCGCCGCCGTCGCGTGAGGCCAGCGGGCCGACGTAGGACGGCGGGAGGTACAGGGTGAAGGTGCTGCCCTGGCCCACCTCGCTGAAGACGTGGATCTCGCCGCCGAGCAGGCGGGCGATCTCGCGGCAGATCGACAGGCCCAGGCCCGTCCCGCCGTACTTGCGGCTGGTGGTGCCGTCGGCCTGCCGGAACGCCTCGAAGATGACCTCCAGCTTGTCGGCGGCTATGCCGATGCCGGTGTCGACCACCTCGAAGGCCAGGATGCCGTCGGCTCCGCGCAGGGTGTCGTCGACGAAGGCGATGCTGCGGGGCGCGTGCAGGACGCGCAGCCGTACCTCGCCCTTGGGGGTGAACTTGATCGCGTTGGAGAGCAGGTTGCGCAGCACCTGCTGCAGGCGCTGCTCGTCGGTGCGCAGCTCCTGCGGGACCGACGGGTCGACCTCGACCGCGAACGACAGCCCCTTGTCCTGGGCCAGCGGGGCGAAGGTGGCCTCGAAGTAGTCGACGAGCTTGGGCAGGGAGATCTGCTGCGGGTGGATGTCCATCCGCCCCGCCTCGACCTTGGACAGGTCGAGGATGTCGTTGATCAGCTGGAGCAGGGCCGAGCCCGCGCCGTGGATGGTCTTGGCGAACTCCACCTGCTGGACGGTGAGGTTGCCCTCGGCGTTCTCGGTGAGCAGCTTGGCCAGCACCAGCAGGCTGTTCAGCGGGGTGCGCAGCTCGTGGGACATGTTGGCCAGGAACTCGGACTTGTAGCGGGAGGAGACCGCGAGCTGCTCGGCACGCTCCTCCAACGTACGGCGCGCCTGCTCGATCTGGAAGTTCTGGATCTCGATGGCCCGGTTCTGCTTGGCCAGCAGGGCGGCCTTGTCCTCCAGCTCGGCGTTCGAGCGGCGCAGCTCCTCCTGCTGGCGCTGGAGCTCGTCCGAGCGCTCCTGCAGCTCGGTGGTGAGGCGCTGCGACTCGGTGAGCAGGTCCTCGGTACGGGAGTTGGCGATGATGGTGTTCATCGTGACGCCGATGGTCTCGACGAGCTGGTTCATGAAGTCGTGGTGGATCTCGCCGAACTGGCTGAACGAGGCCAGCTCCAGCACGCCGAGGACCTGGGTCTCGAACAGGATCGGCAGCACCACGATCTGGGCGGGCACCGAGCTGCTGAGGCCGGTGTCCACGGTCAGGTAGCGGGCCGGGACGTCCCGCAGGACGATCCCCCTGCCTTCGAGCGCGGCCTGCCCGACGATCCCCTCGCCGGTCGCGAAGCGCTGCCGGATCCGGGAGCCGGGGCGCGCGCCGTAGCCGGCGATCAGGAGGAGGTCGTGGTCGCCGGTCGGCTCGGCCAGGTAGAAGGCGCCGTAGTGGGCGGAGACCAGCGGGGTCAGCTCGCTCATGATCAGCCTGGCGACCTCCATCAGGTCGCGATGGCCCTGCATGAGGCGGGAGATCCGGGCCAGGTTGGACTTCAGCCAGTCCTGCTCCTGGTTGGCCGTGGTGGTGTCGCGCAGGTTGGACACCATCGTGTTGATGTTGTCCTTCAGCTCACCGATCTCGCCCTCGGCGTCGACGGTGATCGAGCGGGTCAGGTCGCCCCTGGCGACGGCCGTGGTGACCTCGGCGATCGCGCGGACCTGCGTGGTGAGACGGCCCGCGAGCTCGTTGACGTTCTCGGTGAGCCGCTTCCAGATGCCCTCGGCGCCCTCGACGCGGGCCTGGCCGCCCAGCTTGCCCTCGGAACCGACCTCGCGGGCCACGCGGGTGACCTCGGAGGCGAAGGAGGAGAGCTGGTCGACCATGGTGTTGATGGTGGTCTTCAGCGCGAGGATCTCGCCCTGCGCGTTCACGTCGATCTTGCGGGTGAGGTTGCCGTTGGCGACCGCGGTGGTGACCTCGGCGATGTTGCGGACCTGGTAGGTCAGGTTGTTGGCCATGGAGTTGACGTTGTCGGTGAGGTCCTTCCACACGCCGGAGACGCCGCGGACGCGGGCCTGGCCGCCGAGCTGGCCTTCGGTGCCGACCTCGCGGGCGACGCGGGTGACCTCGTCGGCGAACATCGACAGCTGGTCGACCATGGTGTTCAGGGTGTCCTTGAGCTGGAGGATCTCGCCCTGCGCGTCGGCGGTGATCTTCTTGGAGAGGTTGCCCTGCGCCACCGCGGTGGACACGGCCGCGATCTGGCGGACCTGGGTCGTGAGGTTGTTGGCCATCACGTTGACGTTGTCGGTGAGGTCCTTCCAGGTGCCGGAGACGCCGCGCACCTGTGCCTGACCGCCCAGCTGCCCCTCGGTGCCGACCTCGCGGGCGACCCGGCTGACCTCGGAGGCGAAGGAGGACAGCTGGTCGACCATGGTGTTGATGGTGGTCTTCAGCGCGAGGATCTCGCCCTGGGCGTCCACGTCGATCTTGCGGGTGAGGTCGCCGTTCGCCACGGCGGTGGTGACCTCGGCGATGTTGCGGACCTGGTAGGTCAGGTTGTTGGCCATGGAGTTGACGTTGTCGGTGAGGTCCTTCCAGACCCCGGAGACGCCGCGGACGCGGGCCTGGCCGCCGAGTTGCCCCTCGGTGCCGACCTCGCGGGCGACGCGGGTGACCTCGTCGGCGAACATCGACAGCTGGTCGACCATGGTGTTCAGGGTGTCCTTGAGCTGGAGGATCTCACCCTGCGCGTCAGCGGTGATCTTCTTCGACAGGTCGCCCTGCGCCACCGCCGTCGCCACCGAGGCGATCGCGCGGACCTGCGTGGTGAGGTTGCCCGCCATGAAGTTGACGTTGTCGGTGAGGTCCTTCCACACACCGGAGACGCCGCGCACCTGCGCCTGGCCGCCCAGCTCGCCCTCGGTGCCGACCTCGCGGGCCACCCGGGTGACCTCCTCGGCGAAGGCCGACAGCTGGTCCACCATCGTGTTGACGGTGGTCTTCAGCTCGAACATCTCGCCGACCGCGTCGACGGTGACCTTGCGGCTCAGGTCGCCCTTCGCGACCGCGGTCGTGACCAGCGCGATGTCGCGGACCTGCGCCGAGACGCGGCTGGACATGGTGTTCACGGCCTCGGTGAGGTCGCGCCAGCTGCCCGACATGCCCCGCACGTTCGCCCGGCCGCCCAGGCGGCCCTCCGTGCCGACCTCGCGCGCCACGCGCGTCACCTCGGAGGTGAACAGCGACAGCTGGTCGACCATGCCGTTGACCGCCTTGCCGAGACGGCGCACCTCGCCGCGCGCGCCGCGTCGCAGGTCGATCCTGCGGGACAGGTCTCCCTTGGCCACCGCGTCGATCACGTCCGCCGCCCCGCTGACCGGCCCGACCAGCGCGTCGATCAACGCGTTCACCGAGTCGACGCTCTCGGTCCACGACCCCACGCCCGGCCCGGGGGTCAGACGCTCGCCGAAGCGCCCCTCCCGCACCACCTCGCGGCGCACGCGGTGCAGCTCGTTGGCGAGGTGCTCGCGGCGGTCGGCGACCTCGTTGAGCAGCAGGCGGATCTCGCTCAGGATCCCCGGGGGAGCGTGCGGCACCCGGCGCCGGATGTCACCGTCGCGCCAGGTGATCAATGTCTGAAGAATCGGCTGCAGGTCCGACTCGGTGTAACGTCGCTCCTCGACGCCAGACACGGTGTTGGCCGTGGTCATGAGACCTCCTTGACTCCCGGGGGGCGCAGCCGCGAGTCATCCCAGTCTGTCACGGTGCGCAACTCCGAGTCCCGCCTTCGATTTACCCCATGTCAGCGGCAAGTGTGGTAGGCACGGAACAGTGACCAGTGTTCCCCGCGCCGTCCTGGCCGCGACGTTCGCCCCAGGAGACACGGCCGTCCCGGCAGCCAGGCGGTTCACCTCGGAGGTGATGACCGCCTGGGCGGCCATGTCCGTGCTCCCCGACGCGGAGCGACTGGTGGGGGAGATCGTCTCCCAGACGGCCGACGTGCCGTTCGAGGTCGTCTGGAGCCATCTCGGCGACGGCCTGAGGATCGAGGTGCGGCAGAAGGGCGCGTCGGAGACGGCTCCGGGCCGTCCCGGTGTGCCGGTCGAGGAGTGGGGCGTAACCTTCACCGGACAGCAGCGTACCCACTGGGCGAGACTGAGGCTGTCGGGTTCCGCCGAGGCGCAGGTAGCGGAGTGGACAGCCGAGGAGCCGAGCCGGGGGCCGCTCTGGATGGGCTTCCTCGCCGACGCCAGTGACCTGCTGGCGGGCACGCTCAATCCCGACATGGTGCCCGCGATCATCTCCCAGATCGTGGTGCCCCGTCTCGCCACCTGGTGCGCCGTCTACACCTGGACCGACGGCGGCGGCCCGCAGCGCCCCGCCTACCTGTGGCACACCGACGAGCGGCGCATCGACGAGCTGCGCGAGGAACTCGCCACGGTCCAGATCCCGCAGGCGGGCGGCGCCATGCAGCTCGGCGACTCGCAGATGCTCGTCATCCCGCTGCTGGCGCGCGGCAGGGCGCTGGGCGTGATGTGCCTGGGCCGCCCCGACCGGTTCGCCGAGGACATATTCCAGTACGCCGAGGACATCGGCCGCCGCGCGGCCCTGGCCATGGACAACGCCCGCCTCTACGCCACCCAGGCGGCGGCGAACCGGGCGCTCCAGCGCAGCCTGCTGCCCCCCGACGAGCCCGGCGAGATCCCCGGGCTCGACCCCGCCGTCGTCTACGAGCCCGCCGGGGAGACCAACGAGGTCGGCGGCGACTTCTACGACCTGTTCGCCGCCGGCGACGGCTCCTGGAGGTTCGCGGTCGGCGACGTCTGCGGGACCGGCCCGGAGGCGGCCGCGGTCACCGGCCTGGCCCGCCACACCCTGCGCCTGCTCGCCAGGGAGGGGTACGGCGTGGCCGCCGTCCTCGACCGCCTCAACCAGGCGATCCTGGAGGAGGGCGACCGGGCCCGCTTCCTGACCCTGCTGCACGGGGAGATCAAGCCCGTGGCGACGGGGCTGGACGTGTGGATGGTCTCCGCGGGCCACCCCGAGGCCCTGCGGCTGCGGCAGAGCGGCGTCGTGGACACCGTGGTGACCTCCCAGTCGCTGCTGGGCGTCTTCCCCGAGGCGACCTTCAAGGCCCAGCTCGTCCACCTCGACCCCGGCGACGTCCTGCTCGCGGTGACCGACGGGGTGACCGAGCGGCGTCAGGGCGGCAGGCTGCTCGACGACGACGGGGGACTGGCCAAGCTGTTCGCCGAGTGCGTGGGGCTGTCGGCGCGGGCGGTCGCCGAGCGGATCCGCCGCGCGGTACAGGACTTCGCACCCGAGCCGAGCGCGGACGACATGGCGATCGTGGTCCTCCGCGCCCGGTAGGGCGTGTTTCTGCGACGTTGTGTTTCTTCGCGACGTTTCTTCGTGGTGTTTCTTCGCGACGTTTCTTCATGGCGCCCGGCGGCGTCGCGGGCCTGGGCGCGTGGTCAGCAGCCTGGCTTGATGTGCTTGCGGACGAAGTCGAGCTGGGCCGACATCTGGGCGATGCGCTCGGAGACGACCAGCGAGCCGTGCCCCGCGTCGTAGCGGTAGACCTCGTGCACGTGGCCGCGTGCGGCGAGCCGGGAGACGTAGGCCTCGATCTGCCCGATCGGGCAGCGCGGGTCGTTCTCCCCGGCCAGGATCAGCACCGGCGCCTCGACCTGGTCGACGTAGGCGATCGGCGAGCAGTTCACGTAGCGCTCGGGCTGTTCGTCGGGCGAGCCGCCGAGCAGCGCGCGGTGGTAGGCCCGCAGCGCCTCGGTCTCCTCCTGGTAGGTGGCCAGGTGGTCGGCGATGGGCACGGTGGCGATGCCCACCGACCACAGCTTGGGCTGCGTGCCCAGGCCGAGCAGCGTGAGGTAGCCGCCCCACGAGGCTCCGGCCAGCACCAGCCGGTCCGGGTCCGCGACGCCACGGTCGATCATGAGGCTCCGGACCGCGGCCACGTCGGCCAGCTCGATGTGGCCGACCTCGCCGCTCAGGGCGTCCCGCCAGGCGGAGCCGTAGCCGGTCGACCCCCGGTAGTTGACCCGGACGACCGCGAAGCCGTGGTCGACCCACGCGGCCACCTGGGGCACGAACGAGTCGTCGTCCTGCGAGCTGGGCCCGCCGTGCAGCAGGAAGATCGTGGGGAACGGCCCCGATCCGCGCTCCGGGCGCGAGACCAGCGCGTGGATGCGCCCTCCCGGGCCCTCCACGTCGACGTCCTCGACCGGCACCGACGGCGGCGAGGTCGGGCCGCCGTGGTTCATCACCACGTGGCCGCTGGTCGACCTGATCACCGGCGGGTGGGCGCCGCTCGACCAGGAGTACTCGACCGAACCGTCCGGCCGGGGCGCGGCGGCGTCGATCACGCCGTGCTGGGTCTCGATCGGGAACATCCTGCCGCCCGCCAGGTCGTAGCGGTGCAGGTAGGTGCGGCCGCGGTTGGCCCGCACGACGAGCAGCGAGCGGCCGTCGTCGTACCAGTCGGCGGTGATCTCGCCGGGGTCGCGCAGCCAGATCTCCCGCTGGTCGTCGCTCTCCGGATCCCACACCAGCGGCTCCCTGCGGCCCCTGCGCTCGTGCAGGGTGAGCAGCCTGCGGTCGCCGAGCACGGGCGCGAAGCGCAGGCCGAGCACGCCCCTGCCCTTGCCGTCGCGCAGGTCGCCGACGACGGCGCCGCTGCGCCTGAGCACCCGCAGCGCGGGGTGGCGGGAGTCGCCGTGCTCGCTGTGGCTGATCGCGATGAGGGAGCCGTCCAGGGACATGGCGGCCACGGAGGCGGCCTCGGCGTGCTCGTAGACGACGCGCGCGGGCTCGCCGGGCCGTACGACATAGATCTTGAAGCCCTCGCCGGGCCTGGCCATGCCGATCGCCGCCTCGCCCGTCGCGGACAGCCCGATCCCGGACGGGAAACCGGGCGGCAGGTCGATCGGCTCGTCGGGGCCTCCGGCGAAGGGCTGGCGCATCCAGCGGCCCCACTCGTCGCCGTCGGTGTCGGAGAACCACCAGATCCACTGACCGGTGGGGTCGATCGTGCCGTGCGAGGTGCCCTTGGGACGAGCCGTCGCCTGACGCGTCGAGCCTGCCGCGCGGTCCCAGGCGTAGATCTCCCACGCGCCGGAGGCGTTGCTCCGGTAGACGGTCCTGGCGGGAGCATGGCGCGCCCACACCGGCAGCGTCACTCGCGGCGCTCGGAACCTGGCCTGCCAGCGTTCCTCCGCCTTCATATGGCGCTTCCCCTCGTCAAGGCGTGACTTCAAGCGTCCAGGCGCGGGCTCGCCGGATTGCCGTCCAGTATGTCGCCTCCACCACTGATTTGCTTAGTTAATGTGTGGGATTTTCGGGCTAAAAGTCACGCCAGTACCGTGGATAGCGCGGCTATCTGTCAAGCGTATGACTTGATCGAAGATGCCTCTCGAAGATAGACATGTGAAAGGAAGCGGTCACCTCACTGGTTTCGGGTAGTTCCGCGATCTTTGCTCGCATGGCGCGCGGATCGGTGTGCCAGGCGCTGGGTCCCATGCCCACGACGGCCTCGACCGCCCCGTGCCCGAGCGCCATGCCGAACTCGTGGACACTCCGCCCGGTCTCCACGAAGTGTCCGCCCAGGCTCTCCGCGACCCGCCGCTCCTTCTCCTCGTCGACCGACAACAGCCCGAGACGCCCGACCAGAGGCTCCAGGTGCCGGGGTGTGGGCGTGACCACGACCAGCGTGCCGTCGCCGGCGAGCACCCTGGCGAACTCCGCCCCGTTCCTGGGGGCGAACACGTTCAGGAGCACGTCGACCGAGCCGCTCCTGAGCGGCAGCGGGCGCCACACGTCGGCCACGACCGCCCCCAGCCGGGGATGCGCCCGCGCCGCCCGCCTGATCGCGTGCTTGGACACGTCCAGCGCGATCCCGACGGCCTCCGGCAGCAGATCGAGCGCCCGCGCCAGATAGTGTCCCGTTCCCGCGCCCGCGTCCGCGACCACCCTCACCCCGGTACGGCCCGAGCCCTCGGCTCCGCCACGGTCCACGCCCTCCGCCGAGGTACGGCCCGTGCTTTCAACCCGGGTACGGCACACGTCCGCGACCGCCTCCGTCAAGGGGGCGAAGTGCCCCGCCCCGAGGAAGGCGTCCCTGGCTGCGACCATGTCCGCGCTGTCGGCCGTCCCCGGCACCCGTGAGCCGGTGAGCAGGCTGACGTATCCCTGCCTGGCGACGTCGAAGGCGTGCCCGGCGGGGCAGCGCAGGACCCGCTCGCCGAGGTCGAGGTCGCCTCCGCAGACCGGGCAGACGAGGAGTTCGACGACGTCGGCCAGCATCCGTCCATCATCCCGCGTCCCGAGGGATGACCCGGCCCCTGGTTCCCCCGGCCTCCGCTCTCCCCGGCACCCGTCCTCACGTGGTACCCGCTCTCCGGGGACTCCCCCCGGGGGCTCGGGGAGGGGGCAAACGCCGTCCAAGCCGGTTCCAAGTCGCGGGCCGTACAAATCAAGGCATGAGAAGAACATTCCTCGCCGGCGCGATCCTCGCGGCCCTCGTGACGAGCGTCTCTCCAGCGGTCACCGCCCTGCCCGCCTCGGCGAACACGGACTACCACCTGGGGCCGGTCAGGTCTTCGGGCGCCCACAGCGGCTACGCCAAGGCGACGGTCACGATCACCAGCTTCAGCGCCGAGACATTCAAGGTGTACGGCACTCTCTACGACCGCGACCCCCACCGTGACCACTGCGCCTACATCAGGGCCAGGTTCCACTACATGGGAGGCGGGACGGGATGGGCGCAGCCGCGCCGGTCCTGCGCCCCCGGCCATTCCTACAAGCTCAGCTCGGACGGCCAGATCAAGAGGGTCGACATCAAGATCTGTGTCTACGACCGCAGGTGGCGCTCACTCTCGTACTGCCAGGTCGACACGATCAGGGACGAGGACCTGGCGAACTGAGAACGGGCGCGCGGGGGCGGGCCTGTCGTCGGGGCCCGGGCGTCAGGTCACCTGGACCTGCCTGAGGAAGGCGGCGTTCGAAGGGGTCTCCCTGAGGCGGTCGGTGAGGAGTTCGAGGGCCTGCTGCCGGTCCAGAGCGCCCAGGGTACGGCGCAGCCGCGAGGTGAGGTCCCGTTCCCGGGGGTCGAGGAGGATCTCCTCCCGGCGGGTCCCCGAGGCGTCGAGGTCGACCGCGGGGTACAGGCGCTTGTCGGCGAGGGCGCGGCTGAGGCGCAGTTCCATGTTGCCGGTGCCCTTGAACTCCTCGAAGAGGCTGTCGTCCATCCGGGAACCGGTCTCGACCAGGGCGGTGGCGAGGATCGTCAGCGAGCCGCCGTCACGCAGGTTGCGGGCCGCGCCGAAGAAGCGGCGCGGCGGGAGCAGGGCCGCGGCGTCGAGGCCGCCCGCCAGGGTGCGCCCGCCGCCGGGGGCGAGGTTGTTGTAGGCCCTGGCGAGGCGGGTCAGGGAGTCCAGCAGGATCACGACGTCGTGGCCGGTCTCGGCCAGGCGCTTGGCGCGCTCGACGGCGAGCTCGGCCACGGCGGTGTGGTCGCGGTCCGCGCGGTCGAACGCCGACGCGGCGACCTCGCCGCGGATGGACTCGCGCATCTCGGTGACCTCCTCGGGGCGCTCGCCGACGAGGACGACCATGAGGTGGCAGTCCGGGTGGTTGCGGGTGATCGCGGCGGCCAGGTCCCGCAGGACCATCGTCTTGCCGGCCTTCGGCGGCGCGACGATCAGGCCGCGCTGGCCCTTGCCGATCGGGGCGAACAGGTCGATGACCCTGGTGGTCATCGACTCGGTCTCCAGCCGGATCCGGTCGAGGGGGTGGATCGGCGTCATGTCCGCGAAGTCCGGCCTGTCCCGCCAGGTCTCGGCGCCGTTGACGCTCCTCACCTCCGTCAGCCTCTCGTACGGCCTGCGCGCCCCCGCGACGACGTGGTCGCCGGGGCGCAGGCCGTACTGTCTGATCTGGGCGTGGGGGACGCGCACGTCGCCGGGAGCGGGCAGGTAACCGCGAGTTCGGAGATATCCGGTCTTGTCGCGGACGTCGAGCAGGCCGGCCACGGTCTCGACCGGGGTGTCGCTCTCGCGGGGACGGGGAGGTTTGGCAGTCGTTGTCATGGTGGTCATGGATGACCTTTCGGGCAGGGGACCACGGAGGGTCTCGCACATGGAAAACACAGGAAGGCGACCGCGCGCCTGAAAGAGGCGCGGTGGATGCCTTGAGAGAGGCGCAATGGCGCAAAAGGGGCGGAACATCGCACGCGGCCTGGCCAGCGGTGCGTCACACCCGATATCACGGTAGCACCCGTCAACACGTTTGGAACAGGAGATCGGATGCCGCATCAGCCCATAACCGTCGCCGGTGTCGAGGTGTTCCCGCTCTGTGACGCCGTGGGGCCGATGGGCGACACGATCCGGCGCCCGCTGCCGGAGATGTTCCCCGGCGGCTGTCACGGGGAGTCCGACGAGTGGGTGCTGCACTTCCATTGTTACCTACTGCGTGACGCGGCGGGCCGGACCGTGCTCGTCGACACCGGCGTCGGTCCCGAGGACTCGCTCGCGTCGAGCTGGGCCCCGGTCCCCGGAGTGCTCGGCGCCGAGCTCGCGCGGGTCGGCGTCACCCCCGGAGAGATCGACGCGGTGGTCGTCACGCACCTGCACAGCGACCACGCGAGCGGGGCCGTGGTCGGCGGGGCGCCCGTCTTCCCCAACGCCAGGCACCTGTTCCAGCGGGCCGAGATCGACACGGCCGCCGAGGAGGTCCTCGCCCGCGTCGTCCGGCCGCTGGGCGAGCGCGTCCAGGTGGTCGACGGGCGGGCGGACGTGCTCCCCGGCATCCGGCTCCTCCACACGCCGGGTCACACCCCCGGCCACCAGGTCGTCCAGGTGGGAGATCTGGTGCTGACCGGCGACGTGGTGCTGCACCCGGTGCAGCTGGCCGATCCGGCCGTCCACTACATGTACGACGACGATCCCGCGCTGGCCGCGGTCACCCGGGCGGAGCTGCTGGAGCGCGTCAGGGCGGAGCGGGGCATGATCGCCACCGCCCACTTCGCCGAACCGTTCACCCGCCTCGGCGGATGAGCGTCAGCGGCGCGGCCACCAGCGCGTACGGCAGGCCGCCGAGAAGCAGGGCGACGAGGAAGGAGTCGGGGAACCCCGCGAGGAGCAGCGTGAACTCCGCGACCAGCGCGGCCGTTCCGCCGACGAGGACCAGCACCGCCCAGACGATCCGGCCGCCGAGGGTCCGTGTCAGTCCCGAGGCTGTCGTCGTGTGCGAGGCCACGAGGAACAGTCCGTACACCGCCGCGGCGACAAAGAACGTCGTGACCGCCACCTCGTCCGAGGACATGCCGTCCCAGGCCGTGCTGAGGAGGGTGACGTAGACGGCGAAGGCGCAGAGCGTGCCCGCGAGCAGGGTCCCGGCCAGATGCGCGGTGACGACTTGCCAGCGCGCCGCGGGTCCGGGCCGGGAATCCCACACGGCGTCCGGCGTGAGAGCCTCGGTCCGATTCGATGAGCGTCCGGTATGTGAGGTCTGCCGCACGGAACCTCCTTGAGAGGGTCTCCTTTACGGAGTCTGCGCCGCCAGGAGCAGACGCCGGGCCTTGCCACGGTAGCGGAGGACCTGGAGGGCGCCCAGCGCCCAGATCGGATACTGCGCGGCGAAGGCCCAACGGAAGCCGTCCAGGGTGCTCTCTCCCGTCAGGTCCAGGATGATACCGATCAACGCGATCAGGGTCATCGAGGCGACGAACCCGCCGCCGTTCACGATGCCGGTGGCCGCGCCGATCCTGGCCGCGGGGTTGAAGGTCCTGGCGTAGTCGAAGCCGATCATCGACCCGGGGCCGTTGGCCGCCAGCACCACCATGAGCAGCACGAGCAGCCAGAGCGGCGCCCTGCCCGGCCAGGCCAGTACGGCGGTCCACGTCCCTGCGGTGCTCCCGACCACGACGAACACCATCCGGGACCGGTGGAAGGGGAAGCGCCCGGCGAGATAACCGAGCAGCGGTCCGCAGATCATGCCGCACAGGGTCAGCGTGGTCAGCAGCGTGCCCGCCACGGCGGGACTCAGTCCCTGGCCCTGGACCAGGAACGGATATCCCCACAGCAGCAGGAACGCGGCGGCCGAGCACTGGGTGGCCGCGTGGGTCCACATGCCCAGGCGGGTCCCCGGTTCGGCCCAGGCGGCGCCCAGGCTCGGCCGTTCTCCCGTCCGCCCGGGACGGGAGTCGCGCAGCACCGTGAGCAGCAGGAAGGCCGAGACCAGGCCCAGTACGGCGGCACCGAGAAAGGTCGGGGTCCAGCCGTAGACGTGCAGGGACTGGATCAGCGGCACCGTGGAGGCGATCGCGCCGACCTGCCCGATCAGGCCGGTGAGCTGCACCATCACCGGGTTGCGGCGGGCCGGGAAGTGGATGTTGACCAGGCGGATCACGCTGATGAACGTCATCGCGTCGCCGCAGCCGATCAGCGCCCTGCCCGCGACACCGGGCGCGAGCCCGTCGGCCAGCGCGAAGACCAGCTCGCCGCAGGCCATCACGACCGCCCCGACGACCAGCATCCGCTTGGAGCCGAGCCTGTCGACCAGCACCCCGACCGGAACCTGCATGACCGCGTAGACCAGCAGCTGCAGCATCGCCAGAGTGGAGAGCCCGGCGGCGCCGACCCCCAGCCGCGCGGCGGCCTCGATGCTGGAGACGCCCAGGGACTGGCGGTGGAAGACCGCGATCACGTAGGCCAGCACGCCCACGGCCCAGAAGATCACTGCTTTGGACCGTGACGTCATGGACTAAATATTACGTTTAAGCATTTTTTGCGACTCCTTTGGGGTCGCCTACTCCGAAGGCCACCGTTTCCACGCCGTTGTGTCCGGGCCTGTCACGGGCGCCGGTACGGCGGGCGGTGGCACGGACGCGATGGGCGCGGACGCCGGGATCAGCGGCGCGGGTAGCGGATGAGCAGGCTGGCGTGGACGTCCTGGCCGCCGATCGCCTCGTAGGTGTGCGGCACGTCCGAAACCCAGCCGATGTGCTCGCCGGGGCCGGCCGTCAGCGGGGAGTCCGGGGGGCCGGCCCTGAGCGTCCCGCCGAAGACCGTGATGTGCTCGGTCACCCCCGCGTGATGGGCGGGGGAGGTCTGCGTGGCACCGGCCGGGACCGTCAGCCGGTAGAGCTCGTAGGTGACGTCCTCGTCCTCGAAGACCTCCAGCAGTACGGCGGCGACGGCCGTTCCCCTGATGGTGGTGCCCGGGACGGCGGGAGTCGTCCCGAGGGCGACGGCCAGGGGGACGCCCAGTTCGGCGGTGACCGACCAGAGCGTCTCCAGGGTCGGGTTGCGGGTGCCGTTCTCCAGCCCCGAGAGGGTGGCCTTCCCGACGCCCGCGCGGCGGGCGAGTTCGGACAGCGAGATGCCGCGCTCCTCGCGCAACCGGCGGATCCGTACCCCGACGCCGTGGGCGTCGGTCTCCAGCGCCGGACGAGGGTTTTGTGCATTGCGGTCCATGAGGTTATGGTGCAGCATGACTGATGTTCCGTTTACGGAACGATTGTCGGCGTGTTGGTGACATGCCGGAGATCTGAAGAACCCCTGCCGTCCGGGCGGGGCAACCGGGCGTGACGGTCCGGCGCCCCGGGGCTCCCGGAGAGGACGGAAAAACGATGACACGCCTTCTGCAACCCACGCTGGCCGGGATCGTCACCGCACTGGTCGGCTTCGCCAGTTCCTTCGCCGTGGTCCTGGCCGGGTTGCGCGCGGTCGGCGCCGACCAGCGGCAGGCGGCCTCGGGCCTGCTGGCCCTGTGCCTGGCCAATGGCATGGTGGCGATCTGGCTCGGCCTGCGGCGGCGGATGCCGATCACCATCGCCTGGTCGACGCCGGGCGCGGCGCTGCTGGTCGCGACCGGCGCGGTCGAGGGCGGGTTCCCCGCCGCCGTCGGCGCCTTCGTGGTCTGCGGACTGCTGATCGTCGCCGCCGGGCTCTTCCCCGTGCTGGGCCGCCTGATCGCGGCCATCCCCGCCCCGATAGCGGGCGCCATGCTCGCCGGGGTCCTGCTGAACCTGTGTGTCGCACCGGTCAGGGCCCTCGGCGAGGTACCGCTGCTGGCCGGTCCCGTCGTGCTCGCCTGGGCGCTGCTGAGCCGCTTCGCCCGCAAGTGGGCGATCCCCGGAGCCCTGCTGGTCGCGGTCGTGGCGATCGCGCTGACGGGCCCCGGCCTCGGTGCCGTGGACGTGCGCCCGGTCGTCGAGCTCACCGTCCCCTCGTGGAGCGTCCCGGCCATGGTCAGCGTCGCGCTCCCGCTGTTCCTGGTCACCATGGCCTCCCAGAACGTGCCGGGCATGGCGGTCCTGGCCCAGTACGGCTACCGCCCCCCGCTGCGCGGGATCCTCGTCGGCACCGGCCTGGCCAGCACGCTCGGCGCTCCCCTCGGCGGCCACGCGGTGAACCTGGCCGCCATCACCGCCGCACTGGCCGCGGGCCCCGACGCCGACCCCGACCCCGGCCGCCGCTGGATCGCCTCGGTCACCGCGGGAGCCTCGATGATCGTCCTCGGCGTCGGCTCCGGACTGGCCACCGCGCTGGTCATGCTCTCCCCACCGGTGCTCATCGAGGCCGTCGCGGGCCTGGCCCTGATCGGCGCGCTCGTCTCCGCGCTCGCCTCCGCCCTGGCGGAGCCGACGGGACGGGAGGCCGCCGTGGTCACCTTCGTGGTCACCGCGTCGGGACTGACGCTGTTCGGGATCGGCGCCGCGTTCTGGGGCCTCGTCGCCGGAGGCCTCATGACCCTCCTGCACCGCCGCCCCGGGAGGTCTCCTCGGACACGTGGAGCGGCTCCTGGACCCGAGGTCGCATCCGAGCCGTCGCCCGGGACGGTGTCCGAGGCCGAGACCACATCCGAGGTCGTTCCCGGGCTGGGAGAGGAGGGCAGGCTCGCTCGGCAGTGACCGTGGTCCTGAGAAACCGGCTCCCGGGACCTTCGCGGGTCGAGCTCGGACGGAGCACGAGGTGGCGCGTCACTTGGAGCAGAGAACGGCGCGGAATGTGATGAGAGCTCCATGATTGTCTTTCCTGCGTGCTGATTTCCCCTAGGGATTCGGACTTACCCAGGAGCGGAAACAGGGCACCATGGAGTTTCCGGTGCGCCAAAGCGTCGGCCTCGTGGATTGGTCCTTTTCGGTAAACGGCCGGGAATGAGATCTGCGATGCTGAGTGGTTTGTGTGCCGTTCGCGATCGGCTGAGGGGTGATGGTTCATGGCCCGCCGTACTGAACGAGACCAGGAAGGGCCGACGCCACTGCGCCGCGCTCGTCAGGTGCGGAACTGGACGCTGGAGAACGTCGTCGAGCAGGTGGATCTTCGTGCTCCCGGCGGCCACTCCGGGGTGACGCCGAGCATGGTCAGTGCCTGGGAACTGGGGCGGCACACCACCAGCATCGGCCACCGAAAAACCCTGTGCGAAATCTACGCCCAGCCGCCGGATGTGTTGTTCGCCCATCAGGACGAATCACTCGGCAGGCATTCCGTGCCACAGTTGTTGGCGGGTTTCCCGGATCTGCAGCGCGCGATGGTGGACACTGTCGCCGATGCGAGGGAATGTCTTGTCGTGATGGGATCTCGGTCACGAGATATGGCATATCTGCAGGCGATCGAGACGGTGCTGGAGCAGAGGCCGGACCTGGTCTACTACCGTGTGCTTTTCGGGCCACCGCACCACCGGGTGCTCAAAGCGCATCTGGTACGGCTGCTGGAGTTGCGTGATCCCGACGACCGTAGTGTGGGTGTCAAAACGCTGCGTCTGGGGCTCGTCGACGACCCGCTGACACCCGAGCGGTTCTTCTGTGCGAGCGAACGGCAGGCGGTCGTCCCCATCCCGTCGCTGACCTCGCACGAGGCGTTCGATTCGGGACTGCTCCTGGGAGCGGCGGCGGCCGTACGGCTGCTCGACCACGGTCGGCAGACATATGCGGCGGCACGGCGGATCGAGACGGCGCGGCAGATCAGCGAGCTTGAAGTCCTACGGGAAGGTGGGCGTACGTGAGAACCGGTCATCTGGACATCACCGGTGCGCTGCGGGCCGCCCATGAAGACCATGACGCCGTCGTCAAGCTGACACGGGAACTGGTGCGCATTCCCAGCCGTGGTGGTGTGGACTCTTACGAGCCGGTGCTTGATCGCGCGGCGGCCTGGTTGCACGGGAACGGTCTGCGGCCGCGGCGGTTGGTCGAGGCGGGTGGGAACACGGTCGCTCTGACGTGCGAGGTCACTGGCGCTCATCCGGGTCCGCGGTATGTGCTGGACGCGTGCCTTGACACCGCGTCGTTCGGTGACGAGAACGCCTGGTCCTACCCGCCGACGTCCGGTGAGATCATCGGCGGCTGGCTGCACGGACGTGGCGCGTCGGATTCCAAGGTCGGGGCGGCGATCTTCGCTCATGTCGTCGCCCGCCTTCGGGCGGTTCGGGAACGGCTGCACGGCAGTGTGGTGCTATTACTTGATGTGGACGAGCACACCGGCCGTTTCGGCGGCGCGAAAGCCTATTTCGAGGGGCCCGGCGCGGCGGACCGCGTCGACGGTGTGATGATCGGCTACCCCGGTTCGGAGCATGTGGTGGTCGGAGGCCGGGGCGTATTGCGGTGCCGCATGCACGTGTACGGCGTGGCCAGCCATTCCGGTGGCGGAAAGATCACTTCGAACGCCATCGTCAAGGCCGGTACGCTCGTCAGCGCTCTGGGCGGGGTCGCGCCGCCGGACAACGCGGACCCGGACTTCCCGTTACCGGCGAAGCTGACGGTGACCGCGATTACCGGTGGTGAGGGATATTCGACCGTGCCGGATCTGTGCACGATCAACGTCGATGTCCGGCTCACACCGGGCTTTGACGACCGGACCGCCGAGAAGTCGCTGCGTGACCGCGTCACCGCTGTCGACGCCGCGTGGCCGGATACGCGGCCGACACATCTGGAAATCGTGACCCGCTGGCCTCCCTATCGGCTGGGCGACGACTCGGAGTTGAAAAGCGCGCTGCTGGATGCGGCGCGTGCGGTCGGTCTGGCCGCTACGGCGAAGGTCGCGGGCCCGTCCAATATCGGGAACTATCTCGCCGGGCTCGGCATCGAGGCCACCGCGGGGTTCGGCGTCGACTACAGAGGGCTGCACGGAACCGACGAGCGGATCCGTGTCGACGCGATCCCACAGGTTCAGGCCGCTTACCACCGGGCGTTGCTGAGCCTTCTCGACCCACACTGACCTGCGGGAACGGGTTCTCCTTCGGCAGCGGGTCGACAAGCGGCCGACAACGGCTCAACAGCCGGTGCGCTGGTCCGAGGGGCTCCATCCGGGCGATGGTGCAGGTGCACGCTCACCATCACCCTCGCCAGGAGGTCACAGATCATGGAGTCCCATGCCGTTTCCCCCATAATCCCCGGCTGGCGGGTGATTCTCAGTGACGCGGGGCGTCTGTGGGCTTCGAGGGTTGTACCGTTCACCGACGCGGAGATGGGTGTCGGGGCGACGCGTACGGTCGACGCCGATACCCTCGACGACCTTCGAGCCGAAGTCGATCAGCAGGAGGACCTGGCCAGGCGGGTGGCCCTGTGATCAGGCGCCTGTTTCGCGAGTCTGGACGGCATCGTGGCGATCGACCGCGTACTGCTGTTCACCGGCGTGTGTGGGACGGGCCGGCCCGCTCGGAGGCGGAACGGCTGGACGACGCCTGCCCGGGGTGGACTGTGCTCTACAGCCTGGGTGGGCGCCGGTTCTACGCGCTGGCGGCCTGGCCGCTTCCAGAGCCGCTGATCCTCGTCGACGACACCGCGAAGGGGCTGGAGAGGCGGATACGTGAGGCGGAGGCGGCCGTCGCCCGGCGTTTTTCGCTCGTGCCTCCGCCTTCCCCGGACGGATCCGACGGCTGCCCCTCCCAGGCGTTCGCCGTTTCCCCTCGGGTACGGGCCGTCGTGCCTGGACGCTCCCGGCGCCCTTATCGGGAGGCGGCGTAAGACCGGCGCGGCGGCGGGGAGTGCCGTCCTGCGTCGTCGCGCCTTCCAACGTGCGGCCCGGGAGGAGGGGCTCGGGTCGCACACCCACGCGGTTCCCATGAATCGGGGAAGGGGAGCCGCCGCCGGTCACATGCCCCAGGGACCGGCGATCTCGGTGCCCGGCCGGACTCCGCTCCGGCCGGGCACCCTTGTTGACGTCCCGGTTGGTGAAACCGGCCGGTGACCGGGGAGCGCGAGGGGCCGGCAGGCCTCTCGCCCGGGGTTCGGGGCGGAGCCCCGAGGGGACACAGCCCGAGCGTGGTTCGCGCGGAGCGCGGGGATGGAGCGAGGTCCGTTCCGGCAGGACGACCTCTCCCGCGGCGCGCGACCGGTCCGTCCTATCCGGAGCACGGACAGCAGGTCAGTCCGGAGCGCGGACAGCGGGTCAGCTGTTCGCGCGGATGGTCTGGTTGATCCAGTCGGTGTAGGCGGTCACGTTGGTGTACAGGCCGGGGCCTTCGGCGCAGGAGGGGCTCGGGGCGCCGGGGCCGGAGGTGACGCCGATGAGCTCCCAGCGACCGCCCCGGCCACGCTGGATCTGCGGGCCGCCGGAGTCGCCGTTGCAGGCCATGGCCTTGGGCTTACGGCTGACGGTGCACAGGCGGGTGTCGGAGGCGTAGCCGGGTCCGCATTCGGAGATCGCGCCGCGGCGGGTCTCCAACTGGCGCAGCTTCTTGGCCATCTTCCACTCGCTCGGGTCCTTGCTGAACTCGGTGATGCCGAAGCCGAGGATGCGGGTGGGGGTGCCGGGCTCGCCGGCCTGCCGGGCGATCGGGATGGGCTTGACGGAGACGGGCTTGTCCAGGCGGATCAGCGCGAGGTCGACGGTGTTGTACGGCGCCTTTTCCGTGCCCTGAGCGTAGCCGGGGTGGGTGATCGCTTTGGCGATCTTGCGGACGGTGCCGCCGGACTTGCGCTGGTCGCTGCCGATGCGGACGGTGCCCTTCACGATCGAGCCGATCTTCATGTCGACGCAGTGCGCGGCGGTGACCACCCACTGGGGGTTGATCAGCGCCGCGCCGCAGTTGCCGTCCTTGAGGCCCATGCCGGGCGCCGTGACGGGAATGGAGGCCATGAAGCCGTAGGACTCGGTCGGCTTGGTGCCGTTGATGATCGCTCCGGCGCTGCCGGCCGTCGCCACGAGGCAGGCCGCACCGGCCAGGGCGACGACGGCGGAACGGGACATGGTGCGGCGGAACGACTTCTTGCCAAACACGAGGGAGAAACCCTTCAGTGGAAGATTTGGACGTTATAAAGCTAAATGTCCGTCTTTTCCGAAGGGATCACGTCAGCACGTCAACATGGGGTAGGGGTAACCCCACCTGACCAGGGTGGATATCACGGCATCAGGATTCGGAGGCACTCTGCCGATGCCTGCTGCGCCCTTTTCGGGTCTTGGCGGGCGCCGGTACGGTGAGCGGTGGCGCGGACCTGATCGGCGCGGATGAGCGGCGCACGACCCGGTGGGACAGGTCGCCGATGCTTTCGGGCCGTGAGACGGCACGTCAGTCCACGGGCACCTCGTAGACGAACCGGTGCCGGCTCGCGTCGAACAGCCAGACGGTCACCTCGACGGGCCGGTCCCCGGCGTGGATCGTGCGCGTCAGCTCCACCACGGGTGTGCCCGGCGGAAGACGAAGTGTCTCCGTCTCGTCCGGGTTCGGCATCCGGGCCACGAGCATCTCCACGGCGCCGGTGAGAGGAGTGCCGAGGAGGTCGGCCAGTTCGGCGTGCACGCCACCGGGAATCGGCTCGTGGCGCGCGATGCGGCTTCCCTCCACCAGGTGGGCCGGGATGTAGGAGTCGGCGGTTGCGGCTGGGTGGCCGTCGAGGGTGACGAGGTGGCGGCGGACGACGAGCGGTGTCTCCGGGGTGATCTGGAGAAGATCGGCGATACCGGGCGGAGGAAGGAACGAGATGACCTCCCGCAGGATCAGTTCGCGATGGACACCCTGCGCGGCTGCCTCGGCCTCAAGAGGACTGGTGCCCGCAGGCCGCTGGGAGCGAAGGTGCCGCCTGGATCCGAGGCGGTCCAGTCTCTTGATCTCACGTACCCGGATGCCGCTCCCGGGCTCGCTCACCAGCAGACCCTCGGCTTTGAGCGTCTCGATGACCTTGCGAACCGTGACCTTGGTCGTGCCGTACCGCTCAACCAGCTTGCGTTCGGACTCGATGGTCTGCCCGGGCGGCAATTTGCCCGACTGGATCGCCGCCCGGAGGTCGGCTGCGATCTGCTGACCGATCGACGGGCGATGAGACGACGTCACCGTTCGGCCCTCTCTCCTGGGTGCTTCCAACCTATGTGTCCCCCCTGGGAGAGCGGCGTAGGAGCGGTTTTGAGGGAAAAGGCGTCCGCCGGTACGGCGGGCTTGCCGTACCGGCGGATCGGAGCCGGTTGGTGCGGGCGGACGGTCACCCGGCCGACGGGCGGCTGTGGCGGCCGGCGACGAGCTGGTCGGCCGAGTGCTGGCGGGGAACCTCGACGCGGGGGTGGGGAGCCGTCGCCTCGTCGCGGTCGTCGACCCCGTCACGGTCACGGTCGACCACGGGGGCGGTGCGGGCGGTGCGGGCGGGGGCCTGCGCCGCGGCGGGGGCGGGGGTGGTCGCGGGGGCGGCGGGAGTCTCTTCCAGCTTGCGCTCCAGTTCGCGCTTCTCCTTCTCCAGGCGCGCGACCCGGTCACGCGCCTCAAGGCGGGAGTCGCGCATCCTGCGCCGCTGTACGGCGGAGCGCCGCATCCCGGCGAACAGGATGGCCAGGCCGAGCAGGAAGACGGCTCCCGTGACGGCACCGGCGAAGAAGAACTCCAGCTGGGAGAGCTGGATGGTGCGGTCGAAGACCGTGAACGACGCGGTGGTGGTCGCCGCCGCCGTCTCATCCCAGGAGACCGCGATCACGGTCGCGCCCGCGAGTACGATCAAGAGGAGTCCCAGAACTATCATGTGACCTCATCTCGGGCTGCTTCTACTGTGGTGACAATCTCCGCTGCCCCGGGACGGCGCGATTATTCGCGGGATTATCCGCCGGGTGCCGACGGTTTCCAGGGACATGGCGGAGATCGACGTCGTGGTCATCGGGGCGGGGCAGGCCGGACTGTCCAGCGCCTACTTCCTGAGCAGGGCCGGACTGGATTTCGTCGTGCTCGACCGCTCCCCGCGTCCCGGTGGCGCGTGGCAGTTCCGCTGGCCGTCGCTGACCCTCGGGGCCACGCACCGGGTGCACGACCTTCCGGGTCTGCCGATGGGGGCCGCGGACGTGACCCGGCCGTCGTCGGAGGTCGTCTCCGAGTACTTCGCCGCCTACGAGCGGGCCTTCGACCTGCCGGTCCGCCGCCCGGTCGAGGTGCGCTCGGTGCGGGAGGGGGAGCGGGGACGGCTGCTGGTGGAGACCTCGGCCGGTGACTGGTCCGCCCGCGCGCTGGTCAACGCCACCGGCACCTGGGACCGTCCCTTCTGGCCCCGCTATCCGGGACAGGAGACCTTCCTCGGACGGCAGCTCCACACCGCCGACTACGTGAGCGCGGACGAGTTCGCGGGCAGGCACGTCGTGGTGGTCGGCGCGGGGGCCTCCGGCGTCCAGCTCCTGATGGAGATCGCCCGGGTCACCACGACCACCTGGGTCACCCGCCGCCCGCCGGTCTTCAGGGAGGGGCCGTTCGACGAGGAGGCGGGCCGCGCGGCCGTCGCCCGGGTCGACGCCCGGGTCCGCGCGGGACTCCCGCCGGGCAGCGTGGTCGGCGCCACCGGCTACCTCCTGACGGCCGAGGTGCGGGCCGCCATGGCGTCGGGGGTCCTGGACCGCCTGCCGATGTTCGACAGGATCGTTCCGGAGGGGGTGGTCTGGGACCGCAGGGGCGCCGAGTCAGCGGGGCAGAGCCGTTTCGTCAGGGCAGACGTGATCCTGTGGGCCACCGGGTTCCGCCCGGTCGTCAACCATCTGGCCCCGCTGCACCTGCGTGAGCCGGGCGGCGGCATCCGGGTCGAGGACACCCGGGCCGTCCTGGACCCCCGCGTTCACCTGGTCGGCTACGGTCCCTCCGCCAGCACCATCGGGGCCAACCGCGCGGGCCGTACCGCCGTCCGGCACATCCGCCGCCTCCTCGCCGAGCCCGAGGCGGCCTGAGCCGTCGCGGCCGCGGCGGCCGGGGTGGTCCGGGCGCGCGCACCCGGGCGCCGGAGGGCCGGGGAGGCCGTGCGAGCCAGGGGTTCGGCCTCCCTCCGCGCGGCTATTGTTGACGGACATGGACCGCACCCGTCTTTACCGTAACGGTGTCCTGGAGACCGAGGGTTTCCCCATCGACGACGTCTCCGAGTACGTCGGGGACAAGTCCGCCGTGGTGTGGTTCGACCTGTGCTCGCCGACGGCCGAGGACCTGGGAAAGATCAGCGAGGAGCTCGGGCTGCACCGGCTGGCCGTCGAGGACGCCCTGCAGAGCCTTCAGCGTCCCAAGCTGGACAGCTACGACAGTCACCTGTTCATCACCGTCTACGGCGCCAAGCTGAAGGACAGATCCCTCGACCTCGTCGAGCTGTCGATCTTCGTGACGAAGAACGCCCTGGTCACGGTCAGGGAGAGTCCCGACTTCGACATCGACGAGGTGGTCAGGCGCTGGGACGCCAACACCGAGATGGCCAAGTACGGCGTGCCGTACCTCCTGCACGGCCTGCTCGACTACGTGGTCGACGGATACTTCGACGTGTTGCAGGCGATGGACGACCGGGTCGAGGCGCTGGAGGACGACCTGTTCGCCGACGACCCGGGCGACCGGGTGCACATCCAGCGCCTGACCTTCGAGATGCGCAAGAAGCTCGTGCGGTTCCGGCGGCTGGCGGTGCCGATCCGCGAGGTCGTGGGCAGTCTGCTCCGCAGAAGCGTGGAGATACTGGACCCCGCGCTGACCCCTTACTACCAGGACGTCTACGACCACACCCTGCGCGCCGCCGAGTGGACCGACTCCCTGCGGGAGCTGGTGGGCAACATCCGTGAGGCCCACATCAACCAGCAGGGTTTCCGGCTCAACGACATCATGAAGAGGATCACGAGCTGGGCGGCCATCATCGCGGTGCCCACGATGATCACCGGCTACTACGGTCAGAACGTGCCCTACCCCGGTTTCAGCCACCCGCTCGGCTTCTGGACCTCGACCGTGGCCATCCTCGTGGCCTCGTCCATCCTCTACACGATCTTCAAGAAGAAGGGCTGGCTCTAGGCGTCCCCGCCCGGTGACCGGGGCCGCGATCGTGGCGAGCCGGTGAGACGCGGCACGGAGGTCGGTTCACCGGCGGCCGGAAAGGTCTTCTATTCTTCGAAGTCCATTTCCGACCAGTTCCGACCAGCAGTCGAAGGAACCCCCGTGACCTTTTCGGCCCTGAATCTCGACGAGCTGACCGCTCAGCGTGACCGCGCCCTGCGTGACTACGACGCACTCGTCCGGCGTGGTCTGTCGCTCGACCTCACCCGGGGCAAGCCGTCGGCGCGTCAGCTGGACCTCGCCGCCGCCATGCTCACCCTTCCCGGCGGTCACACCGCCGCGGACGGGACCGACTGCCGGAACTACGGTGGCGCGCAGGGCCTCCCCGAGCTCCGGGAGATCTTCGGACCGCTGCTGCGGGTGCCCGTCGCGCAGCTTGTCGCGGCGAACAACTCCAGCCTCTCCCTGATGCACGACTCCGTCGTCCACGCGCTGCTCAGCGGGCTGCCGGGCGGCGAGCGCCGCTGGGCGGACGAGCGGAGGATCGCCTTCCTGTGCCCGGTGCCGGGATACGACCGTCACTTCGCGCTGTCCGAGCGGTTCGGCATCGAGCTGATCGCCGTGCCGATGACCGAAGAGGGTCCGGACATGGACGTCGTCGAGCGCCTTGTGCGTGAGGACGCCCAGATCAAGGGCATCTGGTGCGTGCCCAAGTACAGCAACCCCAGCGGCCTCTCCTACAGCGACGAGACGGTGCGGCGCCTGGCCGCCATGCCCGTCGCGGCCCCAGACTTCCGGATCTTCTGGGACAACGCCTACGCCGTGCACCACCTGACGGACACCCCGGTGGAGATCGCCGACATCCTGGCGCTGTGCGAGGAGAACGGCAACCCCGACCGCGTCTTCGTCTTCGGGTCCACCTCGAAGATCACTTTCGCCGGTGGCGGCGTGGCGTTCTTCGGCTCCTCGCCGGCCAATGTGTCCTGGCTGCTGGGGTACACCGGCAAGCGCACCATCGGCCCCGACAAGATCAACCACCTCCGCCACGTGGAGTTCCTCCGTGACCGGGACGGAGTCCTGGAGCACATGCGCCGTCACCGGGAGCTGATTCGGCCCAAGTTCGAGGCGGTCGACCTGATCCTCGGCAAGGAACTGGGCGGCACCGGCCTGGCGTCCTGGTCCAGCCCCCTGGGCGGCTACTTCATCAGCCTCGACGTGCTGGAGGGGTGCGCGCGCCAGGTGGTGAGCAAGGCCGCGGCGGCGGGCATCGCGCTGACCCCGGCGGGAGCCACCCACCCCTACGGCGACGACCCCCGCGACAGCACCATCCGCATCGCGCCCACCTATCCGGAGCTGGACGAGGTCGAGCTCGCGATCAGCGGCCTGGCCACCTGCGTGCGCCTGGTCGGCACCGAGAAGCTGCTGGAGCGGGCCCGGTAGGCGGCGCCGCCCGGGAGTGCGGGAGTCGTCCGGGACCTGGGTGAAGCCGAGGCCGGGGTGAAGGCCGAGAGCGGAGCCGGGACCGAGGCTGGGACCGCAGAGCCGGGGCCGGGGGCCGGGGCCGGGGCGGGGGTCAGGGGTCGCCGAGCGTGGCGCGCATCCGGGCGACGGCCCGCAGGATCTCGCCGCGGTTCCCGGCGTTCTTGATCCACGCGGGCAGGGACGCGACCAGTGTCCCGGCCCTTCCGGACGCGCCGGACGGCAGGGGCCGTTCGCGGTGCCGGGCGGCCACGTACTCCTCGAGCAGGTCCAGGTGGCGGCGGCCGTACGCCCACAGCGTCCGGCCGCCGCAGCAGCGGGCGCGCAGCCACAGCGGGAGACGGAAGTACGGGTCCTCGGGATCGTCGTAGCGGCCGATCCGGTCGCCGTCCCAGTCTCGGCCGTGCCCGCACGCCGGGCAGAGCAGTCTGCGCGGGGCGAAGAGGCCGCGTTCCGTTCCCCCTTCCCCTCCTTCTCGCCCTTCGCGGCCCTCCCGCTCTCCCGGGCCTTCACGTCCTTCCCCGCCCTCTCGGAGAAGGATCAGGGCGCGGCCGTCGCAACGGGGGCAGTGGACGAGGATCTCGTCGTCCAGCAGGCCGTACCAGGAGATGCCGGGGTCGCGGAACCTCTCGCTCATTCCGCGACGTTAGCGCGGCACCTCGAACACCCGCCGCACGGCACCTCTCGAGCACCGCCCGCGCCGCGTCTCACGAACGCTCACCGCACGGAGCCCACCGTACGGAGCCCGTCTCATGAACGCCCACCGTACGGAGCCCACCGTACGAACGCCCGCCGTACGGAGCCCGGCGACGGCGCCGCCTCGCCGGCCGAATGCGGCCCGGATCACGGGCGTCCGTGATCCGGTGGAGAATCTTCCCCATGCGAACGGGTTCGGACACCATCGCGGACATCGACTGGACGCGTCTGTTCCACGCCTACGGCGTGGCCTCGGACACCCCCGCCCACCTGCGGGCACTGGCCGGGGACGGGGAGGAGGCGAGAGCCGAGGCCGTCGACCACCTGTTCGGGGCGGTGATCCACCAGGGAACCCCCTGGTCGGCGACCCCACCGGCGGCCCTGGTCGTCGCGGGCCTGCTGGCCGATCCGCGTACGGCCGGCGCCGCCCCCGGCCATGCCGTCGCGTCCGGCGGATCCGGTCTCGTACCGCTGCGCGCGGTCCTGCTCGAATTCCTCGGCGAGGTGGCCGAGGCGGCCCAGCCCCAGGTCTCCGAGGACGAGATCAGGGCCGTGGCCCACCCGGAGGGCCGGGAGGCGGAGGTCGCCGCCCTCCTGGAAGCGCTGCTCGACGGGGACGAGGACGCCTGGGGTGACGAGCTCGTCGACGCCGTCATGGCCCGGGTGGTACTCGACCTCAGATGGATCGCGCCGATTCTCGTCGATTCGGTGACCGCGTGTCTCGACGACGACGACCTCCACGTACGGAGCCGGGCGGTCGGGACCCTGGCCGCCCTCGCGTTGATCCCCGATGCCGTCGCGCGACCGGCCGATCTCTCCGGCCGTCTCGAGCGGGCCGCGCGCGAGGCCGTCGGCCACGACGAGCGCTGCGCCCTGCTGCTGGCACTGGGCGAGCTCGGCGCCGCCCCGCGGGACTTCCTCGCCGATCCGCACCCGGCCGTCCGGGTCTGCGCCGCCCTCGCCCCCGCGCTGGACGGCGACGCCGCCGCGACCCGCGAGATCCTGGCCGCCCTGGAGGACCCGGCGGCGGCCGACTCCTGGCTGGCCGTACGGCCCCGCCAGCTCTTCGGCCACCTCCGCTTCGCGCTCGTCGCCGCCGCCGTCAGGAAGACGGGTTCCTTCGAGGAACTGCTTCCCGCGGCCCTGGGAATCGCCGGGATGACCAACGGCTGGACTGTCGACTTCGACTGGGGGCCGTTGCTCGCCGCCGCCTTCCCCGAGCCCGTCGTTCTCCCCGAGGCCGCCGAACCGCCTGCCCTCACCGGCGCCCAGCGGCGTTACCTCGAAGCCCTCGTCACCAACGACGACGTCTGGGATCCGAGGATCGGCAACGCCCACCGCTGGTTCGGCGCGGCAGGGCTCACCTACGACAGGGACGCCTGCCGCGCCCTGCTCGCGGGCACCGGGTGAGCCGCCGGTCCCCGGTTCAGAGCTCGCCGGGGCGCAGCGCGCCGACCAGGACGCGGAACTCGGCGATGCGCAGCGACCGTGCCGCCAGGGCGTACAGGAGCGCCCCGCAGGATCCGCCCGCGAGCACCACGACGAGCGACCCCGCCCACCCGGATCCGGCCATGTTCCCGGCCAGGTGGGCGACGACCGCCGTCGCCGCGCCCGCGGCGAGGGCCGCGACGGTCATGCGGCCGTGCGAGCGCAGGAGGCGGTGGCCGTCGACGCGGCCGATCCGGCGCCGCAGGACGAGGGCGGCGACGGCGAATCCGGCGACGTAGGCGACGGCGTAACCCGCCGCCGTCCCGACGACCATCTCCGGGCCGGGCAGCAGGCGCGCCGAGAGCACCGCGCCCACGATCGCGATCCCGGAGACCAGGAGGCCGATCAGGGCCGGGGTGCGGGTGTCCTGGAGGGCGTAGAACCCGCGCAGCATGATCTGGTAGCCGCAGAACGGCACCAGGGCCACGCCGTACGCGGCCAGGACCGACCCCGTCAGCGCGGCGGCCGAGGGGTCGGCGTTGCCGTGGGCGAACAGGACGGTGGTGATCCGCGGGCCGAGCACGACGAGGGCGGCGGCCGTCGGCAGGAGCGCCACGCTGGACAGCCGCAGGCTCTGGGACAGGTCGGCCGTCACCTGGGCCAGGTCGCGCCGGGACGCGGCCTGGCTCAGCCTCGGGAGGACACCGGTGACGATGGAGACGGTGATCACCGCGTACGGCAGCTGGAACAGGGTGTAGGCGTTGGCGTAGACGCCGAGCGCCCCCGGGGCGGAGGCCGAGGCGAGCTGGTTGACCACGACGATCACCGCCTGCGCGGCGACCACGGACAGGAGCGTCCAGCCGGCCATCGCCGCGATCCGCCGGATCCCGACGCCCCGGGGATCGGCGCGCAGCCGCATCCGGAAACCCGTGCCGCGGGTCGCCAGGGAGAGCGCGAGCAGCTGTACGGCCACGCCCGCGCTGGTGCCGACGCCCAGCAGCCAGGTCTGGGCCCCGGTCAGCGTGTCCAGCCGCCCGGTTCCGCCGATCGCCAGGTAGGCGGCGGCGGTCGCGATGACGACGAGGTTGTTGGCGACGGGCGCCCACATCGGTGCGGCGGGCTTGCCGCGCGTGCTGAGGACGCCCGCGACGATCGCCCCCGCGCCGTACAGGAGGATCTGCGGCAGGAAGAACCGGGTGAGGGTGATCGCCGCCTGCCGCTGACCGGTGTCGAAGCCGTAGAAGCACACGTCGACGATCTGCGGGGCGAACAGCGCCGTGACCACCACGACGGCGCCCAGGCCGTAGACCGTCAGTGACAGCAGGCGCTGGGCGTACAGCTCGTCGGTGTGCCGTACGAGCAGGGGGACCAGGACACCGGTCAGAGCCCCGCCGAGCACCAGGTCGTAGATCGAGTTGGGCAGCGTGTTCGCGGCGGTGTAGGCGTCGAACAGGCGTGTTCCCAGTCCGAGCGCCGCGACCAGCGCCAGCGTGCGCAGGAATCCGGTGATCCGTGAGACGAGCGTGGCCACGGCCATGGCCCGCCCCGCCCGTGCCGCTCCCGGTGGCTCTCGCATGATCGCTCCCGTCCCGTTTCCTCGTCCCGTGTCGCGGGTCCGAGTCTCCGTCACGGCCCTGTCGAGCGGTTGTCGTCCGCGTACGGGGCGCGGTGGCCTCGGGCACCCTGGGCACCGCGGGTACCTCGGGCCCTCAGGCACCTCGGGCACCTCGGGCACCTCGGGCAATGATTCACGAAACGCGAGGAAGCGGTCTGCGAAATCTCGGGAAAGGGGTCAGAAGACCGACGTATCCCGTCAGAACGGGCGGACGCCTCCCGCGCCGAAGCCGGTCTCGTGGTTCCACAGGTGGGTGCATCCGGGGCACTGCAGATGCAGGAGACTTCCGGTGTTACCGATGAGATAGCGCCAGTGCCGGTCGCAGTTGCGGCCGTCGGCGCAGACGCCGCAGTCTCTGTCGTCGCGGCATCCGGGGCAGGGCACCCCCCAGGCCCTGCGCCCCGGGTCGGCGTGGGGATCAAGCGGCAGCATGGCCGGGCCCCCTCCGGGGGAGGACCTCGGCCGCGACGAGCATGTCGTAGATCTCCTGCTGCCGCTCGTCGAGGCCGGAGTAGAGGAGGTCGTAGGCCTCCTCCTCGCCGCGCATCACCGCGAGCGGATCCCAGTCCGTCTCCAGGGCGGCCATGACCGAGGCGCGCCGCCGGGCCTCCTCCAGGGTGAGGTCGATCTCGAAGACGACGTGTGCGCTGTTGCTGTCCTGACTCATGACGCGACTCTCCGGTGGGATGGCGAACGTGTCACAGGTGTGATCAGCGGGCGGGCACATGTGAGAGGCCCGGGGGAGGCCCGGCCTGGATGAGAAACCGGCACGAGGCCGGCGTGGCCGGTTCTTTGCGATCACCTGAACGTTCAACGGGACGGGACCTCTTTATGGAAGGTCCTTTATGCCTTTTTATACCTTATGCCGCTTTCCTTGCCCAGCTCGTGACGTACGTCACGACTTCCCGGGGCGTGTACCGCTCGCCCGGGACGGGGTGGGAAGGGGCGGGGGATGTGCGATGGGGCGAATGTTCGGGTTGACCTCAACATATGTTGAGGTTTTAGGGTCCAGGTGTCGCCATCGGAGCAACGCCGACGGCGGCGCGGCGGTACACGGCGGCGCACGGCGGCGCGGTGTCCGCGAGACCCGTGCGACCTCCGTACGGTCTCGCGAGGCTCCGCGCCGGTCCGCGCGGTCCTACACCGATCCCGTAAGGCCCCCTGCGGTCCCGTGAGGCTCGGTACGGCCCCCGCGAGGAACGCCGCGAAAGCGCCGTGGCGATTTTGTCGGTGGCGGATGGGATCGTTCGTGGCATCGCCAATCTGTTCGAAGAGTTCGGTTCGGAAGGCCCGGCCGATCGTTCCCCCCCGGAGACAAGCGATGGACATGGAAGTGACCGCGTGGACGTCGCTGTACCACGCGATGAACGCGCAGGAGGAGCGGCGTCCCTTCTCCATAGCCACCCTGCGGCGCATCGGCGGGTTCGCCCGCCCGCACCACAGGCTGCTGGTGTGGTTTCTGCTGCTCAGCGTCGCCACGGCGGTGCTGGCGGTCGCGACGCCCGTGCTCGCGGGCCAGGTCGTCAACGCGATCGTCGAGGGGGCGGCACTGGACCTCGTCGTCCGGCTCGCGGCGCTCATCGCCGTCATCGCGGTCGTGGAGGCCGGGCTCGGGCTGGTGACGCGCTGGCTGTCGGCGAGCATCGGCGAGGGCCTCATCCTCGACCTGCGCACCACGGTCTTCGACCACGTGCAGCGCATGCCGATCGCCTTCTTCACCCGCACCCGCACCGGCGCGCTGGTCAGCAGGCTGAACAACGACGTCATCGGCGCCCAGCGGGCGTTCAGCGACACCCTCTCCGGCGTGGTCGGCAACATCGTGACGCTGGTCCTCACGCTCATCGTGATGATCGGGACCTCGTGGCAGATCACCCTGCTGGCGCTGCTCCTGCTGCCGGTGTTCGTGCTGCCCGCGCGGCGGATGGGCACCCGTCTGGCACGGCTCGAACGCGAGTCGGCCAACCACAACGCCGCGATGACCACCCAGATGACCGAGCGGTTCTCCGCGCCGGGGGCGACGCTCGTGAAGCTCTTCGGCAGGCCCGCCGACGAGTCGGCCGAGTTCGCCGCGCGGGCCCGGCGGGTGCGTGACATCGGGGTGCGCACGGCCATGTCGCAGTCGGTGTTCGTCACCGCGCTCATGCTGGTCTCCGCGCTCGCGCTGGCCGTCGTCTACGGCCTCGGCGGGTTCTACGCGCTGCGCGGGCAGCTGGACCCCGGCGCCGTCGTCGCGATGGCGCTGCTGCTCACCCGCCTCTACGCGCCGCTGACCGCCCTGGCCAGCGCGCGGGTCGAGGTGATGAGCGCGCTGGTGAGCTTCGAGCGGGTCTTCGAGGTGCTCGACCTGAAGCCCCTGATCACCGAGAAGCCGGACGCCCGGCAGGTGCCCGAAGGCCCGGTGTCCGTGGAGTTCGACGGGGTGTGCTTCGGCTACCCGTCCGCCGACAAGGTGTCGCTCGCGTCACTGGAGGAGGTCACGACCCTCGACACGCGCGGTGGCGTCCAGGTGTTGCACGACGTGTCGTTCCACGCCGAGCCTGGGCAGATGGTGGCGCTGGTGGGCTCGTCGGGAGCGGGCAAGTCGACGATCGCGCAGCTGGCGGCACGCCTCTACGACGTCGACGGCGGGGCGGTGCGGCTGTCGGGCGTGGACGTCCGGGACCTGACCGCCGAGTCGGCTCGCGAGGCGCTCGGGATGGTGACACAGGACGGGCACCTGTTCCACGAGTCGGTCCGAGCGAACCTGCTGCTGGCGCGGCCGCAGGCGTCCGAGGAGGAGCTGTGGGAGGTGCTGCGCCGCGCCCGCCTCGCCGACCTCGTCTCGACGCTGCCCGACGGGCTGGACACGATCGTCGGTGAGCGGGGATACCGCCTGTCCGGTGGGGAGCGTCAGCGGCTGACGATCGCCAGGCTCCTGCTGGCACGTCCCCGGGTGGTCATCCTCGACGAGGCGACCGCCCACCTGGACTCCACATCGGAGGCCGCGATGCAGGAGGCGCTGGGCGAGGCGCTCGCCGGGCGGACCTCGGTGGTGATCGCGCACCGCCTCTCCACGGTCAGGGCCGCGGACCTCATCCTCGTGATCGAGAACGGGCGGATCGTGGAGCGCGGCACGCACACCGACCTGCTCGCCGCGGGCGGCCGCTACGAGGAGCTGTACCGAACCCAGTTCGACCAGTCCGCCGACAAGGAACCGGTCCACTGACCCCGCCGTCCGGGACATCCGGTTCGTCGAAGAGGCGCCTGAGCCGGCGGCGAAGGGACGGACGCCTCGCCGCCGCTCGCGATATCCCGGCAGCGTGAGCACCCGGCTCACCTGACGCGGGGAATCTTCGAAGATGCGGCCGGCGGCGCGTTCCCGGCCGCACCGAAGATCGTGGTGGTCTGCGACAACGACGGCATCCACCATGCCCGGGCCGTCCGTGCTACCCGCGGGCGCACCTGCGGGTCGAGGTGCTGTACGGGGCTCGCTACAGCCCGCACGACAACCCGGTCGAGCGGATCTGGGCTGTGCTCAAGGCGTTCATCGCCAACGCCGCTGTGGGCCGGCCCGGCCGCTTGCGACGATCCATGCCTTCTTCCGCGCCCGCTTTCCCGGCCAGTTGCTGGCCACCGCCGCCCCGTGGACCAGCCCCTGGGCTCCTAGCCGGTTATAAGCAGAACTTCTGGAATTCCGCTTAGAAGTACGAAATGGGTGCGAGCCTGGAAGGAGATTCGGCGGCGAGCGCCTGGAGCGGGTATTTTGCGTCTCCCTGAAGGATCTCCATGTGAAGCCGTTGAAGCTGCTGGCTCGGGTCGATGCCCATTTCCTCACGGAGGGAGTGGCTGACCGTGGCGTACGCTTTCAAAGCCTCCACCTGCCTGCCGGAATGAAACAGGGCGAGCATCAGCTGCCACCACAGGCGCTCCCTGAAAGGGTGCTTGGTCGTGAGAGAACGCAGGCTCGTGATGAGGTGACCGTCGATCCATCCAAGCCCCAGGCACAGATCGTTGTGCCTTTCCAGAGCCCAGAGGAGCTCGTCGGTCAACTTGGGGACCGTTTCCCTGATTATCGGGTCCGCCTGCACGTCGGATAGCACGGGACCACGCCACAGGGAGAGGGCTTCGGCGAGACCGGCGACCTCGGCGGCGAGGTCGCCCGCCTTGCCCGCGCTGTGGGCCTTCGCCACCAGTCGCCTCAGCCGTATGAGGTCCAGGCTCTCCTGGTCGATATCGATGGCGTACCCGGACGCCGTGGTCCTGACTTCCGCGGCCGCCTCTCGGCTGAGGCTGGCCAGCGTTTGTCGAAGTCGGTTAACGCATGTATGTAAAGCACCGCGTGGTTCACGGGGTAAATCGTCGTCCCATAAGCGAACAATCAGCTCTTCTGTTGGTATGACGTTGTTCGCCTCCAAGAGAAGGGAAACCAGCAATGTGCGTCGCTTCCCTGCGGGAACCGACACCTGGCGACCGTTAAGGGATACCTCGAAAGGGCCCAGGATGTGGAACTTGATTCCGCTTGCGTAGGGGCTGGTTTGCGCAAAGGATTCTGTTCTCATGCGCATATGATTACATTCACATATGCCACTGTCCAGCAAGTTTTCGGCTGATTTCAGACTGTGCTGTAATTTGAGTAAATGTCGCGTGGTGAGATGTCGTTGTGCTCGCGACCGGTCGGCCATGGCCATTATCGGGCGCGCCCGCACTATTGAGAATGCCGGTGAAAGGCGAAGTTGCGGCCGGTTTTCGAAGCGGCCGCAACTTCGTCTCACGGATCCCTGCGCGACAGAGCGGCTCCTGCGGCGACGAGTGAGACCGCGACGTAGCCGAGCAGCACGAGTGCCGCCGCCGCGGGCGGGAACCAGTCGCCTGTTATCCGTCCGGGCAGAAGGTTGGACGCCATCGGCAGTGTGAGCGAGCCGACCCATTCATGCCAGGGAGTGGGCAGGAGAGAGGCTAACGGGGGAATGACGAACAGCAGCGCGAAGATCGAGACGAACGCGGCCCCCGTGGATCTCAGCAGTGTTCCGAGTCCCAGGCCCACGAGTCCCATGACCATGCAGCTGAAGCCGGCGCCCAGCACGCTCGGCAGAGCGTACGGCGCCGCCAGGGTCACGCCGATTCCCCGCGTGTTGAGGATGGCCTGACTGGCGAAGAAGATCGCAAAGGCGCTCACCTGGCCGATGACCAGGGAGACGACACCGACGACCAAGGCTTTCGCGGTGAGCAGCTCTCCTCGGCGGGGGACCGCCGTCAGCGTCATGCGCAGCATCCCGGTGGTGCTTTCCGAGGTGATCGCGAGAATGCCGAAGGCCGCCATGACGAGGTAGGTGACCTGCAGTGCCGTTCCTCCCGCTCCCGTCGCGTCAAACCCGGCGCGACCCTCGGGAGTCAGCCTGTCCCAGGAGCTGGCCGTGGTCAGGGCGAGTCCACCGCCCAGCAGGATCGGGAGGGGGAACACCGCCAGGAGGTAGTACGTCGAGCGAAGCGAGCGGATTTTGAGCCACTCGGCCGCTACCAGGTCCCGCAGGCGGCGCGAGCGCGATGGGTTGAGGGCGTCCTCGCCCAGGCTGATGAGGCTGCTGGACACGTATGTGCCGCTGGTGCTCATGCTCGACGTCCTGTCGCTTTGTAGTCGGTACTGTCGTCTGTCAGCTCCATGAAGGCCTCTTCCAACGATGCGCTACGCGGAGTGATCTCGTGCAGGGGGATGGCATGCGCCGCGGCCAGCTCCGATATCCAGACACTGTCCAGGAGCGCGTCCCGACCCGCGCGCTGCCGATCGGCGCTGACGGACAGTCCACCCGCAGGGTCGGGCCGCACGATCGCCCCGTGGGCGACGAGGAGCCGCGTGAGGTCTCCCTCCCGAGGCGTTTTGACGAGGACGTCACGGTGGAATCTGACGAGCAGCTCGCTGACCGATGCCTCGGTGATCAGTCGACCGCGGCCGATGATGATGACGCGGTCAGCGGTGAGTGCCATCTCGCTCATCGCGTGGCTGGAAATGAACACGGTGCGGCCCTCCGCCGCCAGTGAGCGCAGCAGTTCCCGGATCCATCGGATGCCCTCGGGGTCGAGTCCGTTGACCGGCTCGTCGAGGATGAGGATGCCCGGGTCGCCCAGGAGCGCGGCGGCGATGCCCAGACGTTGCTTCATGCCGAGGGAGAAGCCGCTGACGCGTTTGTACGACACCTCGCTGAGGCCGACCATCTCAAGCACGTCGGCGACCCGGCGCCGGCCGATGCCGTTCGTACGGGCGAGGATGGCCAGGTGGCTGTACGCCGACCGGCCGATGTGCGCGGCGTCGGCGTCCAGCAGGGCGCCGACCATGTAGAGCGGCCGCAGCAGCGAGGTGTACTGCCGCCCGCCGACCAGTGCCTGCCCCGAGGTCGGAGTGTCCAGGCCGAGCACCGCGCGTATGGTCGTGGATTTTCCCGCGCCGTTCGGGCCGAGGAAGCCGGTCACCTGTCCTGGCATCACATGTAAGGACAGGTTGTCGACGGCCAGCTTCGACCCGTGGCGCTTGGTCAGGTTCCGGACTTCAATCATGTATCAAAGATGACGAGATCCGTGGCCGTGGACATCGGGCTCCGGTCTGGCCTTCTCCACCCTGAGGCTGAGACCCGGGCCTCCTACCACGGGGGGATGCCCCTGTGGGGCGGCGTGCGTATCGTGATCACATGGACGGTTTACGCCCCCTGCTGGTTCAGCAGCTGCGTCTCCGCCACCTGATCCTCTTCGACATAGTGATCGTGGCCCCCATAGCGCTGCTGACCCTCGATCGCGTGGCGGCGCCGCCGTACGGATGGGTGTTCGGTGTCGTCCTCGGGCTGACGGCGGCGGCGCGGCGCGTATGGCCCCTGACGACGCTGGCCGTGGTCCTTGTCGTCTCCGCATTGGGTGTATGGGCACATGCCCTGATCACCCTTTTTCTGGTGTGGGGGTTCGTGCTGTACACGGTGGGCACCTCTGCGCCGATGCGCAGGTCCCTCGTCGCGTTCGCCGCGGCCGTGGTCGCCGCGGCGGCACTCGTCCTGCTGTCCCACGAGCCGAATGTGATCGCCAGCGCGGCGCTGGTGGGTCTGAGCTGGCTGACCATCGCGTCGGCGTGGGCGCTCGGGCTGGCGATGAGAGAGAGACGGCTCTACGCCAGGCGAAGCGTCGAGCAGCACGCGCGTCTGGCGGTCGCGGAGGAGAGGGTGCGCATCGCGCGGGAACTGCATGACGTCGTCGCCCACAGTCTGAGTCTCATCGCCATGAAGTCAGGGGTGGCGGCACACGTCGCCGCCGAGCGGCCGGGGGAGGCGCTTGAGGCGCTGGGGGTGATCCAGACGACCAGTCGCGGTGCCCTGGAGGAGATGCGGCGCATGGTGGGGATACTGCGCTCCGGCGACGGATCGAAGAACTCCCCGCTCTCCCCCGTCCCCAAATTCGCCGACCTGGAGAAACTCGCTGATCAGGCACGGGCCGCGGGTATCCGGGTCGAACTTTCACTGAACGGCGGCGATGGTCTTCCGGGGAGCCTGGAGAGCACGGTCTATCGCATCGTGCAGGAGTCGCTCACCAATGTGATCAAGCATGCCTCCCCCGCGAACGGCGGTCCCGGAGGGACCTTCTGCAAGGTCGTCGTCAACGTGAAACAGGACGAGGTCACCATCGAAGTGACCGACAACGGGATGGCGAGGAAGGCGATGACCGAGAAAAACGAGGGACACGGCCTGATCGGTATGCGTGAGCGCGCCCTTCTCTACGGAGGCGAACTCACGGCGGGCCCCGGTGCGTATGGCGGCTTCCGGGTGGAGGCGAGGCTTCCGTACGGTTCCTGAGGTTGCGCATCCCGCGCCCGGAGTGCCTGGTCCGATATGAAAGCGAAGGCAGAGGATTCTGTGGACAACCCGATTCGTGTTCTCGTCGCCGACGATCAGGTGCTCCTGAGGGGCAGCCTGCGCATGCTGCTCGAATCCACCGCCGACATCGTCGCCGTCGGTGAGGCGGGCACCGGAGTCGAGGCAGTCGAGCTGGCCGTGCTCGAACATCCGCATGTCGTCCTCATGGACATCCAGATGCCGGACATGGACGGGATCGAAGCCACGCGCCGCATCTGCGAAGGAGCCGAGACGGCCGATGTCAGGGTGCTCGTCCTGACCACGTTCGACATGGACGAGTACGTCTACGGGGCACTGCGCGCCGGAGCCAGTGGTTTCGTCCTCAAGGACACCCCGCCCACCGACCTTCTCTCCGCCATCCGCGTGGTCGCGCGAGGAGAGTCCCTGATCTCGCCGACCGTGACCCGCAGACTGATCGCGGAGTTCGTCCGGCGTCCCGAGTCGTCGAGCACGCAGGTTCGCGGCCGTCTGCTCGCCGGTGTCACGGACAGGGAACGCGAGGTGCTCTTCCACGTCGCGCGAGGTCTGTCGAACACCGAAATAGCCGAACTCCTCCATGTCAGTCTGGCAACCGTCAAGACCCACATCGGCAGCCTGCTCGCCAAGCTGGGAGCCCGTGACAGGGCCCAGCTCGTCATCGTCGCCTACGAGTCCGGACTGGTCAACGCCACCCACAGGAAGTAACTCCGCGACGCTCGCCCTCCTCGCTGGCCGGCCAAGGTGCCTGCTCTCGCGTTCCCCGGCGTGCTTCGGCCACCGTGGGGACACTCAGTCCCGGTCGGCCTGCGCCCGCGGTGCGAACCTCCCGAACCTGCCTCGCTGGTAGAGAAGCGGGCAGGACGCCGCACCGTCGCGCACCTCCGTGACCTGGCCGACCACCAGGACATGGTCGCCGATGCCGGCTGTGGCGTACGGTCTGCAGACCAGGTGGGCGAGCGCGCCGTTCAGCACGGGCACTCCGTGTACCCCCGTGTGCCAGCGCGTTGGAGCCGTGAAGCGGTCCATACCTCTGCGTGCGAAGCGAGAGGCGAGCATCGCCTGGTCGTCGGCGAGGATGCTCACGCAGAAGTGTCCGGCCGCGCGAAGCGATGGCCACGTGGCGGAGGTGTTGCCCACGTAGAAGGAGACCAGCGGTGGCGACAGGCTCACCGAAGAGAACGAGGTGACGGTGAGGCCGACCGGCCGCCCGCCCTCGGGGGCAGCCGTGACCACGACGACTCCGGAGGCGTGGCTCGACAGAGCACGCCGGAACCGGTCGTCGTCGACCGGGTGCCAGCCGTCGGCGTCGGTTCCCTTGGAGAGCGATCGGTCGGCGGACATCCGCTCTGCCTCCTTCAGCCGACGGCCGATGCGAGCACGGCACAGGACCGTTTACGATCCTCGACATCCTCGATCAGGCTGAACGCCATGAGCTCGTCCGTTCCCGTCGCGGCCACCAGGTCGGCGACCTTCTTCCTGACGGTCTCGGGGCCGCCGATGATGTGAGTGGCCAGGTGCCCGTGGTCCCGTGCCTCAGCGGGCAGCGAGCGGAGGTGATGTTCGGCCTCCTTGGTGCCGATGTTCGGCCTGTTCCGGGCACCGGCGCTCGCCTCCAGCATCACGACTTCCAGGGGGCCGGACAGCCACTCGGCGTGCTCGTCCGTCTCCGCCGCGACAACCGACGCGGTGATGATCGTGTACGGCCTGTCCAGATGCTCGGACGGCTGGAACGCCGCGCGGTAGGCACTGAGCGCCTCCTCGGCCTGACCGGGCTTGATGTGGTAGGCGAAGGCGTACCGCACCCCCAGCCGCCCCGCCAGCCGGGCGTTCTTCGCGCTCGACCCGAGCAGCCATATCTCAGGACGGTTCCCCTGGGCGGGTACGGCGACGATGCGTCCGCCGGTCTTACCGTCGGCCAGGTCGAAGTATCCCATCACCTCGGCCACCTGCTTGGAGAAGAAATCCGATCCGGGCGGTCCGCTGACCCTCCGTAACGCGTGAGCGGTGACCATGTCGCTTCCCGGAGATCTCCCGATGCCCAGGTCGATCCGTCCGGGGTTCAGCGCCTCAAGCGTCCCGAACTGCTCGGCCACAACGAGGGGAGCGTGATTGGGGAGCATCACGCCGCCGGACCCGACGCGTATCGTCGTCGTCCTGCCGGCGATCTGCCCGGCGAGGACGGCGGGGGCGCAGCTCGCGATGAAGGGGGCGTTGTGGTGCTCCGCGACCCAGTAGCGGTGGTAGCCCAGCCTTTCGGCGTGAACTGCGAGCTCGACCGTGTCGTGCAGAGCCTGCTGAGGGGAAGACCCGTCCCAGACCGGTGCGGTGTCGAGTATCGACAGCCTGACCGGTGACCTCTCGTTCACGGCTTTCTCCTTTCGTATGTGGCGGCGGGAAGCGCTTTTATCTCGCGATCGCCATTCTTGGACTCGAAGGCCTTTATCTCGAATGAAGGCGCGTCGAGACGTGTCAATAATCGCACCTCTCCAGCTGGGATAAAAGTGGTGCGACGACGGCCATGGATGGCTGAAAGGTGGGTGAAAGCGGAGTGTAAGCTCCGGGAGAGCCTGTGGAACGTAGAGCGAAAGAGGGAGTTGCTATGGTTTGAGTCAGGCGCAGGAAGTCCTGCCGCGATAAATCGCAGACTTTCTGCCGACTCGAGGAGGAGATTGTTATGGAGAAGGAAACGATCGTCTACGAGCCGCCCACTCTCTCCGGTGTCGGGGAGTTCGCCGAGGTGACCCTCGGTCGCCCGAGCTGGGGCTTCGAGAACGACTGGACCTGCGTCATGCTCTGCTAATTTCTGCGCGCACCGTGTGTGCTGCACAGATCGATCGATCTGCACGGTAATCCGCCGACGCCGGCCCCGGCCGGCGTCGGCGGATATGCCTGGTAACCGCAAGAGCAGTGCTTTCATCGGCTTTTCGTGATTTTTCTCCTGGTCGATTGAAGGGTCTGGGAGTCGCCCGGAATGCCACCGATAAATAGGATGGATCGGCGTGGACTTCGTTGTTCTGCCTGACTCTCCCGAAGGCGAGTCCTTCTGTGATTCCTCCGGAATCGGTCAGGAAGCAAGCATTATCCGGCACGCGTCAGGCCGCCCCTGGATCGTGGGGCACTGGCGCGAAGAGGATGTGGTTTTCGCAGCGGCCGGAAGCAGAAGAGTGGCCCTGATCGGCACTGTTTCCGAGACGTCGGGCAATCTGGAGGCCGTGCTCGGGCGGATGACCGGACTCTCCGGCGTCGAGGCACTGGCGCGCGGCGTACCGGGCGCGTATCACTGCCTGGCCTCGTTCGACGGGCGCGTCAGGGCACAGGGCAGCCTGTCGTCGGCTTGCCAGATCTTCCACGCCAGGGTCGCGGGCCTCACCGTCGCCGCGGACCGGCCCCAGACGCTGGCCCGGTTCATCGGGGCGGACGTGGCCGAGGAACTCCTGGCTCAGAGGTTGCTGGCACCGTGGCCGCCCTGGCCACTGTCGGAGCGTCCCCTGTGGCGGGGGGTCGAGGCGCTGCCGACCGGGTGCCGGCTGGAGATGGACCGGGATGGAAGCGGCCGGGTGGTCCGGTGGTGGGCGCCTCCGCCGCCCGAGGTCTCGCTGCGGGAAGCCGCCGGACAGGTCAGGCAGGCCCTGTGGGACGCCGTCGAGGCGCGCGCGTCACGAAGTCCGGTCATCAGCGCCGATCTGTCCGGCGGGATGGACTCGACCAGCCTGTGCTTCATGGTCAATGCGAAGACCGATCGGCTGGTCACCACACAATGGGGTGCCGAGAACCCCGCGAACGAGGACCGGATGTGGGCGGAGAGGGCCGCGAAGTCCCTGCCCCGGGCGGAGCACATGACGATCTCCTTGAAGGAGGCGCCCATGTGGTTCAGCGACATCCTCGACGTCGACGACGACACGGAGGCGCCCTTCGCCTGGATCCGCACCCGCGCCCGGCTGGCCTACCAGGCGAGGGAGGTCGCCGGAGCTGGGGCGAGTGTTCACCTCACCGGGCACGGCGGCGACGAACTGTTCCTCTCCACCCCGCTCTACCTGCACACCCTCGTCAGATCTCACCCCCTGAAGGCGATCCGCTACATCCGGGCCAACCGTGCCATGCAGCGGTGGCGCCTGAGCAGCACTTTTGGCTCGTTGATGACGAACCGCTCCTTCGGCGGCTGGCTCGCGGACTCCGCCCAGTCGATCACTCTGCCGTTGCGAGAGCTCTCGTCCCGGCCCGAGTTCGGGTGGGGGTTCAGCTTCCGAATGCCGGAGTGGGCGACGACGGGGGCCGTGGACATCGTGCGGAAGCAGCTCAGAGCGCTGGGTGAGTCGGAACCGTCCCCCCTCTCCCCGCTACGGGGTCAGCATCTGGCCATACAGGACGTCCGGCTCTGCGGTGACACCATACGCAGGGTCAGCCGTCTCACGTCGCGCTTCGGCGTCTCCTGGGAGGCTCCCTACGTGGACGACCGGGTCGTTGAGGCGGCTCTGTCGGTGAGGTTCGAGGATTGCGCGATGCCGGACAGGTACAAGCCGCTTCTGGCCGCGTCCATGCGGGGAATCGTGCCGGAGGACATCCTGGGCCGCTCGACCAAGTCGGAGTACAGCTCGGAGGCCTACGCGAGCCTGCGGAAGCACAGGAGCGAGCTCCTGGAGATCTGTGACGATCTCGAACTGGCCAGGATCGGGCTCGTCGACGCCGACGCGCTCAGATCCGTCCTGCTCTGCCTGCCTCCGAGGTCTATGAGCCTGATGCCGCTGATCAGCACGTTCGCATGCGAGGTCTGGCTCCGCTCACTCCGTCGGGCGCCACTCAACGGTTCAGCGTCCATGAGAGGTAAGTCGACATGAACTTTTCGCTCGCTCCGGATGTCTCCATGGCGGACACGGGCCAGAGCATGATTCTGCTGGATGAAAGGTCGGGACGTTACTGGCAGCTCAACGCGACGGGCGCCGTGGTCGTGCGTCTCCTCCTGCGAGGGGACAGCGTGCAAGAAGTGGTCGCCGAGCTGGGCCGAAGGCATCCGGGTGCCGTCCGCAGGATCGCGGCCGATGTCGCCGAGCTGATGCACTCGCTGAAGCAGGCCAGGGTGGTGCTGACATGACGATGCCCGTGGCGCTCGAGTCGTCGGCCAGACTTCCCTGGCGCCGTCGTGCCGTCGCGTACGTCGCGGTGGGGGCGGCGAGGCTTCTCATCAGGCTCTCCCCGTTGCGGCTCCGGCGGGTTCTGATGGTCGTCAGACGCGGAGCCAGGCCGTGCACGCGGAGCCGGGCGCTGGCCGCGAGAACGGCGGTCGTCTCCGTCAGCATGCAGTGTGCCGGGCAGGGATGCCTGCAGCGGTCCGTGGCGGCCGCGCTTCTGTGCCGCTTCGCCGGCACCTGGCCGACGTGGTGCACGGGAATCCTCACCGAGCCCTTCCGGGCGCACGCCTGGATCGAGGTCGACGGCGTGCCCGTCGGGGAGCGCGACGAGGTTGCCCTCTTTCACAAGACGATGGTGGTGCCGGTCGCACCCTAGAGGAAGATCCGCGGAACGCGCCCGCCCGGGGACCCGCCGGGACGAGAGCGGCGCGCCGGGCAGACGTCGTACGGACCTTCCCAGGCCGTTTGTTCTTGTTCCCCGGAAAGGGGTGTCACTCATGGCGTATGTGTTTTTCGGCATCACCTGTTTTCTCGCGACGACCTTCGCGCTCGCGTTCTTCACCAAGGTGCGAAGCCTGGAATCCTTCCTGCGCTTCGAACAGTCGATCGGGCACCTCGCGGTCCTGCCCCCTCGTGCCGGGAGGCCCGCCGCAATGGCGATCGTGGTGTGCGAGGGGGCGACCGTCCTGCTGCTGGCCCTTCCCGTCACGCGCGGGTTCGGTTTCCTGCTGGCCTCCGTGCTTCTTGTGGTCTTCATCGGCGTCGCCGTACGGGCGGTGCGGAAAGGGGTCATCGCCGAATGCCGGTGCTTCGGCAGGAAGGGGTCCATCATGAGCACGGCGATGATCATCCGTAATGCGATCATGATCGCGCTGGCGGCCACCGGATCGCTGCTGAGCGCGGACGGCGCGTCGCGGAGCATGGCCTACACGATCTGCGCCGCGGCCCTCGGCACGCTGACGGCGGTCCTTTACGTCAGGTACTACGACGACGCCGTACGGGCGATCGCGAAGCGCCTGCCCGCGACAGCCGAACTGAGCTAGCTCTGTCCCGAGCGTCCTTGACGAAAACGAGGTGTTGGCTCCATGCGACCCGCTATCGAAGTGATGGAGATCAGTAAGAGGTTCGGAAAGGTCCCCGCTCTCCGGGGGGTTTCCTTCGAAGCGCGTGAGGGCTCCGTGCTGGGGCTTCTCGGACACAACGGAGCGGGGAAATCCACACTCGTCAACATCCTCGCGACCTTGTCCCGGCCGAACGGCGGAGCCGCCAGGGTCGCGGGGCTCGACGTTGTGAGACAGGCCGGCCAGGTTCGGCAGCGGATCGGCCTGGCGGGACAGTTCGCCGCGTTGGACGAACAGATCACCGGCGCCGAGAACCTCATCCTCATCGGGCGGCTGCTCGGCGCCACACAGGAGGTCGCCCGGAGCCGGTCCGATGAATTGCTCCAGTTGTTCGAGCTGACCGATGTCGGGAGAAGACCGGTGCGCACCTATTCCGGCGGCATGCGCAGGCGGCTGGATCTCGCCGCGAGCCTCGTCGGCCGTCCCGAAGTCATATTCCTGGACGAGCCGACCGTGGGGCTCGACCCCTCCAGCCGCATGAACATGTGGAATGTTGTGAAATCCGTGACGGGTGAGGGAGCCACGGTCCTTCTCACCACCCAGTATCTGGAAGAGGCCGATCGGCTGGCGGACTCGATCGTCGTTCTCTCCGGCGGGAAGGTGGTCGCCTCGGGGTCCCCCGCGGAGCTCAAGGCTCGTGTCGGAGACCGTACGCTGACCGCCCGGTACTCGCACATTCCCGACGCCCACCACACTCTGCTCACGCTCAGATCAGCCGGGCTCGAAGCCGTGTGGGACGCGAAGAAATCCACGATCACGGCTTCCGTCGCCCGGGCGGGCGACATCGTCACGTTCGTTCGCGCCATGGGCGGCCAGGACGCCGAGATAGAGGAGCTCACCTTCGCCGAGCCCAATCTCGACGATGTCTTTCACGCTTTCACCGGTGACGGAAACGGGAGGGGACAGTCATGGCAGGAGTGATGAGCGGCCTCACCGCGGAGGGCCGGGACCTCACCTCGTTCGCTCCGGCTCCCGTGCGCCGGCGGGGCGCTCCGATCCGCGTTCAGGTGCTCGTCCTCACCCTGAGGTCGATAAAGGTGCTCGTGCTGGATCCGCGGATGATCCTCCTCAACGCCATGGGGCCGCTCCTGATGCTTTTGATCTTCAGTCAGATATTCGGCAGCATCTCGGCCACGCCGCAGTTTCCGCGCGGGGTGTCCTACATAGACTTCCTGGTGCCCGCGATCATGGTCAACTCCGCGATGCAGGCGGCTTTGCAGACGGGCATAAGCCTGACCCAGGAGGTCAGGAGCGGAATCATCTCGCGGTTCCGTTCGCTGCCGATCTGGCTGGGTTCCATCCTCTTCGCCAGAAGTCTGGCCGACCTTGTCAGGAGTGGCCTCCAACTGATCTGCGTCCTGCTGTTCGCCTATGCGCTGTTCGGTTTCAGCCCCGCCGGGGGGATCTCCGGGGTGTTCGCCGCCTGGATCCTGGCCCTGACGGTCGGGGGAGGCATCGGCTGGCTCTTCATCGCTCTGGCCTGCTGGATCCGCAACATCGATCTTTTCCAGGGCACCACCATGCTCGTGACTTTCCCCCTCATGTTCGCCTCAAGTGCCTTCGTTCCCGTGGGCGGGTTCCCCGAGTGGCTCCGGTTCGTCGCCACCCTCAACCCCATGACGTACGGGATAGACGCCACCCGTGCCCTGGTGTTCGGTCACCCGGTGGGATACGGCCCTTTGGTCGCTGTGGTGCTCAGCCTGGTCACCATCGGATTCTCGGCCGCCGTCGCGGTGCGCGGCTTCCGCAGGCCGTTGTAGGACGGTCCGCGCCGGAGGCGTACGGCCCGGTCGTGGAGGAGGCGGCCGGGCCTTCGCGGGCGGCCGTCCGGTGGGCGGGGTGTGGAATACGGAGCAGGGAGACGGCGACCGAGTCCTTGGGCCGCGGAGGGGCACGACGAAGTCACCCGCGTCCATCTCATCGGTGAACAGCTCGCCCTGCACGATCTCGGCGATGCCTGTCTTGATCCGTGCCCTTCGGATGACACGGGCCGTCCGCGTGACATCCGGGCTAGGGTCGGGAGGTGACAGCAATCGTCGCGGTACGGCGGGCAGGAGTGGAACTCGGCGGGAACCCCGTGCTCATCGGTGCCGATCTCACGGTGTCGCCGGGGGAGATCGTCGCCGTGATCGGGGTCAACGGCGCGGGAAAGTCGACCCTGCTGCGCTGTGTGGCGGGCCTGCAGGCTCTCGACTCCGGTGAGATCGACGTCCTGGGCGGCCCGCCCGACGACGGTCCGGCCTTCTGGCGCCGGGTCGCCATGGTCGGTGACGAGCCCGCGTGGTACCCCGGCCTGACAGCCCGGGAGCATCTTGAGCTGATGCGCGCCGTCCACGGCACCCCACGCCTGACGGTCGAGACCGCGCTCGACCTGTTCGACCTCGCCGAACGCGCCGACGCCGTCCCACCGGCCCTGTCCACCGGGCAGCGTCAGCGGCTGTCCCTGGCCATGGCGCTGCTGCGCCCCAGCACACTGCTCCTGCTCGACGAACCCGAGCGCGGCCTCGACACCGGCTTCCGGCACCGCCTGGCCGGGATCCTGCTGGAGTACGCCGCCCAAGGCGGCACCGTCGTGATGGCCACCCACACCCCTGACCTCGCCGAGCACAGCAACGCCCGCCTGCTCACCCTGGAAGCGGGCAGGGCCGTATGACCGCCGACGCCATCCGGACGGGGAGGAACGCATGAGGGTCGCCGAGGTACGGGCGTCGATTCACGCGAGCAGGCGGCGGCCGGTGAGCTGGCTCGACCGGTACGGGACGGTGTTCGGGCTGCTCATGATGGGGGCCGTCGTGGCGCAGCCGGTCTTCACGGCGCTGGCGGCGGCCGCGCGGCAGGCCGACCCGGCGCGGATCGGCCCGGGTGTCGCGCTGCTCACGCTCGGCTACGCCGCCTATCTCGCCGCCGCCAGGCTGATCGGGCCGGTCGCCGTGCCCGCCGCCGACGCGGCATGGCTGCTGCTCTCGCCGTTGCCGCGCAGGGCGGTGCTCGGCAGGACCGCCGTGATCCTGCTGGCGGTCGCCGTGGCGGGCGGGCTCGTGTTCGGGGTCGGCCTGCTCGCCGTACTGGGGGGCGCCGACCGGTTCGCGCTGCGGCTGGTCACCGCGCTCGTGCTGGGCGTGTCCGCCACGGTGGGCGGGATGGCCGTGGCCGTGCTCGCCCAGGCGTCACCCTCGTGGGACTCCTGGCTCGGCGTCGGACTCGTGCTCCTCGTCGTCGCGGCCTCGGTGGCCGCGCTGCTCGCGACCGGCCCCGGCCGTCACCTCATGGCCGTCGTCGCCACCGCCCCGGCCTCCGCCGGGGCCGCCGTGGCGGGGGCGGCCGCCACGGTGACCGCCCTCCTGGTACGGCGGGCATGGGGCGCCCTGTCCCGGATGCCCGCCCGCGCCGTGCTCGCGGCGTCCACCCGTACCGGCCGCCTGGCGGACGCGGCCGTCGCCGTGGACCCCGGCGCGCTCACCTGGATCGCCGAGGACAACCACTGGCGGGCACGGAACCTGAGCTCGCGCCCCTGGCCCTCGCTGCCCGCGCCGTTCGCGCTCGCCTGGCAGGAGTGGCGCAGGCTGGCCAGGCGGCCGGGGCGGCTGGCGGCCATGCTCGGCTCGGCCGTGCTTCCGGCCGTCACCGCGCAGGCGGTCGGCGGGATGACCACGCCGGTGGTCGTCGTGACGTTCGCCGGAGGACTGGCCGTCGCGGCGGGGGCGGTTTCCGGCGCGCGGCGCGAGAGCGATGACGCGAGCCTGGTCCGCCTGTTCGGTCCAGGCTTCCGCGAGGTGCTGGCCGCCCGTGCCGTACTGCCCGCGCTGCTCGGCGCCGGCTGGCTGGTGCTCGCACTGGGCGCGCTCGGCCTGACCGGTGTGCTCCCGGCGGGTCCGTGGTGGCTGTTCGGCCCGACGGCGGCTCCCGGACTGGCCGCGGCGGCACTGCGGACGGCCCGTCGTCCGCCGATCGACCACGCGATGCCGGTGATCGAGACGCCCGGAGGCGCGATTCCCACGGGCCCGCTCATCTGGGGGATGACCGGGGTGGACGTGGCGCTGCTCGCCACGTCGCCGATGCTGGCGGCGTTCGCCGCGTGGCCGGAGACTCTCGGGCCCTACCTGGTCGCGCAGGCGGTGCTCGGGGCCGGGGTCCTGATCGGCTATCTCGCCCGCGCGACCCGGTAGGCGGACAGCCCGCCCGGCTGCACGGGAGCCATGACGGTATCTGACCCGCGCGATCCGGCGGGCGGAGGTTCCGCGAGTCGCCGGCGAGGCCGAAGATCCGCATGGCACTCGGTTTACCCTGGCTTTCGCCGCCCCCTTCTACCGTGGAGTGGTGACGTCCTTCCACCGATATCTCGCGGAAGAGGTCGCGGTCGACCACGCCGACGGCCTGATCCCACGGCGTGAGGCGCTGCACCGGCTGAGCCTTCTGGGGCTGGCGCTGCCCGCCGCCAGCGCCCTGCTCGCGGCCTGCGGAGCCGGTAGGGAAACCGCCGCCGCCGTGCCGTCGGCCTCCGCCTCTCCGGCGGGTCCGTCGCCCCTGCCCACCGAGGCGATCACCTTTCCCGGCCCGGAGAGCGGAGTCACGCTCCAGGGGGCCTGGTCGGCGGCCGCGAACCCCCGGGGCGCGGTGCTGGTCATCCACGAGAACCGCGGGCTCAACGACCACATCCGGTCGGTGGCCGGGCGCCTGGCGGCCAGCGGCTACTCCGCGCTCGCCCCCGACCTGCTCTCCAGGGAGGGCGGCACCGCCTCCCTCGGTGACCCGGCGCGGGCCACCGCGGCCCTCGGCCGTGTCCCACAGGGGCGTTTCGTCGCGGACATGAAGGCCGGTCTGGACGAGCTGGAGCGTCGCGCTCCCGGCAAGAAGCTCGGCATCGTCGGTTTCTGCTTCGGCGGCGGCATGGTCTGGCTGCTGCTCTCCTCACACGAGCCGCGCCTGGCGGCGGCCGTCCCGTTCTACGGCCCGCTCCCCGACGCCGCCGACTTCTCCGGCTCCAGAGCCGCCGTCCTGGCGATCTACGCCGAGCAGGACGACCGGGTCAACGCCACCCGTGACCAGGCCGAGGCGGCCCTGCGGAAAGCGGGCCTGAAGCACGAGATCGTCACGTTCCCCGGCGTCAACCACGCCTTCTTCAACGACACCGGCCCGCGCTACGACGCCAACGCCGCGAACCAGGCCTTTCACCGGGTCCTCGACTGGTACGCCCGCTTCATGATCTGAGCCGAACGGCTGTCGTCACGCGGTTTCGGTGACCGTTTTGTGCAATTTTTGATGGCCGTTATGTGCTATTGGGAGCGCTCTTCATTTACGGCCCGCGTGACGAAGAACCCAATCAAATGACATCTGACATGGTATTGGTGCTTCAATTCGGGGGAGGGAAGATATCTCGTTCGCGCCACACCGCGTTTCCTTAACTCTCCTCTTATGCTCTTAGTGTTTCTGTGGTGTCGACATCGCCCGGCAGAGCGATTGTCGCGTCGCGTCCTGAGCCCGTTGTGTACATGACTCTTGACTCATGAGGAGCCGAGTGGTGACACGAGCCAGAATCGCCCGGATTCTTCTGGCGACACTGGCCGCGGCCCTGCTGGCCCTCCAGGTGTTCGCACACGGGGCCGGCGGGGCCAAGGTCCATGTGACCTTGGCGCCCAGCGTCGCGGCGCAGGGCATGCTGTGCGACGACCTGGTGCCGCCGGAGGAGATCGCCGGGCATCTGTGGAATCGAGGGAGTCGCGGGAGTCGCGGGCGTTCCGGCTCCGTCGACGTTCCCGCGCCACCGGCTCACGGAACCCCGTCCTGCGCCGCCACCACGGTAACGGCCGTTTCGGATGTCTCGGCGCCACGTGGCCGGACAGGCCTCTCAAGCAACAGGCGCCTTGCCGCCCTTCAGGTTTTCCGCTGCTGATAGTCGTCGCCGGACGAGTGGCGCACATTCACCGGCGCGTGGATGACATTTCCCCACGGGCGTGGGGCCGTACGGCCCTGTGCGCCGCGTATTCGCCGCCGGTCGTTTCCGCTCGCCGGCTCTAGGCCCTTTTCCATGGTCTTCGTCACACCGACGCGCCCGCAGGCGCTCAGGAGGCACCTGACATGCAGCATCTCATCGACCACGCCCGCGTGTTCCCGCGACGGGCCGCGCAAGGGCCGGAGGGGTTCGGCCGGCTCGCCGCCGGGCAGTCCCCGCACGCCCTGTTCATCACCTGTTCCGACTCCCGGGTCATCCCCTCCCTGATCACCGGAGCGCGCCCCGGGGAGCTCTTCGAGTTGCGTACGGCGGGCAACATCGTCCCCCGCCACGACCGGCCACACCCCGCGGGTGAGGCGGCCACCATCGAATACGCGGTGGAGGTGCTCGGAGTCGGCGACGTCGTCGTGTGCGGGCACTCGCACTGCGGGGCCGTCGGCGCGATGGCGCGCGGAGACGACCTCACGGCCGTTCCCGCGGTCCGCGACTGGCTCGAACACGCGACACCGCTGCCGGAGGGCACCGACGCCGGGGCGCCCGACCTCGCCCACGCGGTGCAGTCCCACGTCCTGGACCAGCTCGACCGGCTGCGCGCCTACCCGTGCGTCGCGCGCGGGCTGGCCGGCGGACGGCTGCGTCTGCACGGCTGGTTCTACGAGATCCACACCGGTTCCGTGCTGGCCCACCGGTCGCACGCCGACGCCTTCCAGCCGCTGTGAAGGCGCGCAAGGACGGCCGTCCCACGGGCGCCCGTACCTCCGGCCTCGGCCGCGCTTCCGGCGGCCGTGCCCTCGGCCTCGGCTTCGGGCGCGGCTTCGGGCATGGCTTCGGGCGCGGTCTCGGGCATGGTTTCGGGCGCGGCGGGAGGCCCGGGGCCGTCGATCTGCGACGCGATCTGGCCGCCTCCGTGGTCGTCTTCCTCGTCGCGCTGCCGCTGTGCGTGGGCGTGGCCGTCGCCTCCGGGGTACCGGCCGAGCTCGGGCTGGTCACCGGCATCGTCGGCGGCCTGGTCACCGGCATGCTGCCCGGCAGCAGTCTCCAGGTGTCCGGTCCCGCCGCCGGGCTGACCGTGCTGGTCTTCGAAGCCGTGCGGGAGTACGGCGTGTCCGCGCTCGGAGTGCTCGTCCTCGCCGCCGGGCTGCTCCAGCTCCTCATGGGAGCCCTGCGGTTCGGCCGTTTCTTCCGCGCGATCTCGGTCGCGGTGGTGGAGGGCATGCTCGCGGGGATCGGGCTGGTCCTCATCGCCGGCCAGCTGTACGCCATGGCCGACGTCAAGGCGCCCGCCGGCGGGCTGGAGAAGATCCTGGGGCTGCCCGGCATGCTCGCCGGCACCCTCGGCTCCGAGACCTCGCTGATCGCCTTCGGACTCGGCGCCGGCACCATCGCGGTGCTCGTCCTGTGGAACAGGCTCCCGAAGACGGTGCGGGCGGTTCCCGCGCCACTCGCCGCCGTCGCGCTGGCGACCGCCGTCTCCGCGCTCCTCGCCCTGCCCGTGGCCAAGGTCGAGGTCAAGGGCCTGCTGGACGTCATCCGGATGCCGAGCCTGGACGACGTCGGGCAGCTGGCCGGGGCCGGGGCCGGGGTCGTCGGCACCGTGCTCGCCTTCACCCTGATCGCCTCGGCGGAGAGCCTGTTCAGCGCCGCCGCGGTGGACCGGCTGCACGACGGTCCGCGCACGCAGTACGACAGGGAGCTGATGGCGCAGGGCGCGGGCAACACCGTCTGCGGCCTGCTCGGTGCCCTGCCGATGACCGCGGTCATCGTGCGCAGCGCCGCCAACGTCCAGGCGGGAGCGAGGACCAAGGCCTCCCGGGTCCTGCACGGCGCGTGGCTGCTGCTCTTCGCCGCACTGCTGCCCGCCGCGCTCGGCGTGATCCCCATCGCGGCGCTCGCGGGAGTCCTGGTGTACGCGGGCTGCAAGCTCATCCCCGTGCGCGAAATGGGCGTGCTGTGGCGTGAGCACCGCGGGGAGGTGCTGATCCTGGTCACCACCGCCGCGGCGATCGTGCTGGTGAGCATGTTCGAGGGCGTGCTCATCGGCCTCACCCTGGCCGTGGCCAAGACGGCGTGGGACATCTCGCACATCCGTGTGGAGGTCGTCGACAAGGGATCCGGCCCGATCCAGGCTCACCTGACGGGCAACGCCACGTTCCTGCGGTTGCCCAAGATCCTTGAGACTCTGGAGGCGTTACCGCAGAACCGGCCGATCGAGCTCGACCTCACCGGTCTGCGGCACCTCGACCACGCCTGCCGGACGTCCCTGGAGAACTGGGCCGCCCACCACTCCGCCGAGGGCATCGAACCGGTCAAGGTGGCCTCCACCGTCTGACACGGAGCCGACCCGGAGGCTCGAAGCGCGGGAGGGCCGCCGCACCACGCGGCGGCCCTCGTCGCCTCCGGAGCCGACGCGTCCGTGCCCGGGACGGCGGCCGGGCCGCCCCGTCCCGCACTCCGCGGCCGCTCACTCGGGCGGGCGTGGTTCGCGACGGCCACCCCGGCCGGGTCGGACGACACCCCCGTCGGCCTGTTCTCGGCCGGCGGGGGTGTCCCGTACCGATGGACGGCGACGGCCGTCAGTCGAGGACGGCCAGCACCGTGCCCGCGCCGACCGTCAGCCCGCCTTCGCGGATCGCGAAGCTCAGACCGGCCTCCAGAGCCACCGCCCTGCCCAGCTCCACGACCGCCTCGACCGTCTCTCCGGGCCCGGCCGGCGCGTCCATGACGATCTGGCCGGGCACGTCGGTGGTGCGGAGGTAGAACTGCGGCCGGTAGCCGCCGGCGATGGGACCGTGCCGGCCGCCCTCGGCCTCCGTGAGGAGATAGATCCTGGCGGTGAGGCGCCGGTGGGCGCTCTGCGCGCCGGGCGCGGCCAGCACCTGGCCCCGGCGTACCTGCTCGCGCCGTACGCCCCGCAGGAGCACCGCCGCGTTGTCGCCGGCCTCCCCCCGGTCCATGGTCCTGCCGAAGGTCTCCACCCCGGTCACCACGGCGGTGAAGCCCTCGCCGAGACCGACGACCTCGACCGTGTCGCCGATCTTGACCGAGCCGCGCTCGATCGCGCCGGTGACGACGGTGCCGCGCCCGGTGACGGTGAGCACGTTCTCCACGGGCATGAGGAACGGCGCGTCGACGTAACGGACCGGGACCGGGATGTGGTCGTCCACCTCGCGGAGCAGCGTCTCGACGGACGCCGTCCACTCGGGGGCGCCCTCCAGCGCCCGCAGCCCGGAGACCCTGACCATGGGCACGTCGTGGTAGCCGTGCTCGGCGAGCAGCTCCCCGAGCTCCAGCTCGACCAGGTCGGCCAGCTCGGGGTCGGCTCCGTCGGCCTTGTTCAGCGCGACGACGAGGTGCTCGACGCCGACCCGCCTGGCGAGCAGTACGTGCTCGCGGGTCTGCGGCATGACTCCGTCCTGCGCGGAGACCACCAGGATGGCGCCGTCGAGCTGCGCCGCCCCCGTGATCATGTTCTTCACGTAGTCGGCGTGGCCGGGCATGTCCACGTGCGCGTAGTGGCGGGTGGCCGTCTCGTACTCGACGTGCGAGATGTTGATCGTGATGCCCCGCCGCGCCTCCTCGGGCGTGCGGTCGATCCTCTCGAACGGCGTGTACGTCGCGCCGCCCCGCTCGGCGAGCACCTTGGTGATCGCGGCGGTCAGCGTGGTCTTGCCGTGGTCGACGTGCCCCATCGTGCCGATGTTGAGATGCGGCTTGTTCCGTACGTAGGCCTGCTTGGCCATGATTCCTTCCCTGTGAGCCTGGAGTCCTGTGACCCGTCTGCGGGGCGATCGACCTCTCCCCGCCGGGTCACCTCGGGACTCACGGGAAGAGGTCAGCGCTCCAGGCCGTCGAAGGCACGCTCGAACGCGCCCGCGGTGGCGGGCGTCGTCAGGAGAGCGTGGCGGAACATGACGCCAGGGTGCCCCTCCGGGGGCGTGAACCGCAACGGATTATTCCGCCGCCCGGGCCGGGAGGCGGCTCCGAGCGGGCGGCGCGACATGGTCCGGGTCGGCGACGGAGGTCCAAGTCATCCGTAAGTCCGGTGTCCTACTTCTTGATCTGTCGGTGCGCGGAGAAGCGCTGCCCCTTCCAGGGCCAGGAGAGAAGCTCATGCACCGGGACGGGACGGCCCGTACGGGTTCGCCCACGCGGTGGACCGATCGCGGCGTGAAAGCAAAAAGCCTGGTCATCATCTCTGATGACCAGGCTCTTACCTCGGGAATTCCTGCAACGTCGGGGTGACAGGATTTGAACCTGCGACCTCTTCGTCCCGAAGCAATTCAGGGGGGATCAGTATCAGCGCTTCCATGACAATTGACCTGCACCGATGGTCCGCAAGAGTCTGCGAAGGTTCGCAGGAGTTCGCTGGGGTTGTCACTCAGTTCGTCACTCAGGAAGAGCGGCTGAAACATCGAGGTGTTTCAGCCGCTCTTATCTGTCCCAGGGGACAGTGGGACACCTGTCTCCGAGACCTGTCCCCCGAGTTTCCCGAGGTTTCCCCAGCTCAACCCTCATGAGGGGACTCGGGGGACAGCGGGGACACTGTCTCTACTCCATCCCTATGTGCGCGAGGAGCAGTGTGTCTGACCGCAGGTTCTGTGCCGTGGATCTACAGAGCCTAGTCGTCCTTGTCGTCAGGCATGCCGCTGATGATCTGATTGAGCAGCCCAATTGCACCGGCGGTAGCGGCACCGGTGCCCAGGATCGCCCCCGGGGCCGAGCGGGTAGCCCAGTAGGTGAGGGCTCCGGCGACCGCGCCGAAGATCAGGGACAGACCAAGGATCAAGGCGGCCCGAACGGTCAGAAGCGGGGATGTTGAGTGAACCGGGCGGGACACAGATTTCCTCTCTTTCATATCGCCGCGTAGTGGCGAGGCGCGAGTGCTTGGTTCTAGAAAGCCAGAACCCAAGAGGGTTGCGCTGCACTGCAACGGCCGCAGATGGGGGGTTGCAGATAGTTGGCAACACTCGCAAAGGCTGCGGTTCATCGCGGAAAGTGGTCCGGGACGGCGATGATGGGCGGATGAGCGAGATCGCCCGCCGGCCAGTCGAGTTGGCACCATTGAGCCCGGAGCTCAGCCCGCAGGTGATGGCCTGGACAGGGGAACTCCGAGCTCAGTTCACTGCCCTAGGCATGTCGATCAGCCTGTTTTGTCGGCTCCGCCCAATCGATAAGGGCACCGTCTCCCGGTACTTGAACGGCAAACGTGTGCCTGTCGAGCGGTGGTTCCTCGACGAAGTCTTGGCCCTGCGCGCGGGTGCGGGCAGCCCGGTGACCGACGAGGTCCGTGCACACTTGATCGAGCTTCAGATGGCCGCTCTCAAAGTTGCTCATCCACACGAGTATCGGGTCCGGAAAGTCAGCGATCAGTTGGAGATCGCGGTCACTAGCTGGAAGGAAGCCGAACGCTACGTCCAGACCCTGGAACACCAGCTCACAGAGCGCACTCGAACCTTGCAGGACCTACTAACTGAGACCGATCGTCTCCGCGCCGCCTGGGATCAGGATCGCACTCGATACCACCAAGAGATCACCCATCTGACTCAGCACCTGGAACTAGCCCGCGATCGAGTTCGCCAAGCAGAACATCGCGTTCAGGAACTCGAAGAGCTTCTCGAGCAGCTGGAGAACCAGCAACCGCCACAAGGCGAGTTCGCCACCGATATCAACCTTCACGACCCGCGTGCCGTGACCGGATTGCTGGATTCCTTTCGGAGAGCAGGAGCCGAGGGGCAGATCGCGATGTTGGTCGAGCGCATACCTGACCTCCCTCTCATCCTGGAGGACCCGTACGAAGTGGCCGGGTTGCTGGATGCTCTTCGGAGGGTAGGGGCTGAGGAGCAGATCGCGGTGTTGGTCGAGCGTGTCCCCAATCTACATTTCATCAACCCGTACACCATGGCCAAGCTGCTGGATGTCCTCCGGAGGGTAGGGGCTGAGGAGCAGATCGCGGTGTTGGTCGAGCGTGTCCCTGAGCTTTCTCTCAATATCAACGACCCGCATGCCGTAATTGGGCTGCTGGATGCTCTTCGGAGGGTAGGGGCTGAGGAGCAGATCGCGGTGTTGGTCGAGTGTGTCTCCGACCTTTCTCTCAACCATTACACCTTTGTTAAGCTGCTGGACGCTCTTCGGCGGGTAGGGGCCTACAAGCAGATCATGATGTTGGTTGAGCGCATGCCTGACCTCCCTCTCGACCTGAAGGACCCGTATGAAGTGGCTGGGCTGCTAAATGTCCTTCAGAGGGTAGGGGCTGAGGAGCAGATTGCGATGCTGGTTGAGCATGTCCCCGACCTTCATCTCAGCAACCTGCACGCTATGGCCAGGTTGCTGGATGCTCTTCGAGGAGTAGGGGCCTATTGGCAGATCTCGGCCCTGGCTGAGCGCATTGTCACCAACGCCTCTCTGGATAGCCCGCAGAGCGTGGCCGTGATACTACGTAACCTGCACTGGGTAGGAGCAGATGACCAAGTCATGGCACTTGCCGAACGTGTTTCGACGAGTGTTCCCCTAGATTCTTCTGAGTCCGTGGCTCGCCTGCTGCACGCTTTGAAAGAGGTGGGTGCCGACGCGCAGGCCAAGGTACTGGCTGAGCGTGTTGCCCTGACCTAGGAAATCGGGTGCTGGCATCGTTTAGGCCCAGAGGGTTGGGAAAGCTTACCTTTGTGCCGTCACGGGCTTGTCTTGGTGACGATAAGGGAGATGAAAATCGCAAGAGCAATAGAGAAGCCGACCCCTATATAGACTCCCCGTTTGAGCCACGTCCAATAGGCGGGGGATGGTGGCCACATAACGCTTCTATTTTCCTCCATCATATGGAGCGATTCGGCTGCTTCCTCTATCCGGCTAATTGCTTCCTTAAATCCTGGCTCTCCGTAGAGAGTGTTTGGTGAGTAGTCGCCAACTCGACTCACTTCATGAGATCTGTCGATAAAGCTATCGAGTGTCTCCCATTGGATTCTTCTTGTTGCCTCGAGAAGTCGCTCCGATGTGCGGTCAAGATTGCTGAGGTTTTCTGCAGCCTTGCTTAAGGGCCATATATGGTCATGAAGATGCCCAAGTTTAAGGGCAGCCTCGTAGATCATAGGTGTGTGGTCATGAAGATGTCCGAGCTTAAGGGCGGCCTCGTAGATCATGGGGGCATGATCATGAAGATGGCTGAGGCGCATTGCGGCATCGTAGAGGAGTTGCGCCTCATCCGAGGCGTACCTTCGATCGAATGATTCCAGAATCATGGATTTTAAGGTTTCGACCATAACGCTATTTGATGACTTTAGTTCATCGACTATGGATAGAAGGTCGCCTCTAGTTTTAGTGAAGGAGTTGATGATGAGTTCTTGTAGTCTCGACTCTGTGACTACGCCAATCCCGTTCAGTTCGGGGGCGTATTCCCCTTCTCGCTCGGCTTTCCATGAGCGCAAGATTTCAACCGTGTATCGACTTGCTGTAGGCTCTCTGTCGATTAGCTTGTGATGGGCAATGCATAGCAGCATGATGTTCTGGATGCTCGCTCTTTCGGTTGGCGTCATTAATGGGTCGTATCTGGCGCTGCCGGGTTTTTCTCCGCAGATATGGGCCATCTCTGCCGTGACCACTGGAACATCGTCGATAACTTGAAGAACAGGTTTTGGGCAATTAGGGGCGTAACAGTTTTTGGAAAGGCTAAACAGGGCCATCTGGACGCCGGTGGGTATGCGGTCCTTCCTGGTCATCGCTACACCTCAGGACGGGGGCGGGTACGAGTGTGAGCATATGATCCAGGACCGACAAGTCATCTGGCCTCGATGAAGGCTGCGGGGACGGGTGGCTCCGCAGCCTTCATCGTTTCCCTAGTTCGTAGGCCATGTAGGGGGCCGAGATCAGCGAGGAAGGTTGCTACTTGGCGCGTAGGGCTGACGTCGGCAAGACAGTTCTTTGCTCAGCTGAAGGAAGGGGCATCTCTGTGGGTGCAGGGTAACGTTTGCTGCTGCTGTGCCGGTAAAAGCAAAAGAGACCCGAAGAAGTGCCTTCAGGTCTCTTTATAACCGGATCAACCTCTCAGGTAGTGGAAGGTTGGTTTTGGGTGCATTAGGAAGTCGTGGTGGGAGATGTTCCAGGCGTAGGCGCCGGCCATCGGGAATTCGACCACGTCGCCCGGCTTCAGGCTCACGGGAACGTGCTTGGCCATGGTGTCCTTCGGGGTGCAGAGCTGGCCGACGATCGTGGTCGGCTCGCCGGGCTCCTCGATGACCATGGGCTGGCTGTGCCCCTTAGTTGCGGGGGTGCGGATGTGGTGGGTGCCGCCCGCGACCACCGCGAATAGCTCGCCGTGGACGCGCTTGACGTCGATGACCCGGGTGACGTATCGCCCGCAGTAGACCGACAGGGACCGGCCCGGCTCGATCCGCAGCACCTCGCCGGGGCGCCGTAGCGCGGCCAGGCCCTCGCCGTAGGTCTTCCAGTCGAATCGGGCGCCCAGGTCGGCGTAGTCGACGGCCATGCCGCCGCCGATGTTGATCTCGGTGACGCCGAGACTGCGCGCGTAATCGAGGATCGAGGCGGCCAGCTCCAGCATGCGGGGCGCGTCCAGGCCACTGGCGAGATGGGCGTGGATGCCGCGGAACCGTACCGCGTCCTGACCGGCGAGCAGGTCGAGGCATTCGGCGATGCCGTCCGGGTCCATGCCGAAGGGGGTCGCGCCGCCTCCCATGGCCAGGGACGCCCCGCTGATCGGGATGTCGAGGTTGACCCGCAGCAACACGTCAGCGGAGCGGCCCGCTGCGAACAGACGCCGGATTTCGCTGGGGCTCTCGATGTGCAGCCGGTAGACGTCGGCGAAGAGTTCGGCGTCGGTCTTGCCGGGACCGCCCAGCGCGATCGGCGTCTCGGGGAAGAACTGGCGCACGTGGGCCAGCTCTCCCCCTGAGGCCACCTCAAGGCCGTCGACGTACGGCGCGATCACCCGCAGCAGCTGCGGATCGGGGTTGGCCTTGACGGCGTAGTACACCTCGATGTCGCCGAGGGCGGCCCGTACGGCCGCCATGTGGGCATCGAGGTCGGCCAAGTCGTACACGTACGCGGGCAACTCGCCGGCGTCGGCCAGTTCCAAGGCCCGGGCGCGCACTGGCAGTGTGGCTGTCATCGCATCGTCTCCGATCGGGTCGTGTTCAGGCCGTATCAGGCAAGCGGGAAGGTGTTCTCGATCACCAGGTAGTGAGCGGGCGTGACCGTGATGGTCACCTCCACAGCCTGCCCTTCTGCGGTCCGGCCGATATGGACGATCTCGAAACGATGACCGACACCCGCGCCGCGATCATCCGCTACCTCCGCGCCCACCCCGGCACCGGCCCGAAATCCATCGCTGAGGCGATCCGGCTCGGCTACGACAACGTCAAGAAGACCTGTCAGCGCATGGCCGCAGACGGGCAACTTCACGCCGACACCGCCGGACGTTACCGGGTGCCGGGGACTCCCTCTCCGGAAGGTGTCCCCGCTGTCCCCACTGTCCCCGAACTGCTACTGAACAGCGAAAACGCTCTCGATTTTGGGGGACACCTCCCCGCTGTAGGTGTCCCCGCTGTCCCCGCTGATGAGGAGAAGGCCCAGTCATGACCATCGCAGCGCCGGACAGGCTCCGGCTCGACGACACTCAGCTCTACAAGGTCCGCGACGCCATGCGTGTGCTGAACCTGGGCAAGACCTCCATCTTTAAGCAGCTCAGGACCGGCCGTCTGCGCTCGGTCCGACAGGGCCGCGCCCGGCTCATCCCAGTCACTGCCATTCACGACTACATCGCCCTGCTGGAGAAGGAAGCGGAGGAGAGCGGCAAGTGACCAAGCGACGCAGCCGCGGGGATGGTGGCCTGCACTGGGACGACAAACGACAGCGTTGGATCGCGACGGCCAGTCTCGGCTATGACCCGAGCGGCAAGCGCATCATCAAACGAGGAAGCGGCAAGACCAAGACCGAGGCCAAGAACAAGCTCAAGGAAGTACTCCGGGACTACGAGGACGGGCTTGCCATCGCCCCGGCGGACTACACCGTGGAACGCGCTGTGAACGACTGGTTGGCCTATGGGCTCAGTGGACGCGATGAAGGCACGGTGACCGCCTGTACGATCCTGAGCAGGACCCATGTCATCCCCGCCCTGGGCGCTCGAAAGCTCCGCGACCTCAGTGCCGAGGACGTGGACAAGTGGCTCGCCGACAAGGCCAAGACTCTCAGCACCCGCACCTTGCAGGGACTTCACTCCTGCCTGAACCGTGCGATCAAGCGGGCCATGGCGCGCGACAAGGTCAAGCGGAACGTGGTGACACTGTGCGCTCCGTGCCCAAGGGCAAGGCAGGACGTCCGTCGAAAGCGTTGACGTTCGCCCAGGCCGAAGCCGTGCTCAAGGCTGCCGAGGGGACCCGGATGCACGCCTACATCGTGCTGTCCCTCCTGACAGGCGCGCGCACGGAGGAACTGCGGGCGCTGACGTGGTCTCACGTAGATCTGGAAGGGGATCCGGCCGTCGTTCCGCCCGTGCCTCTGAGCTTGAAAGGCTGAAGTTACAGCGGTTCGAGGATCAGGCCGGTCTGGGCGATGAAGCCGTCGAACAACGCAGGACGGTACTGCATCCGTT